>NZ_CP017661.1:2236092-2555534 GCF_016805985.1 Microbacterium sp. JZ31
GTCAACATCGGCGAGATGCTCGAGTACGCCACGCAGGGCTACCTGCGTGCGACCAACCACCGCGTGTTCTCCCCGCGTGCACCGCAGGACCGGATCTCGATCCCGTTCTTCTTCAATCCCGCCCTCGACGCGCGCCTGCCCATCCTCGAGCTCCCCGCGGAGCTCGCCGCCCAGGCCCGCGGCGTCGAGCAGGATCCGTCGAACCCGATCCACTCCCTGTACGGCGAGAACGCGCTCAAGTCGCGCCTGCGGGCGCACCCGGACGTCGCGGAGCGCTGGCACGCCGACCTGCTCGCCGCGCGCGTCTGAAACGGCTAGCGTCGCCGCGCGCGACGCACAAGGGGGAAGAGTCCGGCATGGTGCGCGCCTAGCGTGGGATCATGCCGGACGTCGCCGTTTTCGCCCCCTCCCCCACGCTGACCGTCACCGTGGAGGACCACGGGATGGACGGCGACGGCGGCGCCCCGGAGATCCATGTCCATGCGGGCGGTCAGGGCGTGTGGCAGGCCCGCATGCTGCGGCGACTGGGCGTCACCGTGACGATCTGCTGCACGCTGACGGGCGAGCTCGGCCGCATCGTGCGCGTCCTGCTGGAGGACGAGGGCTTCCGCGTCGTCGGCATCGAGCGCGAGGGCAGCGGCGCCGCATACGTGCACGACCGCCGGGCCGGCGAGCGCGAGGCCGTCGCCGAGACGCAGGGACATCCGCTCGGGCGCCATGACCTCGACGAGCTGTACGGCGCGATGCTGCGGGAGGGAATCGACGCCGGACTGGCGATCCTGAGCGGACCGGACGGCGACGGCGTGCTGCCGGCCGACACGTACCGGAGGCTCGCCGCGGACCTGCGCACGAACGGCGTGCGCGTCGTGGCGGACCTTGCGGGCGACCGGATGACCGCCGCGCTCGAGGGCGGCGTGGACGTGCTGAAGGTCAGCGACGAGGAGCTCGTCGCGGACGGGCTGCTGACGGAGGACGAGAAGGACACCGAGGACGTGCTGCGCGCGATCGACGAGCTGCGATCCCGGGGCGCCGACACGGTGATCGTGACCCGCGGCGGCGGCACGTTCGTCGTGCGCGAGGACGAGACGGTCCTCGAGGTCACTCCCCCGCAGTTGGAGATCGCGGATCACCGGGGTGCGGGCGACTCGCTCACGGCCGGCGTGTGCGCGGGGCTCGCCGCGGGTCAGTCGCTGCGCGACGCGATCGTCACGGGCGCGGCCGCCGGCGCGCTGAACGTCACGCGGCACGGTCTGGGGACGGGTGACATGGAGACGATCGACCGGCTGCGCGACGCCGTGGATGTGCAGGAGCGCGGCGCCGGTTCCGACGACAGCCGCGGCCGGATCAGCCCCGAGGGGCTCGCCGCGCTCGCCGAGAGCGACGAGCATCCGCACCGACGACCGGAGGAGGACGCATGACGCGCGTGCTCGTCACGAACGACGACGGCATCGACGCCGCAGGGCTGCACGCCCTCGCCCGCGAGGCCGAGCGGCAGGGTCTCGACGTCACGATCGCCGCGCCCGAACGCCAGTCGAGCGGCGCCAGCGCCTCGATCGTGGCGGGCGAGGAGGAGGGGCGCATCGCCATGGAGGCGCGGACGCTCGACGGCCTCGAGCGGCTTCCCGCGTATGCCGTGCGCGGCGGCCCCGGCCTGATCGCCCTGATCGCCGCGCACGGCGCATTCGGCGACCCGTTCGACGTCGTCCTCTCGGGCGTGAACCACGGTGCCAACGTAGGGCGCGCGATCCTCCATTCCGGCACCGTGGGCGCCGCCCTGACCGGCGGGCTGAACGGAGCGTGGGCGCTCGCGGTCTCCCTCGATGTCGGCATACGCCCCGAGGCGTTCGAGTGGGATGCCGCGGCCGCGACGGCCCTCGGCACCCTGCCGTTCCTGCTGTCGCTCGAGCGCGGATCCGTCCTGAACCTCAACGTGCCGAACTCCCCCGCCCACCGTGGCGTGCGCGAGGCGCCGCTCGCGCCGTTCGGCATCGTCCAGACCACGCTGAGCGAGCGCGACGAGAAGCACATCCGCCTCGCGGTAGAGGATTTGCCGAACGTGCCGGAGCCGGGCACGGACGCGGCCCTTCTCGCGGAGGGCTTCGCCACGCTCACGGGAATCGAGCCCGTGTCGCACCGACCCGTGGGCTACGCGGATGCCGACGCCCCCGGCCGCCAGACCGCATAGGAACGGCGAAGGCCCGCCCCACACCTGGGACGGGCCTTCGAGAAGACGATTGAACGCTGGTGCGTTGCTGCCTTATCGACGCAGACCGAGACGCTCGATGAGCGAGCGGTAGCGGTTGATGTCGATGTCCTGCAGGTAACCCAGCAGGCGGCGGCGCTGACCGACGAGCAGGAACAGACCACGACGCGAGTGGTGGTCGTGCTTGTGCTCCTTGAGGTGCTCGGTGAGGTCCTTGATGCGCTGCGTCAGCATCGCGACCTGCACCTCGGGGGATCCGGTGTCACCGGGGTGCGTCGCGTACTCTTCGATGATCGCCTTCTTGACGTCTGCTTCCAGTGCCATAGAACCGATCCCCTCTCTCCTCATTGCGCGGCGCCCGTCACCTGATGCGCGAGCTCTCTTTATCCGCGGCCGATCGAACGGCAACCACAAGAGTCTACCAGCGATGGAACACATCGCGCACCGCGCGGCGTCCGCCCGTTCTGGCACCGACTAGCCTCGATCCGTGCAGCACCAGATCCGAGCCCGCGCGTGAGCGCGCGCAGCCACTTCGTCGACATCCGCCCCCTCACCGAGAGCCCGGCCTTCGCGCGGCTCTGGGTTGGCACACTGCTCGGCGGGCTCGGAAGCCAGCTGACGATCACGGCCGTCATGCTGCACATGTACGCGCTGACGGGTTCAACGTTCGCGGTGTCGATGATCGCTGTCGCCGGTCTCGTGCCCATGATCGTCGCGGGCCTGTACGGCGGGATGCTCGCCGACCACTTCGACCGCCGCCTCGTGGCACTGACGGCCGCCACGATCGGCTGGACCTCCACGGTGCTGCTCGCCGTGCTGGCGTGGACCGGTCACATCGACGCGCCGTGGCTGTATGTGCTCTCGATCGTCAACTCGGCCGCGAGCACGGTCGCCGGGGCGACGAAGGCGGCGATGACGCCCAAGCTCGTGGGCACGCATCTGATCGCGGCCGCCGCCGCGCTCACCGGCATCACGTCCGGCGTCATGGTGCTGGTCGGTCCCGCGGTCGGCGGCGTGCTCGTCGCGCTGTTCGGCTACCCGATCACCTACACGATCGACGCCGTGCTGACCCTGTCGCTGTTCCTCGGACTCGCGACCCTGCCGCACCTGCGGCCCGAGGGGCAGACCGACCGCCCGGGGCTGCGCTCGGTGCTCGACGGCCTCGCGTTCCTGAAGATCGCGCCGAACATCCGGATGCAGTTCATCCTGGACGTCGTGGCGATGACCTTCGGGCACCCGATCGCCCTGTTCCCCGCGATCGGCGTGGTGCTGCTCGGCGGCGGGGAGGTCACGTCGGGCCTGCTCATGGCGGCGATCGCCGCGGGCGTGCTCGTGTCGAGCCTGTTCTCGGGCCGGATCGGCACGGTGCGTCGCCAGGGGGTCGGGATCGCGCGCGCGATCCAGGCGTTCGGTCTCGCGACCGGCCTGTTCGGCCTCGTGCTGCTCGCCGCCGCACTGGGCCTGTCGGATGCCGGCACCGTGGACGCCGACCATCCCGACGTGCTGCTGATCGCGCTCGCGTGCGTGTGCCTGGCCCTCACGGGCGCGGCGGACAACATCAGCTCGATCTTCCGGCAGACCATGCTGCAGGCCGCCGTGCCCGACGCGGTGCGCGGCCGGCTGCAGGGCATCTTCATGGTCGTCGTGGCGGGCGGGCCGCGGATCGGCGCGCTCTACACCGGGCTGCTGTCGGGAATCGCGCTGTGGTTCCCGCCGCTCGCCGGCGGCATCGCGATCGTCGCGATCGTCGCCGTGATCCTGCGCTTCGCGACGCGCTTCCGCGCATACGACGCGGAGAACCCCACGCCCTGACCCGCGCAGTCCGCCCGGGACAGGTGCGCCTCAGGCGCGCAGCGCGAGAGCCTCGCTCACCCACCGGGTGTGCAGACGCCACGGATCGTCGACGCCCGCGGACAGCGCGGCGGCGTGCGCGCGGAGCCGCCCGCTGAGGCGGAACCACTCGGTGCGCGCGAATCGCTCGTCGGCGAACTGCTCGTGCCGGCGGCGCTCGACGAGCCGGTCGCCGCGCTCGAACGCGAGCAGCTCGTCGTACACCAGCGCCGCCAGCCGGCGCCGGGGCTGCGCGGAGGTGCCGATCTTCACGCGGTCGCCGTAGCGCACGTAGTACACGACGTCGATCCGCGGCGGCGGGAGCTCGCCGTCGACGACGTCCCCCTGCCGCCATTCGCACACCGCGCAGAGCCAGCCGCTGGGCCAGCGCACGCCGAGCCGGGCACCGCACAGCGCGCAGGGCGACGGCAGCAGGTCGGTCACGCCCGCGGCGCCCTCGCGCCACTCGGCGACCTCCCGCAGATGAGCGGCGCACAGCGGCGCGGGCGCGCCCGGCTCGAGCGGCCGCGGACATCCCGCGACCGCGCATTCCGCGACGCGCGACGTGCTCACGGGGAGACAGTACGCCGGGGCGCCGACAGTGCGCCCTTTACCGCAGCCCACGGCACGGCGCCAGACCCCCGTGCTCTCGCGGCGAATCAGTAACGTGGACATCCGGGAGAGGGGGACCTCATGGTCGTGCAGACAACCGTGGGCCGTGAGGCGACGAGGCGCGAGAACCAGCGCCGGCTGCGGTCGACGACGCGCCGGCAGGCGGTCGTCCGCCTTGTCGTCGTGCTCGCCGCGATCGCCGGGATCAACTACGTCGCCTGGCGCTGGCTCTTCTCGGTCAACTGGGACGCGTGGTGGATCGCGGTGCCCCTGGTCCTCGCCGAGACCTACAGCCTGATCGACTCGCTCCTGTTCGGCCTCGGGGCGTGGCGTCTGCGCGAGCGTCACGATGCGCCTCCACTGCGCCACGACGTCACGGTGGACGTCCTGGTGACGACGTACAACGAACCGCTCGATCTCGTGATGAACACCGCGCGCGCGGCACAGGCGATCGCATACCCCCACGAGACGTGGATCCTCGACGACGGCGACAGGCCCGAGCTGCGCGCGATGGCGGAGGCGGAGGGCATCGGCGTGATCAGCCGCTCCGATGCATGGCGCGACCGGCCGCGCCATGCGAAGGCCGGGAACCTCAACAACGCGCTCATGGTGACCGAGGGCGAGTTCCTGCTGATCCTCGACGCCGACCAGGTGCCCGATCCCCGCATCCTCGACCGCACGCTCGGCTGGTTCGAGGACGAGAAGGTCGCGCTCGTGCAGACGCCGCAGTGGTTCGTCAACGTCCCGCCTTCCGACCCTCTCGGCAGCCAGGCGCCGCTGTTCTACGGGCCGATCCAGCAGTCCAAGGACGGCTGGAACGCTGCGTTCTTCTGCGGATCCAACGCCATCCTGCGACGCGAGGCGCTCATGCAGCTCGGCGTCTCGCGCTACGTCGGCGAGGTGACCGTCGCGGTGAACAGGGCCGTGCGCTCGTCGCGGCGCATCCTCGCGCGGGCGCGACGAGACCACCGCCAGGATCGCCGCGTCCTGTCGGCGCTGAACGAGGTGTCGGCGGCGCTGGATGACGTCAAGTCGGACCTCGCCCACGGCGAGGGCCTGGCGGACATCACCTTCCGCTTCCAGCGGCGCATCGACGCGGTGCGCACGATGATGAGCGGCCAGGACGTCGAGAGCGTGCGGGCAGAGCTGGCCGAGCTCGCGGAGTTCACGCTCGACGCCGCGACGCTCGCGGCGATCGACGACATCACGCTCGAGGGCCTGCACGACCGGAGCCTGTCGCCGCTGGCCGCCGTGGAGTCGATCAGCATGCTCGTCGACGCCTTCGAGGTGGGCCGCGAGGCGGAGGCGCAGGCGATCATGCCGCTCGCGACGATCTCGGTGACCGAGGACATGGCCACGTCCATGCGCCTGCACGGGCTCGGCTGGCGCTCGGTCTACCACGACGAGGTGCTCGCGAAGGGCCTCGCGCCGGACGACCTGCCGACGATGCTCACGCAGCGGCTGCGCTGGGCGCAGGGGACGATGCAGGTCATGTTCCGCGAGAACCCGCTCGTGCAGCCCGGCCTCAGCCTCGGTCAGCGCCTCATGTACTTCTCCACGATGTGGAGCTATCTGTCGGGCTTCGCCGCGATCGTGTACGTCGCCGCGCCCGTGCTGAACCTGTCCTTCGGGACCATGCCGGTGATCGCGTTCAGCTTCGACTTCTTCATCCGGTTCATCCCGTTCTTCCTGCTCAACCAGCTGCTGTTCCTCGTCGTGGCCAACGGCAGACCGACCTGGCGGGGCGCCCAGTACTCGCTCGCGCTGTTCCCCGTGTGGATCCGGGCCGTCACGAGCGCGTTCGGCAACGTGTACCGCGGCCGGACGCTGGCGTTCTCGGTCACCCCGAAGACGCGGACGACTGAGAACCGCCCGCGCTGGGACCTCGTGCGCCCGCAGCTCTACGTCATGGCCGCCATGGTGCTCTCGCTGCTCGTCGTCGCCATCCGCTACGCCGCAGGACAGGCGGAGGGCATCGCGCCGCTCGTCAACATCGCCTGGGTGCTTTACGACCTCGCGGTGTTCAGCATCATCATCCGCGCCGTGCTCTATGCGGCGACGCCCTATCCGGAACTGAAGGAGAACTGACATGCTCGAGCTCGATGTCGAGGCCCGCGACGGCGCCCGCATCGTCGTTCCCCGAGGGCGCCTGTCGATGGTGTCGGCGCGCCCGTTCCGGGAGCAGGTGGCCGAGACGATCGCCGCCGCCGACGGTGCACTGATCGTGCTCGACCTGTCGCAGACGGACTTCGTCGACTCCTCGGGCCTCGGGGCGATCGTGGCATGCCTGAAGACCGCGCGTCAGGCCGGCGGGGACCTGCGGCTCGCCGCGCCGTCGGAGCAGGTGACGATGGTCCTGCGCCTGACGAATCTCGATCGGGTGATCCGCCCCCGCGTCACGGTCGAGGAGGCGCTGCGTGACTGACGCCGCTCCCCCAGCGACGGCGACCGCGGCGCCCAGGGTCTCACGTGCCGGCGCTCGTGAAGCGAGGGATCCAGCGCGCCGCCGCCGCCGTCGGGCTCGCCCTGCTGGCGGCCATCGGGATCGGCGGCCCCGCTCAGGCGGCGACGTCGGACGCCCCGGTCGAGCAGACCGGGACGTGGTTCGGGCCCGAGCTCGACTGGGCCGAGGACAGCCCGCAGGGCTATGTCGACCGTCTCGGCGAGACCCCCGCCACGTACGCGGTGAGGCTCGGATACCCCCTCGACGACGACTCGCGCCAGCGCTGGCAGCGCGCCGCATCGGACGTCGCCGCGCAGGGCGCCGTGCTCACCCTCACGCTGGAGCCGACCGCGGCGCTCGAGGATCTGAAGGCCGAGGACGCCGAGATTCTCGCCGCGCAGCTCGACACCGTGCATGAGCAGTACGGCACGCACCACCTCGTCCGCTTCGCTCCTGAGATGAACGGATCCTGGACGGACTGGGGTCAGCAGCCGGCACAGTACGTCGGCACCTTCCGGACGCTCGCCGAGCACGTGCATGACGGGTCGTCGGGGGCCGAGATGGTGTGGGCGCCGTCGTACGGCGCCGGCTATCCGTTCGAGCGCGCGGACGGACGTCTCGCCGACCTCACGCCGCGGGCACTCGCGGATCTCGACACGGACGACGACGGCCAGCTGACCGAGTCCGACGACCCCTATGGCCCCTACTGGCCCGGCGACGCCGCCGTCGACCGCGTGGGACTGACGCTGTTCTACTTCGGCAAGGGCGAGGCCGGGGCCGCCGCGGGGCGCGACGTGCCGCTCGAGGCCAACAGCGCGCCCGACCCCGGGGAGGTGGAGGCCCGCCTCGACGAACGCTGGGGCTACACGGTGCCGCAGGCGGCGAGCTTCTACGACCGGTTCGCGCGCGGCGAGGGCCTGCCGATGCTGCTCGACACGGGGGCTCTCTACGACCCGGGCCTCGACGGCGACACCGAGCTCCAGGTCAAGCAGGGCTGGTGGCGTCAGATCCTCGACGCCCTCGGCGAGCGCCCCCGCATCGACGCCATCACGTGGCTCGAGGTGGAGCGCGCCGAGGCCGAGGCCGGCGAGCAGGAGGTCGATTGGCGCGCCACGGCCGACGACGAAGTGGCGGAGGCGCTGCGCGAGGACCTGATCGGCAGCGGGCTGTTCGAGTGGGGCCCGATCACGGAGGTGATCACTGCGGAGCAGGCGAACGCGGCGACCGTCCAGGTGCGCGAGGCCGACGCCGACGACGAGATGAACTGGATCACGGGCAGCGCCGCCGTGCTCGCCGTCGCGTTCCTGGCATCCGGCATCGTGGGGCGCCTGCTGCCGAAGTGGCGGTACGAGGACGACTCCGGCGCGCGCGACCTGCGCATCGACATGGTGCGCGGCTTCGTGATCATCGTCGTCGTGGTGACCCACATCGAGGTGACGAGCCCCTACTCCTTCGCCTCCCTGAAGGTGATCGGCGCCATCACGGGAGCGGAGCTTTTCGTGCTGCTGAGCGGCATCGTGCTCGGCATGGTGTTCCCCGCCGCCGTGCGGCGCGGTGGCGAGTGGGCCGCCGCTCTCGGCGCGTGGGCGCGGGCCCGCAAGCAGTACGTCGTCGCGCTGGCGGTGATCCTGCTCATCTTCGCGATCGGCTTCCTGCCGTTCGTCGACACCTCCGCCGTCACGACCTTCACCGACCGCGGCACCGGCGAGGACGGCACGGCGACGCAGGGGCGCGTCTACGACCTGTACCCGAACGCCGACCGCCTGCTCGACTATCCGCCGCCGTGGTACGCCGTCCGGCAGTTCCTGCTGCTCGAGATGGGTCCCTGGCCGTTCAACATCATGGGCCTCTTCGTCGTGCTGAGCCTGGCGTACCCGGCGCTGATGTTCCTCATCAAGCGCCGCCTGTGGTGGCTCGTGCTGCTGATCAGCTGGGGCCTGTACGCGGTCCACATCGTCTTCCCCGACTACGCGCCGCTCTCCTCCCAGTTCGACGCCGTGTTCCCGCTTCTCGCCTGGCAGGTCCTCTTCACGCACGGACTCGTGATCGGCTACTACCGACGGCAGATCATCCGTGCGATGACGACGCCGATCGGGAAGATCGCCGCGGGCGTGTTCGTCGTGGGGTACGTCGGCTTCCTCGTCTACCTCTGGGCGGGCGACGCCTTCGGATTCGTCCCCGCCCCGTTCCCGGCCGACCTCTACGGCATGCTCTACGACAGCGGGTACCCCCGCATCGACATGCACTGGGGTCGCCTGCTGAACATCGTGCTGGTGATCCTGTGCAGCTACGCCGTGCTGACGGTCGCGTGGAAGCCGTTCGACGTCACGATGGGCTGGCTCTGGATCCCCCTGGGTCAGGCGAGCCTGTACGTGTTCATCGTGCACGTCTTCTTCGTGCTCGCCGTGGCGAACATCCCCGGGCTGGATCGCTCCAGCGTGTGGCAGGGGACGCTGATCCACACCGCGGTCATCGCGATCATCTTCCTGATGGTGAAGAAGAGGTTCCTGTTCGGTGTGATCCCGCGCTAGTGGATCGAGACGATCATCGCGGTCACGTCGTCGTCGACCGTGTGCTCACTGACGCGCACGGCGAGGCGGACGAAGAAGTCGTTCGTCACGCCCCGCGCCCGTCGCAGGTCCTCGGCGATCATCTGCAGGCTGGCCAGCGTGGAGTCGTAGGCGTCGAGCGCGCCGTCCGAGACAGACACGATGACATCGCCCGGCCGCACTGTGACGCGTCCGGACTCCCACTCCACGTCGCCCGGCCGCAGGCCAAGCGGCAGGTTGCGCGAGAACAGGCGCGTGACCGTGCCGTCCGCGCCGAGCAGCAGCGTGAGACCGTGCCCGGCGTCCACGTAGTCGACGACGCCGGTCGTCGTGTCGATCACGGCGTGGAAGAGCGTCGCGAAGGTCTCCTGATAGGCCGGGACCTCGCGCGCCTGGTCCTCGACCGACAGCAGCGCCTCGACCGGGTCGAGGTCGCGCCGCTCCTGCAGCGCCGCGATGAGCTCCTCGGCGAGACCGCTGGCGACGGGCCCCTTGCCCATGACGTCCGCGAGCGTCACGACGACCTTGCCCTCGAGCTGCATCCAGGCGCTGCGGTCGCCGCTGAGCCGGTTGAACGGGATGGAGAGCGACGCCACCCGCACCTCGCCGTCGGCGGTGCTGTCCTCGTCCGTCGACGGCGCCACCGGGAGGGCCTGCGCGTCCCCCGCCCCGAACGCCGCGGGGTCGCCGTGCCGGATCTCGGCCTGCGCCCACCTGCCGAAGCGCTCGAACGCGTCGAGGTCCTCGTCGGACAGCTTGCCGGGGCTGGGGTCGAGCAGGCACAGCGTCGCCACCGTCTCCCCCGCCTCGGTGCGGATCGGGAAGCCCGCATAGAAGCGAACCCCGTGCTCGGCGACGATCCCGCGGTGCGCGAAGCGCGGGTCCTCCGCGCCGTCGGGGACCTCGAGGACGCCGTCCTGCTTCATCGTCTCGGCGCAGAACGAGTCCTCGGGAGGCGTGTGGCGGAAGTGCGAGCCGTCGGGCTGCGACTTCGTGTAGATCGTGGCGGAGTTGACGACGTTCATGACCACCTTGTCCACGTCGAACACCTCCTGCGCGAGGCGCGTGATGCGGTCGAAGCGCTCCTCCGGCGGCGTGTCCATCAAGCCGAGCCGTTCCACGGCCTCGTCCGTGCCTGCCAGATCCGTCATCATCGCCTCCACGTCGTCCGTCTTCGCTCCAGGCTATTGACTCGCGCGGCCTCTCGCGTGCACCGGTTCGACCGGGATCCGCACGTGCGGGATCGGTCGCCCGTGCGATGTCCGATGCGGACGCACGATCGCCCCGGGTCGCCGCTGCGCGGCCACCCGGGGCGATCGTGGGTGCCGCCGGTCGAGACGGCGGCACGGGCTCAGGCCTGAAGAGCGCCCTGCAGGTCGAGCGTGATCGTGACGTCCTTGCCGACGAGCACGCCGCCGGTCTCGAGCGCCGCGTTCCAGGTCAGGCCGAAGTCCTCGCGGTCGATCTTGGCGGTGCCGGTCGCGCCCGCCTTGTAGTTGCCCCACGGGTCGACGCCGAAGCCGCCGAACTCGATCTCGAACGTCACGGGCTTGGTGATGCCGCGGATCGTGAGGTCGCCGTCGACGAAGAAGTCGCCGTCCTCCGCGCGGACGCCGGTGGAGACGAACTCGATGGTCGGGTTGCTCTCCGCGTCGAAGAAGTCGGCGGAGCGGAGGTGCTGGTCGCGACCCTCGTCCTTCGTGTTGATCGATGCGACATCGGCCTTGGCCGTGACCTTCGCCTCGAGCGGGTTCTCGGGGGCGACGATCGTGCCCTCGATCACGTGGAAGACGCCCTTCACCTTGGAGATCATCATGTGGCGGACGCTGAAGCCCACCTCGCTGTGCGACGGGTCGATCGCGTAGGTGCCGGGGCGGTAGCCGGGGATCTCGATGCTCATTGCTCTCCTTGAGGTCGTGCCGCCGCGCGGCGGTCTCCCTAGACAATACGCATGCGCGCGAATATATTCCCGCGCATACGCCGCGGATCCGGAAACGACGAAGCGCCCTCCCGCGGGAAGGCGCTCCGGTCGCTTCGAGACGTCAGGCGACGTCGATCAGGTCGATGATGAAGATCAGGCTCTTGCCGCTCAGGAAGTGGCCGGCGCCGGCGGGGCCGTACGCCAGGTGCGGCGGGATCACCAGCTCGCGACGTCCGCCGACCTTCATGCCGGGGATGCCGTCCTGCCAGCCCTGGATCAGGCCGCGCAGCGGGAACTGGATGCTCTCGCCGCGGTTCCACGACGAGTCGAACTCCTCGCCGGTGTCGTACTCGACGCCCGCGTAGTGGACGGTGACGGTGTCGCCGGGCTTGGCCTCGGCGCCGTCGCCCTCGATGATGTCGCGGATGACGAGCTCCTCGGGCGCGGGGCCCTGCGGTGCGTCGAACTCGGGCTTGGTGCGATCTGCGCTCATGCGACCCATCGAACCACGACTCCCCCGCCCGCGGGCATGGGCTTGCCATGATTACGCCGACAGCGAGAAGAGCCCCGCCCGACAGCACTCAGCGCCCGGGCTGCGGCGATGCCTGCGAGTCTTCCGGGCGCTGAGTTGGCGTAGGAAAAGGATGCGCCGACGGGCCGGGAGTGTCAAGACCCTCGGAGCGCGTCAGGCCGAGAGCAGGGCGTGGCGCGTCGCCGTGATGCGGGCCAGCAGCACCTGCTCGTCGTAGGCGGCCTGCGGGTCGCGTCCCGAGATCGCCCGCTGGCGCGCTGCGGCGAGCGCCGCCGCGTCGCGGATGAACGTCGCCATCAGGCGCCCGCGACCGCCCGGCAGCCGTGCCGCCCAGGTCTTGCCCGCACGCCGTCCCGCGGGCGTCGCGAGCATGTCCACCTCCTGCGGCGTGAACCACCCGGCGGCGGCGTAGTCGCCCAGGCGTGCGCGGGTCAGGCGCGCCTCCTCGCGCCGCAGCATCACGATCCCCCACACGAACAGCGCGAAGATCGGCACCTGCAGCACGAAGTAGTAGCCGAGGAAGCCGATCAGTCCGCCGCCCACCACGAACGATGCGCCGTTCCACAGCGCGTGCAGCAGCACGGCGGCGATGTAGCCGATCGCGGCGAGCGCGATCGCGGGGCCCGACCCCAGGCCGCGGCGCGCCGCGAGGCCCAGCGCGAAGCCCGTGCAGGCGGTGAACATGGCGTGCGCGAAGGGCGACAGGATCGCGCGCAGGAAGAACGTGAAGCCGAGGGCCTCCACGCCGCCCTCGATCGTCGAGATCGCGAAGTACTGGATGTTCTCCGTGAAGGCGAAGCCCGCGCCGATCATGGCGCCGTACACGACGCCGTCGACCGGCCCGTCGAACGCGCGGCGCCCCATCCAGAACACGAGCAGCAGGCCGAGGGCCTTGAAGCCCTCCTCCACGAGCGGCGCCTGGATGACGGAGCTGAAGAAGTCGCCCCGCGCGGGGAGCACGATCGTGAGCGCGAGGTCGAACAGCAGCGTGAAGGCGATGGACGCGATGCCGCCCCACGCGAGCGCGAAGAACACCAGCCCCTTGGGCTCGGGCTCCCAGCGGTCGATCAGCACGACGGTCGCGATCACGACCGCATAGGGGATCAGCGCGGCGACGAGCCCGATGATCGACGCCGCGGCACCGAGGAACGTCACGAAGTACGCCACGAGCGCGAGGCCCAGCAGCCCGAGGACGGGCCAGAGCCAGACCCACGGGCTGCGGCCCTTCGGCGACGTCACGGGAAGCGTGACCGTGGCGGACGGCGCCGGCGTGATCGCCGCGCCCGCGCCGTGATGACGCTGGGCGAGCGCCGTCGGGAACTGCTGCTGATGAGGCGGCGTCAGGCCGGTCCCGTACGACATACTCTCTCCCCCTGTCAGGCCGCGCCGCGAGAGCGGTGCGCGGTCACGGTCATCCTATTGCCGAGGCTCACGGCGGGAAGGGACGGGCGGCCGTGCCGGTAGCCTGGAATCATGCGTTTCGCCCACGTCAACCTGCCGGGGGGCGACTCCCCCACCCTCGTCCTCGTCGAGGCAGAGCATGCGATCCCCGTTTCCGCGCTGATCCCGGACGGTCCGCGCACGATCGAGCAGCTCATCGCGGGCGGGGACGAGCTGCAGGCCGCCGTGCGCGACGCCGCGGCGGGATGGACCGGCGAGCGCACCGCGATCTCCGAGACGACGTTCGCTCCGGCGATCCTCACCCCGCCGTCGATCATGGCCGTCGGGCTGAACTACTCGGCGCACGCCGGCGAGCTCAATCTGAAGACCGACGACACCCCGACCGTATTCACGCTCTGGCCGAACTCGATCGCACCGCACGAGGGCACCACGACGTGGGCGCGCTCTCTCAGCGAGGCCGTCGACTACGAGGCCGAGCTGGGCGTGATCATCGGCAAGCCGGCGCGCGACGTCAGCGAGGAGGACGCGCTCGACTACGTCTTCGGGTACACGGTCGTGAACGACATCACGGCGCGCAACGTGCAGTACTCCGAGTCGCAGTGGTGCCGCGCGAAGTCCTTCGACGGCTTCACCCCGGTCGGCCCGTACGTCGTGACGGCCGACGAGGTGCCCGACCCGCAGAACCTGCACATCTGGACCGTGCTCGACGGCCACACCATGCAGGACTCCACGACGGGCGCCATGGTGCGCTCGGTCGCCAAGCTCATCGCCCACCTGTCCCACGGAATCACGCTGCTGCCGGGCACGCTGATCTCGACCGGGAGCCCCGGCGGATCCGGCTACTCCCGCACGCCGCAGGTGCTGATGCGCGACCGCTCCACCGTCACGGTCGGCATCGACGGCATCGGCGAGCTCACGACCCACTGCCGCGTGCTCGACTGACCGCGCGCCGCGTCAGGAGGAGGCCTGCAGGTCCTCGGGCGAGATGACCGGCAGCGCCGCCGTGATGGCCTCGATGCCGGACAAGCGCGCGGGCGAGAGCTGCTTGTCGACCTCCGCGCGGTCCATCAGCCCCGCCTCGACCACGAGGTCGGCGACGTTGCGGTTCGTCAGCAGGGCGGTCTTCGCGAGCGCCGCCGCGGCCGAGTAGCCGATGAACGGCGTGAGCGCCGTGACGACGCCGACCGAGGAGCCCACCATCGCGCCCAGGCGCTCGCGGTTGGCCGTGATGCCGTCGACGCAGTTGACGCGCAGCGTGCGCATCGCCTGCCGCATCCAGGTGATGGACTGCAGGATCGAGTTCGCGATCACCGGTTCGAACGCGTTCAGCTGCAGCTGGCCCGCCTCGGCGGCCATCGTGACCGTCATGTCGGCACCGGCGACCGAGAACGCCACCTGGTTGACGACCTCCGGGATCACGGGGTTCACCTTGCCCGGCATGATGCTCGAGCCCGCCTGGCGGGCGGGGAGGTTGATCTCGCCGAGTCCCGCCTGCGGACCGGATGACAGCAGGCGCAGGTCGTTGCAGATCTTCGACAGCTT
This sequence comes from Microbacterium sp. JZ31, assembly GCF_016805985.1. Taxonomy (NCBI): domain Bacteria; kingdom Bacillati; phylum Actinomycetota; class Actinomycetes; order Micrococcales; family Microbacteriaceae; genus Microbacterium; species Microbacterium sp. JZ31. The sequence continues at coordinate 2,251,126 of NZ_CP017661.1, forward strand.
CATCGCATTGCGCTTGAGCGACGAGGAGAACGACATGAACGCGCCCGTGTCGCTCGTGGCCTCGACGAGGTCGGTCGCCGTCGTGAGGGGCAGCCCCGAGATCTCGACGAGGTGACGGCGCACGGCCTCCGCGTACCCGTGCGGCGCCGTCACGCCCGTGCCGATCGCGGTCGCGCCGAGGTTGATCTCTGTCAGCAGCGACGAGTTCTCCTTGAGGCGCGCGTGATCCTCACCCAGCGTGGTGGCGAAGCCGTTGAACTCCTGGCCGAGCGTCATCGGCACGGCGTCCTGCAGCTGCGTGCGGCCGACCTTCAGCACGTCGTGGAACTCGCGCGCCTTGGCCAGGAACGCCCGGCGCAGCAGCTCGATCTCCTCCAGCAGCGTCACGTGCACCAGCGAGATGCCGATCTTGATCGCCGTCGGGTAGACGTCGTTGGTCGACTGGCTGCGGTTCGTGTGGTCGATCGGCGAGAGGTAGGCGTAGTCGCCCTTCTCGCGTCCGGCGAGCTCGAGCGCGATGTTGGTGATGACCTCGTTCGCGTTCATGTTCGTCGAGGTGCCGGCGCCGCCCTGGATCACGCCGACGATGAACTGGTCGTGGAACTCGCCGTCGATCACGCGCTGCGCCGCGCGGTCGATGAGGTCGGCCTTGATCGGGTCGAGCACGCCGATCTCGCGGTTCGCCCGCGCCGCGGCCTGCTTCGTCATCGCGAGCGCGACCACGAGCTCGGCGTACACCGAGATCGGGCGCTTCGAGACGTCGAAGTTCTCGAGGGCGCGCGCCGTGTGGATGCCCCAGTACACGTCTGCCGGGATCTCGAGGGATCCCAGCGAATCGGTCTCGATGCGGGTGGTCGAGTCGTCAGCCATCGTTCTCCTTGTGGGTGTGGCGGCCTGGCCCCTCCTCGTCGAGAAGCCATCGATACGAGCCTAGGCTCGCGGCGGCTTGCGCGAGAACGCCTCGAGGCGCTGCTCTAGCGTCAGCTGCGCGATCCGCTCGTACCACTCGGGCGAGAAGAACGCGGCGGGATCCTCCTGATCCACCGGCACGACCGTGTGGGTGATCGTGTGGTCGTAGACATGCACGAGGTGGAACGCCTGTCCCGCATCCATCCCGTTCACGCGCTGCGGCGGGCGCGCGACGTCCATCGTGTAGCAGGATGCCGACGCGACGCTGACGGGGATGCCCGCGAACGTGCCGCTCGTCGAGTAGTGCAGGTGCCCCGCGAGGATCGCGCGCACGTCCGAGCCGGCAAGCACCTCGGCGAGCGCGCCCTGGTCGCGCAGCTCGAGGATGTCGAACAGGGGCACGTGGCTCGGCAGCGGCGGATGATGCAGGGCGAGGATCGTGCCGAGCGGCGCGGGCGTGGCGAGCACGCCGCGCAGCCACTCGCGCTGGGCGTCGTCGATCGCTCCGTGATGCCATCCGGGAACCGAGCTGTCGAGCGCCACCAGGCGCAGCCCGCCCAGGTCCCACACGCCCGTGACGGGCGTCTCGTCGGCGGACAGGCCGAGCAGGTCGCGCCGCATCTCGGGCCGCTCGTCGTGATTGCCGGCGACCCACACGACGGGTGCGCCCATGCGTGCGGCGACGGGCTCGACGAGCTCCCGCAGCCGCGCATAGGCCTCGGGCTCTCCCAGGTCGGTCAGGTCGCCCGTGAAGACGAGCGCGTCCGGCCGCACCGTGCCGTCGGCGACGTGCTGCTCCAGGCGCGCGAGCGTGCGCAGCAGGTTCGCCTCGGTGTCGTAGCGCCCGCCGAGGGGCGCGTTGCGCGCCAGCAGATGGCTATCGCTGAGGTGGACGATCGTCCGGTGGGCGGGGGCGTACTGGCCGAGCTGCATGGGCGTCATCGTAGGTCGTGCGGGTGACACGCCGGGATCAGCCGAGCACGATCAGCAGGATGCCCGCGAGCACGGCGAGGCCGCACACGACGAAGCACGCATAGGCCGTGATCAGCGACAGCCGCTTCTGCCCCTCGCTGAGGGGGTTCTTCGCGGCCGCCTTCGCCGCCGCCTTCTCGGCCTTCGCGAGCCGCTTCGGCGACAGCACCGTGATGGCGTCCGTGAAGGAGGCGGGCGCGACGACGGGCACACGACCGCTGCGCGCGAGCATCCGCAGGCCGAGGGCGTAGAACCCCACGACGACGACCGCCGCGATCAGGGCGGCCGCGAAGACGAGCAGGAAGGCGCTCCAGTCGATGTTCACTTGTCGTCTCCCCCGCTCGCGCCCTGGCGCTTGGCCTCCGCCTTGCGCCGCGCCTTCTCGGACATCATCCGGCGCTGCCGCGGCGTGGGCGGCGGGTTCTCGTCCACCTTCACGGCCAGGCCCGACTCGGCGACCTCGCTCATGGCGTTGCCCGCGTGGACCTCGTCGCGGCGCGAGCGCAGGAACAGCCCCAGGACGATCGCGAACGCGATCACGGCGTCGATCACGACGCCCAGGACCCCGAGCCCCAGCGACTGCGACCACACGACGAGCAGCGCCGCGAGCGCTCCCACGGCTCCGGCCGCGGGGAGCGTGAGCAGCCAGCCGACGAAGATGCGGCCGACCGTGCGCCAGCGCACCTCCGAGCCCCGGCGCCCGAGGCCGGATCCGATGACCGAGCCCGAGGCCACCTGGGTCGTCGACAGCGCGAAGCCCAGGTGACTGGAGGCGAGGATCGTGGCCGCCGTCGATGTCTCGGCCGAGAAGCCCTGGGCGGGCTTGACGTCCGTGAGGCCCTTGCCGAGCGTGCGGATGATGCGCCATCCGCCGACGTACGTGCCGAGCGCGATCGCGGCCGCCGCCGAGAAGATCACCCACAGCTGGGGCTCGTGGTGCTCGGGCGACTGCCAGCCGACGGCGATCAGCGCGAGCGTGATGACGCCCATGGTCTTCTGCGCGTCGTTGGTGCCGTGCGCGAGAGCGACGAGCGAAGACGTGAAGATCTGGCCCCAGCGGAAGCCGTCTCGACCGTCGGGCTTGCCGTCGTAGCGGCGCGTCACGGCATACGCGATCTTCGTCACGGCGTACGCGATGATGCCGGCGGTCAGCGGCGCGAGCACGGCGGGCAGCACGACCTTCGACATCACGACGCCGAAGTCGATGCCCTGGGCGCCGATGCCGACGAGCGTCGCGCCGATCAGGCCGCCGAACAGCGCGTGCGACGAGCTGGACGGCAGGCCGAGCAGCCACGTGAGCATGTTCCAGGTGATCGCGCCGATCAGGCCGGCGAAGACCAGGGAGGGGAACACCGTCCCCGAGATCTGGTCCTCGCGGATCATGCCCCCCGAGATCGTCTTGGCGACCTCGGTCGACAGGAACGCGCCGACGAGGTTCAGGACCGCGGCGATGGCGACGGCCGCCTTCGGCTTCAGCGCTCCCGTCGCGATGGGCGTCGCCATCGCGTTCGCGGTGTCGTGGAAGCCGTTTGTGAAGTCGAAGAAGAGTGCGAGCGCGATGACGAGCGCGACGATGAGGGCTGCGGTTTCCACCGTCCGCCTTCCGGGTGCGGGGATCCGATGGATCCGGCATACGCGAACGAAGAGTTCGCCATGTGTTCACGATCTGGCAACCAGACAGTCATCGATCCTCGCACCGGCGGGCGGAGGGGTCAAACCGCCGCGCGCCCCGTGCGCACCGGGGCCTCGCCCGGCGGATAGCGTTGTCGGATGACCGCGCACGCGTCCCCGCAGACCGAACGCCCCCAGCCCGCTCCCCGCCCCGACCGCCGTCCCGTCCCCCGGACCCATCACGGCGACACGTTCGAGGACCCGTACGAGTGGCTGCGGGACAAGGAGTCTCCCGAGGTGATCGCCCACCTCGAGGCCGAGAACGCGCACGCCGACGCGGCGCTCGCGCACCTCGAGCCGCTGCGCGAGCGGATCTTCGAGGAGATCAGGGGCCGCGTGCGCGAGACCGATCTGAGCCTCCCCAGCCGCCGGGACGGCTGGTGGTACTACGGCCGCACGATCGCGGGCAAGCAGTACGGCCTGCAGTGCCGTGCACCGATCGCGGGGCCGGACGACTGGACTCCTCCGGTGCTCAGCCCCGAGGTCGAGGTGCCGGGCGAGCAGGTGCTGCTGGACGCCAACGCCGAGGCGGATGGGCACGAGTTCTTCTCGCTCGGGTCGTTCGACGTGTCGAAGGACGGCACCCGCATGCTGTGGGCCGTCGACGTCGCGGGCGACGAGCGCTACACGATCCGGATCAAGGACCTCGCGACCGGCGAGATCCTTCCCGACGTGATCGAGGGGACGTCCTCGGGTGCGCACTTCCTGCCGTCGGGCACGCACGTCCTGTACACGACGGTCGACGACGCGTGGCGTCCCGACCGCGCGTGGCTGCATGCCGTGGGCGAGGCGGGCCGCGAGGGCGACCGGGAGATCTACCGCGACGACGACGAGCGCTTCTGGGTCGGCGCGGGCGTCACGCGCAGCGACAGGTTCGTCGTGGTCGAGTCGGGCTCCAGCATCACGAGCGAGGTCGCACTGCTCGACGCGGCGACGATCGCGACGGATCCGGATGCCGCACCGCGGGTGGTGTGGCCGCGCCGCGAGGGCGTGGAGTACGGCGTGGATCACGCGGTGATCGACGGCGAGGACTGGCTCTACATCCTGCACAACGACGGTGCGCTCGACTTCGAGCTCGTGCGCGCGCGCGTGGGCGCGCCCGAGGAGGTCGAGAAGGTGCTCCCGCACGAGCCGGGCCGCCGCCTGCTCGACGTCGACTGCTTCCGCGACTTCGCGGTCGTGGAGTACCGCCGCGAGGGCCTGCCGCGCGTCGCGCTGCTGGACTACCGCACCCACGCGCTGACCGAGATCGACTTCGACGAGCCGCTGTTCGCCGCGGGACTCGGCGGCAACCCGGAGTGGGCGCCGCCCGTGATCCGCCTGGGCTACGGCTCGTTCACGACCCCGGGATCGGTGTTCGAATACGTGCTCGAGTCGCGGGAGCTCATCCTGCGGCGCCGGGTGGAGGTGCTCGGCGGCTACGACCCCGAGCAGTACGGCCAGGCACGCCTGTGGGCGCCCGCGCAGGACGGCACGCGCATCCCGGTCTCGCTCGTCTGGAAGCGCTCCTTCGGCGAGCCCGGTGCGGCGATCCGGCCCGTCCACCTGTACGGCTACGGCTCGTACGAGCACTCGATCGACCCGGCGTTCTCGGTGGCGCGCCTGTCCGAGCTCGACCGCGGCGTCGTCTTCGCCGTGGCGCACGTGCGCGGCGGCGGAGAGCTCGGCCGCCAGTGGTACGAGGACGGCAAGCTGCAGGCGAAGCGCAACACGTTCACCGACTTCGTCGACGTCGCGCGGCACCTCGTCTCGGAGGGCTACACGGCCCCGGATCGCCTCGTCGCGGAGGGCGGGTCGGCCGGCGGCCTGCTGATGGGAGCCGTCGCGAACCTCGCCCCCGAGCTGTTCGCGGGGATCCTGGCGGACGTCCCGTTCGTCGACGCGCTCACGTCCATCCTGGATCCGTCCCTGCCGCTGACGGTCATCGAGTGGGACGAGTGGGGCGACCCGCTGCACGACCCCGAGGTATACGCGTACATGAAGGGGTACACGCCGTACGAGAACGTGCGCGAGGGCGTGACGTACCCGCGGGTCCTGGCGATGACGTCGCTCAACGACACGCGCGTGCTCTACGTCGAGCCGGCGAAGTGGGTCGCGCGCCTGCGGGACGTGGGCGCCGACGCGCTGTTCAAGTGCGAGATGGTGGCGGGCCACGGCGGCGTGAGCGGCCGCTACAACTCGTGGCGCGAGCGGGCCTTCCAGCTCGCCTGGCTGTTCGACGTCCTGGGCGTCGCCGAGGCCTGACCGGGCGCGGATCGCGGGGCCGTGGGCACGCACCCCCGCGCCCGCCGAACGGGGGACAGCGGGGCCGGCCCGCGCGGTCGTAGGGTGCCGTCATGCGCGCCCTGCTCCTGCTCGCCATGGCCGTGCTGCTCACCGGCTGCGCCACGGGAGAAGCCGCAGCTCCGACCGCCACGGTCTCGCCCAGCCCCACCGCCGCATGTCCGGAGCCTCCCGGGACGGAGCCGCGGGCGGGGTGCGCACCGTACGATCCGGATGCGGCGATGGCGGAGAACGACCGCTACCGCCAGCGGATCCCGCTCGGCGAAGAGGCCGCCGCGGCGGCAGCCGAGCACCTGCCGGCGGTGCGTCGGGGCTTGGAGTCGCTGCGCACCGGCGGCACGGCGCTCACGGCCGCAGCGGTGACCGAGGTCCTGCAGGACGCCGGGCTCGCGAGCGTGCAGACCCGCGCCGCCGCAGGCGACGTGCTGTTCGGGGCGACGGCACCCGACGGCGGCTGCGTGTTCGGCGCGGTCACGCCGGAGGCGGTGACCGCCGAGATCGGCGGCGGGATCATGGACGGCGGTTGCCTGCCCGCCCAGTGATCGCGCCCCCGCCGAGGCCGGACGCGACGAGGGGCGGTCGCGCGCACATCGCGACCGCCCCTCGTCGTGCGGGATCAGCCGAACAGCGCCGCGGCCTCCTCGTAGCGCGAGAGCGGGACGGTGTGCAGCTCGCCGAGCGCCTCGGCGAACGGGACGCGGACGATGTCGGTGCCGCGCAGGGCCACCATCTCGCCCCACGCGCCCTCCACGACGGCGTCCGCCGTGTGCAGGCCGAGCCGCGTGGCGAGCACGCGGTCGAAGCCCGAGGGCGACCCGCCGCGCTGGATGTGGCCCAGCACGGTCGCGCGCGTCTCGATGCCGGTGATCCGCTCGATCTCCGGAGCGAGCACCTCGCCGATGCCGCCCAGGCGCGGGCGGTTGAACGCATCGAGGCCCTTGTCGCTGTAGGCCTCCTCCTGCCCCTTGAGCTTGAAGCCCTCGGACACCACGACGAGCGGGGCACGACCGCGCTCGTGGGCCGAGGTGACCTGCGCCGTGATCTCCTCGATCGACAGCGGCACCTCCGGGATGCAGATGACGTGCGCGCCCGCGGCGAGGCCGGCGTGCAGCGCGATCCAGCCGACGTGGCGGCCCATGACCTCGGCGACCATGCAGCGCTGGTGCGAGTCGCCCGTGGTGCGCAGGCGGTCCATCGCTTCGGTCGCGATGTTCACGGCGGTGTCGAAGCCGAACGAGTAGTCGGTCGCGCCGAGGTCGTTGTCGATCGTCTTGGGCACGCCGAAGACGGGCACGCCGTCGTTCGCGAGGCGCTCGGCCGCCGCGAGGGTCCCCTCGCCGCCGATCGCCACGATGCCGTCGATGCCGTTCTCCGCGAGCGTCGCCTTGATGTTCTCGGCGCCGCCGCGCTCCCCCTCGTAGGGGTTGGTGCGGCTGGTGCCGAGGATCGTGCCGCCGACCTTCGCGAGGCCCTTGACCTCGTGCCGGGTGAGCGGGAAGAAGTCCGCTTCGACGACGCCGCGCCAGCCGTCGCGGATGCCCACGAACTCGAGGTCGTAGGAAGTGGTGCCCTTGAGGACGATGCCGCGGATGACCGCATTCAGTCCGGGGCAATCACCTCCGGACGTGAGGATTCCGATCTTCATGCTCTCGACACTAGGGGATCCGGACGACGCCCGATGGGGGTCGTCCGGACCCTGCGGCGATCAAACGAGCGCGTCGCGCAGCACGTGCATGAGGGCGGCGAGCTGGACCGAGTCGCTCGACGTCGGGTCGACGGCCTCGCCGTCGAGTGCGCGCGCCGCGAGGCCCTGCTTCTGATCGATCAGCTCGGCGATCTTCGTGTCGATCGTGTGCGCGGCGATGATGCGCCACGCCGTGACGGGCTCATCCTGTCCGATGCGGTGCACGCGGTCGATTGCCTGCGTCTGCTCGGCGGCGGTCCAGCTGAGCTCGGCCAGCACGACGTTCGACGACGCCTGCAGGTTCACGCCGACGCCCGCCGCGGTGAGCGAGCACACCGCGATGCCGACCTCGGGGTCTCCCGTGAACGCGTCGATCGCCTGCTGGCGGGCGGTGGACGACTGCTCGCCGCGGATCGACACGCTCTTGATGCCGACCGCCGCGAAGTGCGCCTCGGCCTGGTCCATCACGTCGATGTGCTTCGCGAAGAAGACGACCTTGCCGACCGAGCGCTGCAGCTGGGCCGCGTAGTCGGCCGCGAGGCCGGCCTTCGCCTGGCCGATGCGCCGCACCATCGTGAAGACGTTGTCTCCCTCGGTGCCGGCCGCCTTCGACTCGTCGAGCTCGCCCTGCGCGACGAGGCGCACGATGTCGTCGTCGATCTCGCCGGGCGCCAGGCCGCGGTCGCCGCGGGACTCGATGATCCGGCGGTAGCGGGCCGCCAGGCGGGCACCGAGCTCGCGCTCGGCCTCGCGGATGCCGCGGCCGAACTCGTCGTCCAGCTGCACGGGCAGATCCGCGATCAGCTTGTCGGGCAGATCCTTCGCCACGTCCTTCTTGCGTCGCCGCACGATGCCCATGGAGATCACGGCGTCGCGGGCCTCCGGATAGAAGGCCTTGTCCGCGGGCGTGAGGCCGGTCGCGTCCAGCTTCTCCATCAGCTCGGGGCCCGGCTTGTCCCCCGTGGTCCAGCCGAGGAACCGCCAGATCGCGTCGAAGTCCTCGACGTCGTTGATGAGCGGCGTTCCCGTGAGGGCGAGCAGCAGCGGATCGCCGCCGGGCGTGCTCTCGCGGATGCTCGACGCGAGCGCGAGCACGTTCTGCGACCGCTGGGACGTGAGGTTCTTGATGAAGTGCGCCTCGTCGACGACCATGCCGCGCAGGCCGATCTTCGCCAGCCAGCCGAGGTGCCGATCCAGGATCTCGTAGTTCACGATGAACACGTCGGCGAACGCGTCGATGTCGGCACCGTCGCCGTTGATGACCGTCGCGCGGCGGTGCGGCGTCCACCGCTCGACCTCGCGCGCCCAGTTCATCTTCACGACGTTCGGCACGACGGCCACGAGCGGGTACGCGCCCGCGACCGACGCCGCGAGGACCGACTCGGCGGTCTTGCCGAGGCCGGGCTCGTCGGCGAGCAGGAACGTGCGGTGACCGGCCCGCACGGCCTCGAGGAAGCGCGACTGGTGCGCCATGACCTCGAGGCCCTTGGGCGAGACGCGATCGAACTCGGGCAGCTCGGGCAGCGGCATGGTGGCCGAGCCGCCGCCGGAGCCCTGCTCGAACGCCTTGTACAGCGGGCCCATGAGCTCCCAGCCGTCCAGACGCCGGCGCGGCGTCGGGCCGCCCACCCGGTGGGTCAGGTCGGGCGCGAGGAACGGGTTCGCCTCGACGCGCGATTCGATCTGCGGGGGCGTCACCTGACGCTCGGCGGCGGCCGGGGGCACGAGCGTCGTCTGCACGACGGGCTTGACGTCGGCGATCACCAGCTCCTCGGGCGGCAGCTCGGCCCCCGACTCGAGCAGCCAGTCGCGGCGCATGCGCCGCGCGACGGGCGACGTGGCCTGGTCGACCTCGAGCAGCTGGATGAGCGACGTGTCGCGCGCGGCCGTCTTGGCGAGGATCGTCGCGACGCCGTCGAGGCGCTTGAGCAGCTCGGCGCGCGCGGCGTCGGTGAGCTCGGGGTCGGCCTTGACGCGTGCGCGCTCCTCGCGCACGAGGAACGCGATCACCTGGAACTTGGTGCGGTTCGTGGGGCCGAGCTTGCCGCGCTGGGCCTTCGCCTCGACCTCGCGCACCTTGCGCGCGAGGATCGGGATGAGGGGGGCCTCGTCGTCGCGGCGCGCGGATGAGGACTTCTTGCGCTGTCGCGCGGGTGCCGTGGTCGGCATGCTCCTCCTGAGCGTAGAGACCGTCTCGACCGCGGCGCGGGCCGGCGGTCGGAGTCGTTGGTGCGTCCGCCGCTCGGCGACGAGACGACATCGCTGGTCGCGAGTGCCACGCGCTTGCGCGATGCGGCGACGCGGACGCGGTCTCCGCCCGGGGCACGTGCGCCTGCCTGCGTTGCGCAGTGCAACCAGGTCGAGCGAGCGAATCGGGTCGAGACCCGGATCTCTCGGCCGTCGGTGACGCGTCGGAACGGAAACCTGTGAGCCCAGTCTAGGGCATCACCCGCCGCGAAACGCCGCGGGTCGGGGCGGAAATCCGGCGCCGCGGCGACGGACCCTGCTCCGGCGGAGCGAGCCCGCGCTCAGGGGGCGGGAGGCGTCACTGCGGCAGGTGGGCGAGCATGTCGTCGACGGCCTCCTGCACGAGCGCGCCGTCGACGTTCATCGCATACGTCGTCAGCATCACGTCGCCGCGCAGGACGACGGTCTCGGTCTCGAGGGTTCCCTCCTGCTGCTCCCCCTCGCGAGTGCACCGCACGTGCTCCGCCGTCGCGTCGCAGCCCGGGAACGCCTGTCCGAGCGCGTCGCGCACGAACTGCTCGTGCTCGGCAGAGATGACCGCCGCGTTGGAGTTGAGCGCCATCGTGCCGCCGCCCTCGGGCGTCCAGTAGCACGTGAGGTTCGGCGAGCCCTGGATCACGTCGAGCAGATCGGCGAGCTTCGAGCTCGGCACCAGATCCGCATCCGAGGGGTTGAGCGCGCCGAGCTCGGCGAAGAGCCAGTCCTGCATCTGCAGCGAGTACGCCTCCTCGCAGCTCGCGGGAAGGGCGCCCGCGTCGGGCGTCTCCGTGGGGGTCGGGCTCGGCGTGGGCGTCGCGGAGGCGCTCGGCTCCGGCGAATCCGTCGGCTCCGTCGGTGCGACGGTGGGCGCCTCGCTCGTCGGCGCGGGCGAGTCGGTCGGATCGGGCGTCGGCTGGCACGCGGCGAGCGCGAACACCGCGAGGACGAGCGCGGGAGCGGCGAGTCGGACGGGGCGCATGGCCCCATCCTGCCTCACGAGCCGCGCAAGCGCTCGGGCGGCTCGCGATGTCGCGGCGCCCGAGCGCTTGCCTCCGCTCACCGGAACGAGCGCAGCCGCAGGCTGTTCAGCACGACGAACACGCTGGAGAACGCCATCGCGGCGCCCGCGATCATGGGCGTCAGCAATCCGAGCGCCGCGAGCGGGATCGCCGCCACGTTGTAGCCGAAGGCCCAGAACAGGTTGCCGCGGATGACACCCAGCACGCGACGCGACAGACGCACGGCGTCGGCCGCCGCGGTCAGCGAGTCGCGCACGAGCGTGATGTCGCTCGCGTGCATGGCCGCGTCCGTGCCGCCGCCCATCGCGATGCCGAGATCGGCGGTCGCGAGTGCGGCGGCGTCGTTCACGCCGTCGCCCACCATCGCGACCCGGTGACCGGCCTCCTGCAGGCGGCGGATCTCCGCGACCTTGCCCTCGGGAGACACCCCTGCGACGACCGCGCGGATGCCGACCTCGTCGGCCACAGCGCGGGCGACCCCCTCGCCGTCCCCCGTGAGCAGCACGACGTCGAGTCCGAGGCGCTCCAGGCCCGCGACCGCGTCCCTGCTGTCATCGCGCAAGGTGTCGCCGACGAGGATGGCGGCGCGCGCCGTGGCGCTCATGCCGGCCGCCGAAGCCCATCCGACGATCACGACGGTGGAGGCGGCGACGCGCGCGACGTCGGCGAGTTCATCGGGCACGCGTGCGCCGCGGTCGATCGCGAACGCGAGGCTGCCCGCGAACGCCTCGCGCCCCGCGACCGAGCCGGTCACGCCGTGGCCCGCGTGATTGCGGAAGCCGCCGACCGCCGGCAGCTCCTGCCGCTGCGCCGCCGCGACGATCGCGCGGGCGATCGGGTGCTCCGAGCCCGATTCGAGGGCCCCGGCCATCCCCAGCACCTCGTCGCGGTGGGCACCGCGGCCGAGCACGATGTCGTGCACGGTCATGCGGCCGCTCGTGACCGTGCCGGTCTTGTCGAGCACGATCGTGTCGATCCGGCCCGCGCTCTCGATGGCCTCGGGACCGGTGATCAGGATGCCGCGCTGCGCGCCGCGCCCCGTGCCGACCAGGATCGCGACGGGCGTCGCGAGTCCGAGTGCGCACGGGCACGCGATGATCAGCACCGCGACGGCCGCGATGAAGCCCGCCTCGAGGCTCTGCCCGGCGAGCAGCCAGCCGACGAGGGTGAGGATCGCGAGACCGATGACGACGGGGACGAAGACGCCGGAGATCCGGTCGGCAAGCCGCTGGATGCGCGACTTCCCGGCCTGCGCGTCCTCGACGAGCGCCGCGATCCGCGCCAGGCGCGTGTCGGATCCGACGGCCGTGGCGCGCACCACGAGGCGCCCGTCCGTCGCGATCGTGCCGCCGGTGACCGCGGAACCGGAGCGGACGGGCACGGGGACGGACTCTCCGGTGAGCATGCTGGCGTCGATCGCGGCCTCGCCGTCCTCCACGACGCCGTCGGTCGCGATGGTGCCGCCGGGACGCACCACGAAGCGGTCCCCCGGCTGCAGACCGTCGATCGGCACGGTGTCGGCGTCCCGCCCGGCGTCGTCGGCGAGCACGACCTCGCGGGCGCCGAGGTCGATCAGGGCGCGCAGCGCGGCGCCCGCCCGGCGCTTAGAACGCTGCTCGATGAAGCGGCCCAGCAGCAGGAAGGTCGTGACGACGGCCGCGACCTCGAAGTACACGTGCATGCCGCCGACGATCGTCACCCACGCGCTCCACAGCAGCGCGGCCAGCGTGCCGAGCGTGATGAGCGTGTCCATGGTCGCCGCACCGTGGCGCGCGTTGCGCAGCGTCGCGCGGTGGAAGGGCCATCCGGCCCACAGCACGACCGGGAGGCTGAGAGCCAGCACCGCCCACTGCCATCCCGGGAACTGCAGGGGCATGATCATGGAGACCAGCAGGATCGGCACGCTCAGCACGACCGCGACGATCAACCGGGTCCGCAGCGGCGTCTCGCCGGGCGCGTCCTCGACGTCATGCACGTGACCCGAGTGATCCTGACCCTCTTCGTGCTCCGCGTGGCTCGCGTGGCTCGCGTGGTGGGCATGGGCGCCGCGGTCCGGCGCGTGCGGCCGCGCCACCCGACGCACGGTGGCGTCGTAGCCCGCCGACTTCACGGCCTCGACGAGGGCGTCGTCGGCGACCGTCGCCGGAACCTGGACCTTGGCCGATTCCGTCGCGAGGTTCACCGCGGCGTCCACGCCGGGCACCAGCTGCAGGCGCTTCTCGACGCGCGCGACGCAGCTCGCACACGTCATGCCCTGGATGTCGAGCACCACGTCGCGCCGCTCGTCCTGCACCGTATGACTCATGGGAGGCCCCCTTTCATGGGTTCATCACGCCGGAACCAAGATACCCCCCTGGGGTATTCCCGCAACACCGGCGACGTAGGCTGGACGCATGACCAACGAGCTGAACGAGCGGGCCGTCGCCGCCACCATCGACCACGCGATCCTGAAGCCCGACTTCACGCGCGCCGACGTGGATCGCGAGCTCGACATCGCCGCCGAGTGGGGCGTGTTCAGCGTGTGCGTGCGTCCCTCCGACATCGCCTACGCCGTGCGTCGCCTCGACGGCACGGGCGTCGCGGTCGGCACCGTGATCGGCTTCCCGCACGGCACCACGTCCACCGCCGCCAAGGTCGCCGAGCTGCGGCAAGCCGAGGAGGACGGCGCGAGCGAGTTCGACATGGTCGTGCACATCGGCGCGCTGCGCTCGGGCGAGGACGACCTGGTGACGGCCGACATCGCCGCCGTCGTCGAGGCCGCCGGGGGCCGTGCGTCCGAGGGCGGCTCCGTCACCAAGGTCATCCTCGAGACGAGCTACCTCGACCTCGAGCAGATCGCACGCGGCAGCCGCCTGACGGAGGCGGGCGGCGCGACGTTCGTCAAGACGTCGACCGGGTTCGCCGGCGGCGGCGCGACGGTCGAGCACGTGTCGCTCATGCGCGAGAGCGTCTCCCCCGCCGTGCAGGTCAAGGCGTCCGGCGGTGTGCGGGGCCTCGACTCCGCCCTCGCGATGCTCGAGGCGGGCGCGACGCGCCTGGGCACCAGCGCGAGCGCGACGATCCTGGGCGAGCTGCGCGCCCGCGCCGAGGGCCGCGCCGCTTCGGGCGCCGAGGACCGCAGCAGCTACTGAGCTCGCCGATCACCTGCGCGTGCGGTGCCGGCGCCGAACGGCGTCGCCGCGTGCGGCGGAAGCTCAGCGCCCGGACGTGGCGTCGGTGAGGGCGAGACGGGCGTGCGCGACGTCGTCGGCCATCTGCTCGATCAGCTTGTCGACGCCCTCGAACGCGACCATGCCGCGGATCCGGGCGACGAACTCGATCTCGACGCGTCGTTCGTAGAGGTCGAGATCCGTCTCGTCGATCACGTACGCCTCGACCTGCGGCACCTCGACGTCGTCGAACGTCGGGTTCGTGCCGACGGAGATCGCCGCCGGGTATCGGACCCCGGAGCGCAGCACGCCCTCGGGCGCGCGCTCGGTGAGCCACCCCGCGTAGACGCCGTCGGCGGGCACATAGCCCTCCGCCTCGGGCGAGAGGTTCGCGGTCGGGTAGCCCAGCTCGCGGCCGCGCTTCAGGCCGTGCACGACCTCTCCGGTCACCGCCGGGTAGCGGCCCAGCAGCTTCGCCGCGCGCTCGACGTCGCCGGCGTCGAGCAGCTCGCGGATCCAGGTCGACGACACGCGGCGTCCGTCCTCCGCGCTCGCGACGTCGGCGACCTCCTCGACCGCGAAGCCCAGGTCCTGCCCCATGCGGCGCAGCAGCGCGGCGTCGCCCGCGCCGCCGCGTCCGAAGCGGAAGTCGCTGCCCACGAGCACCCGCTGCGCGCGCAGCCCCGCCACGATCACGCGCCGCACGAAGGCCTCGGCCTCCTCGGACGCCAGGTCCTCGTCGAAGCGCAGCATCAGCGCGGCGTCGATCCCCGTGCGCCCCAGCAGCTCGACCTTCTGCGTCATGCCGACGAGCGACCGCGGTACGCGCTCGGGCGCGACGACCGCGAGCGGGTTGCGGTCGAACGTGACCGCGACCGTGCGGGCCTGTGTCGAGGCCGCGTCGACGAGCATCTTCTCGATGAGCGCGCGATGCCCCGCGTGGACGCCGTCGAACTTGCCGATCGCGATGACCGTCGGGCCGAAGTCGGCGGGGACCTCGGAGACGTCCTGGAACAGGATCATCGGACCGCCTCCGCGGACGCCTCGCTCGCGGCGGCGACGGGCGCGGTGCGGTGCGTGATCAGCCACCACAGGCCGAGGAACGGCAGCACGAGGGGGATGAACAGGTAGCCGTTGCCGAAGTGCGACCACACGGTCGCCTCGGGGAAGAGCTCGGGCACGATGAACGAGATGGTGCCGATCACGAGCACGCCGACGAGCTCGAAGGCGATCGCCACCCAGGCGACCCGGTACCACGCGTCGCTGCGCGAGAAGATCAGCGCGAGCGTGGCGAGGATGTAGACCACGGCGGACGCGGCGGACAGCGAGAACGCGAGCGGCGCCTGCTCGAACCGCTCGGCGATCTGCACGAAGGAACGGCCGGTGGCGGCGAGCGCCATCACGCCGTAGACGATCACGAGAACCCGGCCGATGCCGGTCATGCGGCGCGAGGGCTTCGTTTCACTCATAGCCCCTCAAGTCTAGGCGCGTGCGCCCGCGCCACAGGTGGGCGCTCAGGCGACCTGGATCGTCCAGATCACCTGCATGCGCCACACCATCACCGCGACCGAGAGCGCGACGACACCCATGATCACGGTGCTCCAGCGGCTGCGCTCGATCAGCGCCCATGCGACCCCGGCGGCCGGCAGCAGCACGGCGGACACGAGATACGTCCAGAACTCCAGCACGCTGCCCGTGGGCGGGTTGCCCGTGAACGGCGCGACGATCGCGATCACGACCTGCCCGATCAGCAGCAGCTCGACGAGCGCTAGCGCCCCGACGCTGAGATCGCTGGGCCGCCTCCCGGCGAGGCCCAGCACGACGGCCAGCAGGCCGGCGACGACCGCGACGACGAGCTGGACGATCGTGAACCACAGGATCACGCGGGCACCTCCGGCATGTTCATGGCGCTCTTGAGCGCGTCTCCGCGGCGCTCGACGATGCCGACGAGCACGCCGTCGGGGTCGATCGCGGCCGCGTTCGCGCCGGTCATGCGGCTCGCGGCACCGTCCAGGCGCTTGCCGTGCCGCAGGTCCCGCGCCTCGTCGGCACTGACCTCCAGCCGGCCGAGCACGCGCCCGGCCACCTCGGCGGGGTCCAGGAGCGCGGGCCGCTCGGCCAGCGTCTCGAGCGCGTGGGCGTCGGCGAGGGCGAACGGGCCGATCCGCGTGCGGCGCAGCATGGTGAGGTGTCCCCCGACTCCGAGGTCCGCGCCGAGATCGCGGGCCAGCGCCCGGATGTACGTGCCCGACGAGCAGTCGATCGTCGCGTCGACGTCGATGAACCCGCCCGCGCGGCGGATCGCCGCCACCGTGAAGCGGTCGATCGTCACCCGACGCGACTTCAGCTCGACATCCTGGCCGGACCGGGCGAGGTCGTACGCCCGCTTGCCGTCGACCTTGATCGCCGAGAACGTGCTCGGCACTTGCGAGATCGCACCCGTGAGCGCGGCGACTCCACTCGCGATCCGCTCGTCCGTGACCGAGGCGAGCTCTTCGGGTCCGGCCGTCGCGACGACCTCCCCCTCGGCGTCGTCCGTCGTCGTCGCCGCCCCGAGACGGATCGTCGTGTCGTAGGTCTTGTCGAGACCGACGAGGTAGGTCAGCAGGCGGGTCGCGCCCTCGATGCCGAGCGTGAGCAGACCCGTGGCCATCGGATCGAGCGTGCCCGCGTGGCCGATCTTGCGGGTCCCGAACGCACGGCGCGTGCGGGCGACCACGTCATGGCTCGTGATCCCGCCCGGCTTGTCGACGAGCAGGATGCCGGACGGGGGACGCATACCCTCCAGCGTACGTGTCCGACGCGATCCGCCCGCTGAAGCGGCCGCGCGGTCCGTCAGCAGTGCTCGTAGGCGGGCTGATCGATCCGGTTGACGGAGATGCCGGTGATGACGTCCTCCTCCGGCGCGTGCTCGAAGTGCAGGCGGCCGTCCCGGCCGTCGTCGTCCACGGTCAGGAACGGGCGCTCGCCGCTCGGCATGACGTTCCCCTCGCTCGCGCCGGGGTGGGCGGCCCGCACCTCGTCGACCGTGCTGGACACCGTCAGGCCGTCCTCGGTCTTCGGGCGCGGAGCGTCCTGCGCGGCATCGCCGTCGTCGGTCAGCGTGATGTCGTACACGACCGACTCGCCCTTCCAGATGTACAGCGAGAGATCTCCGTCGCGGGGCTCGGGGCGCACGTTGGGCGCGCAGCCGGCCTGGTCGCCCGCCGCCGACGTGTCCCATCCGAGCTGCTCGGCGACTTCCACCGCCTCGCCCCACGCCATGCCGATGCGGAACGGCCCGATGCCCTCCTCGCTGATCGCCCAGGTCGCGATGTCCGCGTTCGCTCCTGGCTCATCGGGCCCAGGCTCCTGCGTGGGCAGGGCCGGCACCGCGGTCGGCGTCTCGGCCGGTGCGCTCGGCGTCTCCGCCGGTGCCGTCGGCGTCTCCGTCGGCGCGGCCGGCGTCTGGGTCGGTGCGCTCGGCGACGCGGACGGCGAGTCGACGGCCGCGGGACCGGACGGTGTCGCGCAAGCCGCCAGCCCGAGCAGCGAGACCGCCACGATCGTCGCCGCGGTCGGGACGCGGCGCAAGCGGAAGTCCGTCATGATGTTCCCTTCGATGTGCATCGCCTTCGCCACGATGCTCCCTGAGTCCTGCCCGGTCTGCGGGACCCCATCCGCGCCACGGCGTCACGTTTGCGTAACGCCTAGGCTGATCCGGTGCTCGAATACCGCTCTGCTCCGACCGCCGACCTCCCGCCCCTCGTGCTGTACGCGATCCTGCGGCTGCGGGTGGATGTCTTCGTGGTCGAGCAGGAATGCGCGTATCCCGAGCTCGACGGGCGCGACGTGGAGCCGACGGCGGTGCAGCTGTGGGCGGAGGACGCCGGCGACGTGGTCGCGACGCTCCGCCTGCTGACCGACGGACCGGATCGCCGGATCGGCCGGGTCGCGACCGCGGCGAGCGCGCGCGGGCGAGGTCTGGCGGCCGAGCTCATGCGCCGGGCGCTCACGCAGTGCGGGGCGAGCACCGTGCGACTGGACGCGCAGTCGCACCTCGCACACTGGTACGCGCGGTTCGGCTTCGCGCCGGAGGGCCCGGAGTTCCTCGAGGACGGCATCCCGCACGTGCCCATGATCCGCACCGCCTGAGCGAAGCACGGGAGTCTCAGCGCGCGGCCGGTGTGCGTCAGCACCCCGCGTCGTGCGGAGGGCGGTACGCGCGCGCGGGTCGCGCCTACGCTGGAGGGATGCCTGCTTCCTCGCTCGCCGCGCGGCTGATCCCCTGGTACGCGCGGGAGAAGAGGGACCTGCCGTGGCGCGCGGAGGGATTCGGCGCGTGGGGCGTGCTCGTCAGCGAGTTCATGCTGCAGCAGACGCCCGTGAACCGCGTCATCCCGCATCTCGAGGCCTGGCTCGGACGCTGGCCCACCCCGACCGCGCTCGCGGCCGATCCGCCCGCCGAGGCCGTGAAGCAGTGGGCGAACCTCGGCTATCCACGTCGCGCGCTGTGGCTGCACCGCGCGGCGGTCGAGATCCGCGACCGGCACGACGGCGTGGTGCCGCGCGACGTCGACGCGCTGCTGGCGCTCACGGGCATCGGCGACTACACGGCCCGCGCTGTCGCGGCCTTCGCGTACGGCGACCGCCATCCGGTCGTCGACACCAACACGCGCCGCGTGATCGCCCGTGCCGTGCATGGTCGCGCGCAGCCCGGTCCCCCGCACCGGCGCGACCTGGCCGACATGGAGGCGCTGCTCCCCGACGACATGACGGGAGCCGCGGCCGTGAACGCCGCGGCTATGGAGCTCGGTGCGGTCGTCTGCACGGCGCGCTCACCGCGCTGCGCCGCGTGCCCTCTCGAGGACCTGTGCGCCTGGGTGCTCGCGGGGCGTCCGGACACGCCGGATCTGCGCCGGCGGCAGGCGCGGTACGAGGGCAGCGATCGTCAGGCGCGCGGCGCCGTGCTGCGCGCCCTGCGGGAGCAGGGCGCGCAGCCTCAGGTGCACGTGCTCGCGGACTGGCCGGACGCGCTGCAGCGCGACCGCGCCATCCTGAGCCTGCTGGACGACGGGCTCATCGAGGCCGAGCACGGCGTGCTCCACCTGCCGCGGAGCTGAGCGGGTCGTCAGTCGCCGTCGACGTCCGCGTCGTGCGGCTTCACGTACGGGTCGGCGTCCCCGGCGTACTTCGCGGTCGCCGCGATGCCGGCGACGGCCTGGTCGCGCTCGCGCGCCTCGCGCAGCAGTGCGTCGAGATGCCCGGCGTTCTCCGGCAGCGCGTCCGGGATGAACTCGAGCGTGGGCGTCAGGCGCGTGTTGAGCTTGCGGCCCACCTCGCTGCGCAGCATGCCCGTCGCCGCCTTGAGCGCGGCGGCGCTCGATGCGCGCTCCTCGTCCGAGCCGTAGACCGTGAAGAAGACCGACGCGTGCTGCAGGTCGCCCGTCACGCGCACGTCCGTGATCGTCACGAAGCCGAGCCGCGGATCGCGCAGCCCCTTCTCCAGCCGTTCCGCCAGGATCACCCGGATCCGGTCCGAGAGCCTCGCCTGTCGTTCCTGACCAGCCATGAAGTCCTCCTTCAGTGTGTCCCCGTGGGGTGGATCCCCGAGGGGACGGAACGGCCCTGGGGGCGGCCGCAGCCACCCACCAGGGCCAGTTTCTCAGAGTCTCGACGAGATCCAGCCCGTTTCGACTCGTCGCTTCGCTCCTCGCTCAACGACCGGATGGCGGTCGCTTCGCGACGAGCAATTCGACTCGTCGCTTCGCTCCTCGCTCAACGACCGGATGGCGGTCGCTTCGCGACGAGTGTCAGGAGCGCGGCTTCTCGACCATCTCCGTCGTCTCGATCTCGTCGCCGATCTGGATGTCGTTGTACTTGCCGAGGCCGATACCCGCCTCGAAGTCCGTGCGGACCTCGGTGACGTCGTCCTTGAAGCGACGCAGCGACTCGATCGCCAGGCCGTCGGCGATGACCACGCCGTCGCGGATGACGCGCGCCTTGGCGTTGCGCGTGATCGTGCCCGAGCGGACGATGACACCGGCGATGTTGCCGAACTTGGAGGAGCGGAAGACCTCGCGGATCTCCGCGACGCCCGACTGCACCTCCTCGTACTCCGGCTTGAGCATGCCCTTGAGCGACTGCTCCACATCGTCGATCGCGTTGTAGATGACCGAGTAGAACCGGATGTCGACGCCCTCGCGCGATGCGGCCTCGCGGGCCTTCGCGTCCGGACGGACGTTGAAGCCGATGACGATCGCGTTGTCGATCGTCGCCAGGTTCACATCCGACTCCGTGATGGCACCCACACCGCGGTGGATGATGCGCAGCTGGACGCTCTCGTCGACCTCGATCTTGAGCAGCGACTCCTCGAGCGCCTCGACGGCACCCGACACGTCGCCCTTGATGATGAGGTTGAGCGATTCGACCTTGCCCTCTTCGAGAGCGCGCGTGAAGTCCTCGAGCGACATGCGCTTGCGGGCCTTGGCCAGCTGGGCGTTGCGCTCGGCGGCCTCGCGCTTCTCGGCGATCTGACGCGCCATGCGGTCCTCATCCGTGACGATGAACGTGTCGCCCGCGCGCGGGACCGAGTTGAGGCCCTGCACCTGCACCGGACGCGACGGAGCCGCCTCCTCCACGTGCTCGCCGTTCTCGTCGATCATGGCGCGCACGCGGCCGTAGGCCGTGCCCGCGACGATCGCGTCGCCGACGCGCAGCGTTCCCGACTGGATCAGCACGGTCGCGACGGAACCACGGCCCTTGTCGAGCTTGGCCTCGATCGCGACACCGCGCGCAGCCTTGTTCGGGTTCGCCGTGAGGTCCAGCCCGGCGTCCGCCGTGAGCAGCACGGCGTCCAGCAGGTCCTGGATGCCGGTGCCCTGACGGGCCGACACGTCGACGAACATCACGTCGCCGCCGTACTCCTCGGCGACGAGGCCGTACTCGGTGAGCTGCTGGCGCACGCGACCCGGGTTCGCCTCGGGCTTGTCGACCTTGTTCACCGCGACCACGATCGGCACACCGGCCGCCTGGGCGTGGTTCAGCGCCTCGACCGTCTGCGGCATGATGCCGTCGTCGGCCGCGACGACCAGGATCGCGATGTCCGTCACCTGCGCACCACGGGCACGCATGGCGGTGAACGCCTCGTGACCCGGGGTGTCGATGAAGGTGATGGCGCGCTCGATGCTGTCGTGCTCGGTCCAGATCTGGTAGGCGCCGATGTGCTGCGTGATGCCACCGGCCTCACCCTCGACCACGTTGGTCTGACGGATCGCGTCGAGCAGTCGCGTCTTACCGTGGTCGACGTGACCCATGACGGTCACCACCGGCGGGCGGATCTCGAGGTCGTCCGCGTTCTCGTCCAGGAGCTCCTGCTCCAGGTCGAGACCGAAGCCCTCGAGGAGCTCCTTGTCCTCGTCCTCGGGCGAGACCATCTGGATCTTGTAGCCGAGCTCCTCGCCGAGGACCTCGAAGGTCGCCTCGTCGAGAGACTCGGTCGCGGTCGCCATCTCACCCAGGTTGAACAGGATGGTCACGAGCGTGCCGGGCTGGACGGTGTAGCCGTTCAGCGCCTCGAGCTTGTCGGCGAAGTCCGCGATGGACGCGCCGCGGCGGAGACGGATGATCTCGCCGTTGCCCTTCTGGACGTTGACGCCGCCGACGACCGGCGCCGACCGCATCTCGAATTCCTGGCGCTTCGCGCGACGCGACTTGCGCTGCTTCGACTTGCCGCCGCCCTTGCCGAACGCGCCGGCCGTGCCGCCGCGTCCGCGGCCACCGGGGCCGGGACGACCCGGGAAGCCGCCGCCGGGCGCACCACCGGGGCCGCCGCCGGGACGGAAGCCTCCGCCGCCGCCGGGACGACCGGGACCGCCCGAACGCTGCTGGAACGGCGCGCCGGGACGACCGCCGCCACCGGGACGACCGGGACGGCCCGCGCCGCCGGGACCGCCGGGGCGCGGCGCACCCGGACGCGGAGCGCCGGGACGCGGCGGCTGGGGCTTCGGGATGTTGCCGGGCGTGGGGCGCTGCCCCATGCCCTGCGCGGAAGCGAAGGGGTTGTTGCCCGGACGCGGGCCGGCGGGGCGCTGCCCCATGCCCTGCGACGAGGCGAACGGGTTGTTGCCCGGACGCGGGGCACCGCCGGGGCGCGGGGCGCCGGGACGGGGACCGCCGGGCTTCGGCGCCTGGCTCGCCGGTGCGGCAGGCTTCTCCGCGGCCGGGGCGGCAGGCTTCTCGGCCGCGGGCACGGCCGGCTTCTGCGGCGCCGGTGCGGGCGCCGGCGCCGGTGCGGCGGGCTGCTCGGCCTTGGGCGCGGCGGGCTTCGCCGGGGCGCCGGGCTTCGCGGTCGTCGCGCGCGCCGGGCCGGGACGGCCGGGCTTCGCCGGGGTCGCGGCCTTCTCGGCGGGCTTGGCGCCGTCGGCCTCGAACGCCGCACGCAGCTTGCGCGCGACGGGGGGCTCGATCGTGGACGACGGGCTCTTCACGAACTCGCCGAGCTCCTTGAGCTTCGCCAGGGCGACCTTGCTGTCGACGCCGATCTCCGCAGCGATCTCATGTACGCGTGGTTTTGCCACAATTCTCCTGTCTGGGGCGGCCTACCCCAGGACAGGGCAGACCTCTAAAGGCGGACGGGTCTCATTTCGAGCCGTTCACTTTGTTTCCATAGCCGTTCAGCCATTCCTCGAAGGTCTGCGTGTCAAGCGGGCCTGACACACGCAATGCTCGTCCGAAGGCGCGGCGCCTGAGGGCGGTCTCCGCGCACTCGCGAGTGGGATGCAGCCACGCGCCCCGACCCGGTGCGGCCTTCCGCTCGTCGATGACGAGCTCGAGACCGCGCGCGACCACTCGGATCAGAGCGGTTCGGGGGGCACGCGTGCGACAGCCGACGCACGTTCGTACTGCCTCCATCCTACCCTCTCTTCTCCGGAACGGTCTCACGCGTTCACGGGAGCCGCCCGCTGGACGGTCCTCGGGTCAGCTGTCCTCGAGGATCGAGTCGGGCTGGATGTCGATCTTGGCGCCCGTGAGCTTGGCGGCGAGGCGGGCGTTCTGGCCCTCCTTGCCGATCGCGAGCGACAGCTGGTAGTCGGGCACGAGCGCGCGAACGGCCTTGGTGTTCGCATCGAGCACGAAGCTCGACGTCACCTTGGCGGGCGACAGCGCGTTCGCGACGAACTTGGCCAGCTCGGCGTCGTAGTCGACGATGTCGATCTTCTCGCCGCTCAACTCCTCCGTCACGGCCCGCACGCGACGGCCGAGCTCGCCGATGCACGCGCCCTTGGCGTTGATCGACGGGTCGTTCGCCTTCACGGCGATCTTCGTGCGGTGACCGGCCTCGCGCGCCAGCGACGTGATCTCGACCAGGCCGCTCGCGATCTCCGGCACCTCGAGCGCGAACAGCTTGCGCACGAGACCGGGGTGCGTGCGCGAGACGGTGATGGCCGGCCCCTTGGCGCCCTTCGACACGCTCGTCACGTACACGCGCAGGCGCGACCCGTGACGGTACTCCTCGCCGGGCACCTGCTCCTCGGGAGGGAGGATCGCCTCGACCGTTCCGAGGTCGACGTGGATCATGCGCGGGTTCGGGCCCTGCTGCACGACACCGGCGACGATGTCGCCCTCCTTGCCGCGGAACTCCCCCAGCACGGCGTCGTCCGCGATGTCGCGCAGGCGCTGGCTGATGACCTGCTTGGCCGCGTAGGCCGCGATGCGGCCGAAGTTCTCGGGAGTCGTCTCCTCCTCGCCGATGACCGCGCCCTCGTCGTCGTGGACGGGAACGTAGATGCCCACGTGACCGGTCTTCCGGTCGAGCTGCGCGCGGGCCCCCTCGGGCACCTCGCCGCTCTGCGAAGTGTGCTTGCCGTAGGCGGTCAGGATCGCCTGCTCGATGATCCGCACGAGTTCGTCGAACGGGATCTCCTTCTCGCGCTCGACCGTCCGCAGCAGCCCCAGATCGATGTCCACAGCGACCTCCCTATTCAGCTCTCACCGGCACACGTCCGCCGGTATCCCTCCGACATTACCGGACCGGATCCGCAGCTTGCTGGGAGCGGCGGCTCCGCCTCGCCCGGATCAGGGCCGACGGCCGTCGAGATCCGCGCGCTGCCTCTTCGACGGACGCTGACGCGGGACGACCTCCAGCGGCCCCGTGACGGAGAGCGCGTCCTCCCAGCACGAGATGCCCTTGACATCCGGCATCCGGTCGCGCGTGAAGACCGGGTCGAGGCCCTCTCGGCGCTGACGCGTGTAGTCCTTCAGCAGCCGGAAGACGAGGCCCGACAGCAGCGCGAGCGCGACGAGGTTGATCACCGCCATGACGCCCATCACGGCGTCGGCCGCGCTCCAGACGACCCCCGCGGAGGCCACCGAGCCCGCCAGCACGGCCAGCACGACCAGCGAGCGGAAGACGAGCAGCACGGAGCGGCGGGGCGAGATGAACTCGATGCTCGCCTCCCCGTAGTAGTAGTTGCCGATGATCGAGCTGAACGCGAGCATGAACACGACGACCGCGAGCGCGATGGCCGTCCACGATCCGAGCGAGGTCTCGAGAGCGATCTGGGTGAGTTCGACGCCCTGCGGACCGCCGGGCTCGATCGGCACGGCGACGAGGACCAGGAACGCGGTGATCGAGCACACGATGATCGTGTCGAAGTACACGCCGAGCGACTGCACGAGTCCCTGCTTGACCGGATGCGTGACCGCCGCCGCGGCGCCCGCGTTCGGAGCCGACCCGAGGCCGGCCTCGTTCGAGAACATGCCGCGCTTGGCGCCGACGAGGATGATCTGGCCGAGCGTGGCGCCGAGCACCTGGTTGAAGCCGAACGCCTGCGTGTAGATCGACGCGAACACCGCTGGCAGCTGGTCGATGTGCACGACCACGACCGCGAGGCCGAGGAGGAGGTACGCGAGTGCCATGACCGGGACGAGGATCTGCGTCACGTCGGCGATGCGGCGCACGCCGCCGAAGACGATCAGCGCCGTGAGGCCGGCCGTGATGACGCCGGCGATGAGCGGCAGCCACTGCGCATCGGCTCCCGTGAGCGTCTCGACGGCCGTCGCGGTGGTGATCGCGATCGTGTTCGCCTGCAGCGCGCTGAACGCGAACGGGAAGCAGAAGATGAGGATGACGGCGAACACGATGCCCATCCATCGCGCCCCGAGCCCCTTCGCCATGTAGTAGGCGGGACCGCCGCGGAACCCGTCGGAGTCCCGCACCTTGAACAGCTGCGCGAGCGAGGACTCGGCGAACGCGGAGGCGGCGCCGATCGCGGCCATGAGCCACATCCAGAACACCGCGCCGGGGCCGCCCAGGGCGATGGCCGTGGCGACGCCCGCGATGTTGCCGACGCCCACACGCGAGGCCGCAGAGATGGTGAACGCCTGGAACGACGACACCGACTGGGGTCTGCCGTCGGCGTCGAGCGGGGTCTTGTCGGTCAGGGTGCGGAACATCTCCGGGAGCAGCCGGATCTGCACGACGCCCGTGCGCACGGTGAGGTACACGCCGAGCAGCGCCAGGATCGGCAGGACGACCCAGGTCCAGAAGAGATCGCCCTGCGCGGCCAGCCAGCTCTCGATTGCTTCCATCGTCCTAGTCTCGCCGGAACGGCGAGGGCCCCGCCACCTCGATGGGTGACGGGGCCGTCGCTGGTCAGGCGGATCGGGCGATCAGCAGGTGCCGATCAGCTCCCACGGACCGTTCTTGCCGCCGGGCTTCTGGTCGCGCGTCCACCACTTGGCCTCGTAGACCTTGCCCTTGTGCACGACGTGCTCGCCGCCCGCGTAGACCATCGAGCGGGTCCATGCCGCGACGTCGCCCTCGGCGCACGCGGTCATCTCGCCGAGCTCCATCCACGAGCCGGTCGTCGACGTGCCGGGCTTGTCCTTCGTCCACCACTGCGCCTTGTACAGCGTGCCCTTGTAGGACACGATGTCGCCGCCGGTGTAGACCTTGCCCTTCTCCCACTCGGGGTACTCCGGCGCCGGCTCGACGAGCGTGAACTCGATCGTGGTCACGTTGCCGGCGACGTCGAAGACCTCGAGCGTGTTCTCGCCGAGGACCGCTCCGAACACACCGGGGGCGATGCCGTTCAGGTCGCTCCACTTCGCGTCCGTGAGGTCCTTCTCGACGCCGTTGAGCACGATGCGATCGATCAGCCCCTCGTCGAACAGCTTGAAGCTGACCTTCTCGTACACGCCGTCCGACCCGATGGTGTCGATCTTCACCGTGACGGTCGGCGCCTTCGCGTCCGCCGGAGCCGTGACGGTGAGCGGCAGGCGCACCGTGGTGCCCGAGGGCGCCGCGACCACCTCGAGCGTGTGCGCGCCCGGCGTGGTGGCCGCCGGCACGGTGACCGTGCCCGAGACCGCGCCGTTCGTCACCGGCAGCGTGCCGATCGAGGCGCCGTCCAGGCGCACCTCGACCGACGTGTTCTGCGGCGAGCCGAGCGAGGTCAGATCGAGCGAGGACAGCGCGACGGTCGCGGTGCCGCCCGCCTCCGCCGACGGCGACGTGCCCGCCGACACCGCGCGGGTGCGGGCGAAGGACGGCGAGAGCGGCGAGCTCTCGGACAGGTACGCGATCCACGCGTCACGGTCGACGAGACCCGAGTCGGTCGGGTTCGTGCCGTGCTGGAAGGCGAAGAAGTTGTCGCCCGCCGTGGCCGCCGGGGCCGCGAGGAACGAGAACGTGCCCACGCGGATCTCGTCGTCCGGCTGGACGAGCTCGCCGTCGATGTAGATCGCGTCGACGTGGTCGCCGGGCGCCGCGTTGGGGTCGGCCGTGTCGGCGACCCAGGTCACGTTCTCCGACAGACCGAGCGCCAGGTACGGACGCGAGGGACGCGTGGTGCCGCCCTCGGTCGTGGTCTGCCACTGCTGCTCGAGCAGCTGGTCGAGCTGCTCACCGGTCAGCGTCGTCGTCCACAGGTTGTTGACGAACGGCAGCACCGCGTTGGCCTCGGCGTACGTCACGACACCGTCGCCCTCGCCCACCGAGCTGCTCTCGTAAAGCAGCTCGTTGCGCAGACCACCGGGGTTCACGACGCCGATCTCGGCACCGCCGCGCTCGGGCGACGACAGCGCGTCGACGAGCGAGTCGGCCACCAGGTTGCCCAGCGCCGACTCGCTCGCGCGGTCGTCGCGCGATCCCCCGGTCCACGCTCCGTTCACGTACGAGCCGCCGGCGAAGGCGGTCGTGATGTCGGCCGTGACCTCGGCGATCGGCTGGTTGCCGACCTCGGCCGCGTACGCCAGCGCCGCGTCGACGATCTCCTTGACCTCGGCGAGCACCGCGTCGGCCGCGAGCTCGTCCGCGGTCGGAGCCGCGCCGCGCTTGACGTTCTCGACCTCGTAGTCGAGCACCTCGGACGTCGTCGGGTCGACGGTCAGCGAGACGTGACCGAGGAACTCGCCGTAGCTGCCCGTCTGGATGATGGGGCGGGTGTCCGTCGTGCCGGTGATCGGGGCGTCCCACGCGTACTGCTTGTGGGTGTGGCCCGTCAGGATGGCGGCGACTCGCGGGTCGGTCTCCGTCACGATCTTCGCGAAGACACCGCCCGCGGCGACCTCCTCCTCGATGGTGGAGCCGTCGGGCGTGCCCGCGCCGGCGCCTTCGTGCACGAGAGCGACGACCAGGTCGGCCTCGCCGTTGGCGGCGTCATCGTCGAGCAGCTGCTCGGTGACGCGGTTGAGCGCGTCGACCGGGTCGCCGAACTCGATGCCGGCGATGCCCGAACCGCTCACCAGGGTGGGCGTCGTGTCCGTGACCACGCCGACGAAGCCGATGTCGACGCCGTCGACCGTCACGATGTCGTACTCGTCGAGCGCCGGTGTCTCGGTGCCCTTCTCGTAGACGTTCGCGCCCAGGTCGCTGTACTCGGAGGCGGGGGCGACGCGCTCGATGAGATCGGCGTAACCCGCATCGAACTCGTGGTTGCCCACGGCCGATGCCTCGAGTCCGAGGGCGTTCAGCACGTCGATCGTCGGCTGGTCCTTCTGCGTCGCCGAGGCGAACAGGGATGCGCCGATGTTGTCGCCCGCCGACACGAAGACGGTGCCGTCGGCGTTCTGCGCCTTCAGGTCCTGCACGGTCTTGGCGAAGGCGAGCGTGTTGCCGTCGATCCGGCCGTGGAAGTCGTTGATGTTCACGAGATCGAGCTCGATCGGCTCATCCGCGGCCGCCAGGTCCAGACCCACGATCTCGGGGTTGTGGTCACTCGCGCGGAACACCGAGTCGTCGTACAGGATCGTCGCGTTGTAGTTGTGACGGCTGTACTCGAAGCCGACCTGCTCCTGCGCGTTGATCTGCCAGACGTCGACGCCCGTGACCATCTCGAACGCGGCCTCGTTGGCGAAGATGTGGTCGAGCGATCCATCCATGCCGTCGAAGTTGTACGTCGCCTCGCCGCCGTTGAGGGCGACGTTGACGTCGGTGTAGCCCGCCTGCTCGATGACCTGCACCGGGTCCTCCATCGCGTAGGCGTTGAAGTCACCCGCGTGGAACACGGCCTCGATGCCGGTCTCGGCCTGCACCTGCTCGGTGAAGGCGACGAGCGCCTCAGCCTGACCGACCCGGTCCGGGTTGGCGTTGCCCTGCCCGGTGCCGTCGTCGACGCCGGAGCCCTTCGACTTGAAGTGGTTCACCGACACCAGGAAGGCCTGGTCGTCGCCGCCGTCCGCCGGCTTGAACGCCTGGAAGAGCGGCTCTCGCGCGTTGTCGAAGTTCTCCTCGTCGATCAGGATGCGCGAGTCGCCCACCGGGGCCACGTCGGCCGGCTTGTAGATGAACGCCGTGCGGATGACGTCCTCCTGCGCGACCGCGGGAACCGTCGCGGGCGACGGGACGAAGGCCCACACGTCCGATCCGGCGTTCTCGTTCAGCGCGTCGACGAGCGTCTCGACCGCGAAGTCGCGGTCCTTGCCGTAGTGCGCGGAGTTCTCGATCTCCTCGAGCGAGACGATCGAGGCGCCGAGACCGTTGATCGCCTTGACGATCTTGATCTCCTGGCGCTCGAAGTCCTCGGCCTCCGCGGCGCCGCGCGGGCCGGTGTCGCCGCAGTCGTTCGCCGTGACGGGGTCGCCCGCGCGGTCGTTGTACGTCGAGCAGGAGCCGCCGAGCTCGTTCTCATACTCCTCGGCCGTGGTCGGGAAGTAGTTGAGCACGTTGAACGAGGCGAGGCGGATGTCGCCGCCGACGTCCTGCGGCTGCAGGTTCGGCGTGCGCGTGTCGCTGAAGGTCACGACGTCGGTGCCGTCGTCCGTGACCGGCGTGGTCGGCTGGAAGTTCCACGCGTTGAAGCGGTACTCGAGCACGACGGGCTCGTGGAACGTCGTCGTCGAGCCGACGCGCACCGGGTTGTCCGGCGTCAGGTACGGCAGCGGCGTGCCCTTGTTCGCCGTGCTGTTGAAGTTGGTGGTCGAGCCGTCGTCGAGCGTGATCCGGCGCGCGTCGTTCTCCGCGACGATCGCCGCGAGGCCCGCGGTGTCGTCGGCGTCGGCGTGCTCGGTGGGCGTCTTGAGCGCTCCCTCGCCGTGGGCGAGGCCGAACGATCCGTAGTAGTTCGCGTCGTAGTTGTCCGAGACGGTGAACGGCGTGGCGGGCTGGATGAGCTCGCCCTCGTGCGCCTCCTTCTCGACGGGGGTGTCGATGAGCGCCCAGTCGGAGAGGGGGGCCACGGTGCCGAGGCTCTCGGCGAGCACCGTGACGCCGCCCGCGGCGGGGGTGATCTCGGTGGTGCCCTGGTACTCGGTGACGGGGCCCGTGACGCGGACGCTCTGACCGATCTCGGCGCGCGCGTTCGCTCCGTAGATGAACAGCGCGTCGGACTTGCCGTCTGCGGGGTCGCCCGCCGGGTCCTGGATGTAGAAGCCGTTGAAGCCGCCGGTGCGGTAGTCGGCGGTCACGACGCCCTCGACCGTGGCCGTCCGGCCGTTCAGCGGCGACGTCTCGCCGGTTCCCTGCACGTCGCGGATCGCGACCGTCGAGGGCGCAGCCGTCTCGGTCGGCGTGGGCGACGGGGTCGGCGTCGAGGTGGGCTCCGGGTCGGGCGTGGCCTCGCCGGACTTCTGCGGGGTCGGCGCACCGGCTGCGAAGTCCGCGGCGTTGGAGTCGCTGTCGGCGCCGTTCTCGGCGCGCGCGATGCTCGTGCCGTTGGTCGTGCCGGGCGCGGGCGCGGTCTCGAACGTGGCGGCGCCCGAACCCCAGCCGATCATGTCGATGATGTCGTCACGGCCGGCCGCGTCGCCCGTGGCGCCCGCGTACACGGCCGTGGTCGGGAGGAGGAACAGTCGACCCGTCGTGCCGGACATGTTCGGCGCGCTCGCGACCTGGTCGGCCGCCGGCAGGGGCTGGCCGTTGCCGTTGCCCGCAGCGAGCTGCACGAGGAAGTGATCGCGCGCGGCGACCGTGCCCCGCAGGGCTACGCCACCGCCCGATCCGCCGGCGGCGGACCAGTAGTTGAGGCTGAGGCCCTCGAGGCTGACGGCCTCGTCGGTCGGGTTGTACAGCTCGACGAAGTCGTGCGTGTACGCGGCGCCGCTGTTGCCGCCCCCGCCGTAGACCTCGTTGATGACGAGCGTGCTGCCGTCGGGTGCGGCGAACGCCGCCGTGGGGACGAAGGACGCGAGGCAGCCGGCCGTGAGGGCGGCGCTCGCGATGGCCGCGGCGCGACGACGCGCCGGGGCCGGACCGTTCAAAGACATGGGGTCTCCGGCTCGAAGAGGGTGGAAGGGGCAGACGGGGATGTCAGAACATCAGCGAATCACGCTCCGCCGACATTTCCGCGGGCAGAACTCCCCCACTCTCACCCCGACCCGTTTCCGCCTGCTGGCGGTGAGGTTACGACTCGGCGAACAAGCCGATATAAAGCACGACACCCCGGCCGTCTCCGGCCGGGGCGTCGCGTACTCGTCATCCGATCAGCGGGCGGTGAGGCGCGCGACGGCCTCCGCCGCGGGCACGACCTCGCGGTCTCCCGAGCGACGGTCCCAGAGCTCGACCTCGCCCTCGGCGGCTCCGCGGCCGACGACGAGGAGCTGCGGCACGCCGATCAGCTCGGCGTCGCCGAACTTCACGCCGGGCGAGACCTTCGGCCGGTCGTCGAACAGCACGTCGAGGCCGGCGGCCTCGAGCTGCGCGACGACCTCCTCGCCCAGGTTCAGCGCGTCGTCGCCCTTCCCCGTCGCCACCACGTGCACGTCGAACGGCGCCACGGCCGCGGGCCAGATCAGCCCCTTGTCGTCGTTGTTGAGCTCGGCGATCGCGGCGAGGATGCGGGTGATGCCGATGCCGTACGAGCCCATCGTCACCGTCACGAGCTTGCCGTTCTGGTCCAGCACCTTGAGTCCGAGGGCCTCGGCGTACTTCCGGCCGAGCTGGAAGACGTGCCCGATCTCCATGCCGCGCTCGAGCCTGATGGGCGTGCCGTCGGGCGCGATGTCGCCCTCGCGCACCGTGGCGACATCCACGACGCCGTCGGCCGTGAAGTCCCGCCCGTAGACGAGCGAGTGCAGGTGCTTCTCGTGCTCGTTCGCACCCGTGACCCAGGCGGTGCCGTCGACCACGCGCGGATCCACGACATAGCGGATCCCGCTCGCCGACTCCTCGCCCAGCACGGCGCCCTGCGGCGACCAGGGCCCGATGTAGCCCTTCACGAGCGCGGGGTGCCGCGCGAAGTCGGCCTCGGTCGCCTGCTCGACCTCGGCGGGCGCGAAGGCCGCCTCGACGCGCTTGGCGTCCACGTCGCGGTCGCCGGGGACGCCGATGATCACGAGCTCGCGCGTCTTGTCGGGGTGAACGAGCGCGAGGACGACGTTCTTCAGCGTGTGCTCGGCCGCCCACTCCCCCGTCGCGGGTTTGTCGATGTGGGCGTTGAGGTGATCCACGAGCGTCTGGATCGTCGGGGTCTGCGGCGAGTCGAAGACGACGGGCACGCCATCCGGGATCGGCAGCGCATCGGGGGCGGTGGTCTCGAACGCCTCGACGTTCGCGGTGTAGCCGCCCTCCGAGCGGACGAACGTGTCCTCGCCGATCGGGGTCGGGTGCAGGAACTCCTCGGACTTCGAGCCGCCCATCGCGCCCGCGTCGGCCTTGACGATCACGTACTCCATGCCGAGGCGCTGGAAGATGCGCTCGTACGCGGCGCGCTGCGCCTCGTAGGAGGCGTCGAGGCCCTCGTCCGAGTAATCGAACGAGTAGGCGTCCTTCATCGTGAACTCGCGGCCGCGCAGCAGGCCCGCGCGGGGTCGGGCCTCGTCGCGGTACTTGTCCTGGATCTGGTAGATCGTCAGCGGCAGGTCCTTGTACGACGAGTACAGGTCCTTCACGAGCAGAGTGAACGCCTCCTCGTGCGTGGGTGCGAGCAGGTAGTCGGCGTCGCTGCGGTCCTTGAGGCGGAAGATGCCGTCGCCGTACTCGGTCCAGCGGCCCGTCGCCTCATAGGGCTCGCGCGGCATGAGCGCGGGGAAGTGCACCTCCTGCGCGCCGGCCGCGGCCATCTCCTCGCGCACGATCTGCTCGAGCTTCGCCTTGACCCGCAGGCCGAGCGGCAGCCACGCGAAGATGCCCGGCGCCTGTCGGCGGATGTACGACGCACGCACGAGCAGACGGTGGCTGGTGACCTCCGCGTCGGCGGGGTCCTCCCGGAGGGAGCGGAAGAAGAAGGAAGTGAGCCGCGTGACCATAGGCGTCCAGTCTATGGATCCGCCCGCCCGCCACCGGGCGGATTCCGTCCACGACGGGCGAGCGGGTTCCGCAAGGGCCGTTTCCGGATCGGATGCGGCTCAGTAACCTCGGCGCCATGACGGCAGTGATCCGCACGGAAGGCCTCGTCAAGCGCTACGGCCGCGTCCACGCTCTCGCCGGGCTCGACCTCATGGTCGAGCCCGGCGAGGTGCACGGCTTCCTGGGCCCGAACGGCGCCGGGAAGTCCACCACGATCCGCATCCTGCTCGGACTCGCGCGGGCGACCTCCGGGAGGGTCTCGGTGTTCGACGCGGACCCTTGGCGCGAGGCCGCCCGCCTGCATCGCCGCATCGCGTACGTCCCCGGCGACGTGAGCCTGTGGCCGAACCTGTCGGGCGGAGAGGCGATCGACCTGCTCGGGAATCTGCGCGGCGGAAGGCGCGATCGCGCCGCGTACGACCGCGAGCGATCGCGCCTGATCGATGTGTTCGAGTTCGATCCCCGCAAGAAGGGTCGCGCGTACTCGAAGGGCAATCGCCAGAAGGCCGCGCTGATCGCGGCGTTCGCGACGCCCGCCGAGCTGTACATCTTCGACGAGCCGACGAGCGGGCTGGATCCGCTCATGGAGCAGGTCTTCAATCGCGAGGTGCGGCGAGCGGCGAGCGACGGCGCGACGGTGCTGCTGTCCAGTCACATCCTCAGCGAGGTCGAGCAGCTGTGCACGCGCGTGTCGATCATCCGCCAAGGCGCGCTCGTCGAGTCCGGCACTCTCGCGGAGCTCCGCCACCTCACGCGCACGAGCGTGTCGTTCTCGGACGACGGGCTCGGCTCGGGGGCCGAGCGGTCGCTGGCCGCGCTGCCGGGAGCGCACGATGTCGTGCGCGAGGGCGGGCGGGTGACGCTCGCGGTCGACGCCGATGCGATGCCCGGCGCCCTCGCCGAGCTGGTGCGCCTGCGCGCGTTGGGCGTGACGGTCGCGCCCGCGTCGCTCGAGGAGCTCTTCCTGCGGCACTACGGCGACGAGCTCGAACGCGTCGGGGACCACGCGCGCGCATGAGAATCCTGTCGGTTCTCCTGCGCCAGCGCGCCCGACGCGACTGGCTGCAGCTGACGCTGTGGGTCGCCGGCACGGCCGGGCTCGCGACCGCGGCCGTGGCGGCGGTGTTCGAGACGTTCGGGGACGAGGAGGACCGACGGGAGATCCTGGCCGTGGCCGTCGCGACCCGGACGATCCTGATCTTCCGCGGCACGCCGAACGGGGTCGGCGACGGCGCTTTCGCGTTCTTCCTGATGTTCTCGTGGATCGCCCTGATGGGCGGGCTCATGACGACGTTCCTCGCGGTGCGGCACACGCGCATGGAGGAGGAGCGCGGTCGCGCCGAGCTCGTCTCGGCCACGCCCGCGGGGCGCATGCTGCCGTTGGCCGCCACGGTGATCCACGGCCTGCTCGCGAACGCGGCGCTCGGCGCGCTGACCGCGGCGGGACTGACCGTGGCCGGTCTCGAGCCCGGCGGGTCCGTGGTGTTCGGCATCGCCCTCGCGGCGACCGGAGTGGCGTTCCTCGGGATCGGACTGCTCGCGGCGCAGCTGTTCCGCACGCCGCGCGGCGCGAACGGCGCATCCGTGGCCGCGGTGCTGGCGGCGTACCTGCTGCGCGGCATCGGAGACGCGGCCGGCACGCCGTCCGCCGACCTGATGCATGTCGAGCCCGCGTGGCCCGCCCTGCTGTCGCCGATCGGCTACGGGCAGCTCACGGGTGCGTACGTGGAGAACGACCTGACGCCGCTCATCGTGCCGGTCGCGTTCGGGGCGCTGCTGGTGGCGCTGGTGTTCGGCCTGCAGGCCGTGCGCGATCAGGGCGCGAGCCTGGTCCGCGCCGGCGCGGGCCGGGCGCGGGCGGGCCTGCTGCTGCGCTCGTCGGGCGGCCTGGCGTGGCGCCTGAGCCTCCCCGTGCTCGCCGCCTGGGCGGCGGGCGGCATCGCGACGGGTCTGCTGGCGACGTCGCTGACGGGCGCGATCGACCAGCTCGCGGGCGACGTGCCCGCGGTGGTCGAGACCCTGCAGCGCACGATCGGCGCCGACGCATCGATCGAGGAGGCGTTCGTCGGCACGTTCTACGGCATGGTGGGCATCCTCGCGGCGTGCTGCGCCGTGCAGGTCGGGCTGCGGGCACGGCAGGAGGAGACGCACGGCACGGCGGACGCCGTGCTCGCCACACCGGTGTCGCGCGTCCGCTGGCTCGCCGAGTACGGCGCCGTCGGGGCGATCGTCGTGATCGTCGTGCTGGCCGCCGCCGGCGCGGCCGGCGCGCTCGGCGCCACCGCGACGGACCGCGCGGAGTCGCTCGTCCCGCTCGTGATCGAGGCCGCCGCCGCGCAGGCGCCCGCCGCTGCCGTGTTCCTCGGCGTCACGCTCGTGGGGGTCGCCCTGCTCCCCCGGCCGATCACGGCCCTCGCGTGGGCTCTCGTGGGACTGGCGGCCGTCGTGGGGTTCTTCGGCCCGCTGTTCGGCCTGCCGGACGGCGTGGTCGACCTGTCGCCCTTCGCCCACTCCCCCGTCCCCGCGGGCGGCGACACGGATTGGACCGGCGGGATCTGGATGCTCGGCGTCGCGGCGGCTCTCACCGCCGCGGCGCTCGCCGCCATGCGGCGGCGCGAGCTCGCCGGGTGAGCCGGGTTCACGCCTCCTGGACGCATGGAGCGCGGTGAATAGGCTTGCCGCATGCCGGCCCGCCACGCGCACCTGTCGCCGTCCGCCGTCCAGACCGCACTCGCCGAGTCCCTCGCGCTGCTGCGGCGAGAGCTCGAGCTGCCCGAGGCCTTCCCGGCCGATGTGGTCGCGGAGGCCAAGGAGGTGGTCGCGTCCGGGACGGCGGTCGACGGATCGGATTCGGCTCGCGCCGACCTGCGGGACGTCGATTTCCACACGATCGATCCGGAGGGCTCGCGCGATCTGGATCAGGCGCTCGCGATCGAGCGGGACGGATCCGCCGGGAACGGATCGGGGTGGATCGTCCACTACGCGATCGCCGATCTCGCCGCGTTCGTCCGGCCGGGAGGGGCGATCGACGCGGAGACGCGGCTGCGCGGGCAGACCCTGTATGCGCCGGACGGCTCCGTTCCGCTCCATCCCGAGGCGCTGTCGCACGGCGCGGCGTCGCTGCTCCCCGAGCAGGATCGGCGGGCGTACGTGTGGCGGTTCGCCCTCGACGCCGACGGTGCGCTGCGCGAGCCCGCGCGGCCTCCCGTGCGGGCGTGGGTGCGCTCGCGGCGGCAGTGGACATACCGCGAGGCGCAGGCCGCCGTCGATGAGGGCACCGCGCCCGACTCGATCGCGCTGCTCGCGGAGGTGGGCCCCGCGCTGATCGCGCGGGAGGCCGCGCGCGGCGGGGCCAGCTTGAATTCGCCCGAGGAGGAGATCGTCGCGACGCCGGACGGCTATGCGCTGCAGGCGCGCGCCACCCTGGCGATCGAGGACTGGAACGCGCAGATCTCGCTCATGACGGGCATGGCGGCCGCCGCCATCATGCTGGAGCGCGGGACGGGGATCCTGCGCACGCTGCCGCCCGCCGACGACGACGCGATCGCCGAGTTCCGCCGCCGCGTGGCGGCGATCGGACACCCGTGGCCGGACGGCATGCCGTACGGGGAGTACCTGCGGCAGGTGGATCACGCGGACCCCGCAGCGCCCGCCATCATGCAGGCCGCGAGCGGCCTGTTCCGCGGCGCGGACTACGTCGCGTTCGACGGCGAGACGCCGGCACAGCCCGTGCAGGCCGCGATCGGCGCGGCGTACGCCCACACGACCGCACCGCTGCGCCGGCTCGTCGACCGGTTCGTCCTGGCGATGTGCACGGATGCGCCGCCGTGGGCGCGCGAGGCGCTCGCCGACCTCCCGGATGCGATGCGCCGATCCGGATCGCTCGCAAGCCGCCTCGAATCCGGCGCGGTCGACCGCGTCGAGGCCGCCGTGCTGCATGCGCGCATCGGCGATGAGTTCGACGCGGTCGTCGTCTCGCAGTCCCGTGGCGGCTCGCGCATCCAGCTGGCGCAGCCCTTCGTGACCGCCTCGACGTCCGACGCGCACGATCCGGGATCCGCGATCCGCGTGCGCGTGACATCCGCCGACATCGCCGATGGGCGCGTCACGTTCGCGGCCGCCTGAGACGTCAGAAGCGGGTGATCGCCTGCACGCCCAGCATCGCGAGCACGCCGAAGACGACGCCCCACAGCACGATCGAGATCACCTGCCAGAAGATGACGGCGTTCCGGGACGCGCCGAAACCGACGATCGCGGCGGACGTGATCTGGCTGGGCAGCACGAGCTGACCCAGCAGGCTCACGCCGGGCACTCCGAACCGCTCCAGGCGCTCCTTGAGCTTCGCGCGGCGCGGTGAGAGGGCCGGGGCCTCCCGGTTGCGGGTCGCCGCCTTCCGCACGCCGTGCGCGCCGAGCACGAAGATCAGCATCGAGATCACGTTGCCGATGATGGCGGCGGGCACCGCGACCCAGGGCGACAGGCCCGCGAGCACGCCGACGAACGAGCCGAAGTACGACTCGACGAACGGGATCGCGCCGAGCAGGATCACCCCCAGCCACTGCAGGGCGGGCGGCAGCGACTCGGTGAAGGACTGCAGGCTGTCGAGCACGGGGGATTCTCCTCTGTTCGGCGGTCTGCTCCGATGCTAGGAACGCCCGCACCGGCCGCGCCTCCCCCGCTGGGCGGATCCTGATCCGTCGTCCGGCGGATCCGCACCCGCCTCCGCTGGCTACGCTCGGGAGCATGAAGTTCAGTCTGTGGCTCCCCGCGAACCTGCCCTGGCGCGACCTCCGCGCCGCCGCGATCCACGCCGCCGGCGCGACGTCCGGCGCCGCCCGATGGCGGGGTCTGTGGCTCGAGGACCACTTCATGGACAACACCCCGGAGCCCAACGACGGCGCGCGCGGCGAGTGCCTCACCCAGCTGACCGCCCTCGCCGCGACCGTCCCCGACGTCCGGATCGGGTCCCTCGTGCTCGGCAACACGTACCGTCACCCGGCGGTCGTGGCGAAGCAGGCCGCAGCGCTCAGCGACATCGCTGACGGGCGGTTCGTGCTCGGGGTGGGCGCCGGCTGGCAGGAGAACGAGCACAGGGCGTTCGGGCTCGAGTTCGCCGACGTGCCGAGCCGCATCCGGTGGTTCCGTGAGGCGCTGCAGGTGTGGAGCTCGCTGCGGGACCAGGAGTTCACCGACTTCGAAGGCGAGCGTTACCGCCTGGAGCACGCCTCGCTGAACCCGAAGCCGCACGCGACGCTGCCGATCCTGATCGGCGGCAAGGGCGAGAAGGTCATGCCGAAGCTCGTCGCGCGCTACGCCGACGAGTGGAACATGTGGTCGACGCCCGAGGTGTTCGCGCAGAAGAACCGGATCTTCACCGCCGCGCTCGAGGACGCCGGCCGCGAGTCCGCCTCGCTGTGGCGCACGACGCAGGCGCTCGTGTTCTTCGACGACAGGGCGCGGGCCGACGAGATCGCGGCCAAGGGACGGCCGGCGATCGGCGGCAGCGCGACCGAGATCGTCGATCTGATGGGCGCGTACGCCGAGGCCGGGGTGGACGAGTTCATCCTGCCGCTCACATCGCTGAGCGACGTGGCGAAGATCGACGACCTGGGCGACCGCTTCCTGACGGAGGTCGCCGCGATGGTCGCCTGAGCCGCCGTTTGCCGCGAACTGCCGCTTTCCGCGGGCGGATGGCGGCAGATTGCGGCAGACGGCCCGGGGCCGGAGCCGTCAGAGCTCGAACGTCGCGACGATCGCGGCTTCGACGTCGATCTCGGGCGTCGTGAAGGCGATGCCGGCGGCGTCCGCGCGGGCGAACATCGGCACGCCGGGGCCGCCGCCGTGCACCTGGCGCTCGGTGACGCTCGCGAGCGCGGGCTCGACGTCCTCTCCGGGCCGGATCGCGGCCGCGTACGACCGGGCGCGACGCACCGCATCCTGCACGGCGAGGCCGCGAGCCGCGTCGAGCAGGCCCTCCCGGGTCTCGTCAGACAGCTCCCAGCGCACGGGCTGGACGCCGAGGTCGGCACGCGCGGCGAAGGCCGCCACGTCGACCGCGAGCGCGGCGAGGTCGGTGAAGGTGATCGTGACGGTCGACGTGACGTGATGGATCGGCGTGCCG
Organism: Microbacterium sp. JZ31; assembly: GCF_016805985.1. Taxonomy (NCBI): domain Bacteria; kingdom Bacillati; phylum Actinomycetota; class Actinomycetes; order Micrococcales; family Microbacteriaceae; genus Microbacterium; species Microbacterium sp. JZ31. Next base: position 2,289,866 of record NZ_CP017661.1, read on the forward strand.
GTCCGATCCGGAGCCGCGGTGGGAGCGTCCGCCCACGCCCACGGGCTGCCGATGTCGAACGCCGCCGCGGCGCCGCCTTCGCGCCGGGCGCGCGCGATCCCCGCGAGCTCGTCGTGCAGCCGCGCGTGGCGGCGCACGACGTCGTCGCGATCCTCGCCGTGCGCGGCGATGTCGAGCGCGAGCACCCCGCGCTCGGCCTGCTGCGTCAGGCGGTGAGATCCCTCGACCGTGATGGCGACCATGGCCGGAGCCTATTCGCCGCCGACGCGCCTCGGGCGGATCCGGCTCAGGCGGTGACGACCTGCGCGGTGCCGATCTGCGCGTCGGGGCCCATCTCGTCCGCGATGCGGCGGGCCTCCTGGATCAGCGTCTCGACGATCTCGGCCTCGGGGACGGTCTTGATGACCTCGCCCTTGACGAAGATCTGCCCCTTGCCGTTGCCGCTCGCGACGCCGAGGTCGGCCTCGCGAGCCTCGCCCGGACCGTTCACGACGCAGCCCATGACCGCGACGCGCAGCGGGACGGTGACGTCCTTCAGGCCCTCCGTGACGCTCTCGGCCAGCGTGTAGACGTCGACCTGCGCGCGGCCGCACGACGGGCACGAGACGATCTCGAGCTTGCGCTCGCGCAGGTTGAGCGACTGCAGGATCTGGTGACCGACCTTGACCTCCTCGGCCGGCGGCGCCGACAGCGAGACGCGGATGGTGTCGCCGATGCCCTCGCCCAGCAGGATGCCGAACGCCGTGGCGCTCTTGATCGTGCCCTGGAACGCCGGGCCCGCCTCGGTCACGCCGAGGTGCAGCGGCCAGTCGCCACGCTCGGCGAGCTGGCGGTAGGCCTTCACCATCACGATCGGGTCGTTGTGCTTGACCGAGATCTTGAAGTCGTGGAAGTCGTGCTCCTCGAACAGGCTCGCCTCCCACACGGCCGACTCGACGAGCGCCTCGGGCGTCGCCTTGCCGTACTTCTCGAGGAGGCGGCGGTCGAGGGATCCGGCGTTCACGCCGATGCGGAGCGAGACGCCCGCGGCCTGCGCGGCCTGCGCGATCGCGCCGACCTGGTCGTCGAACTTGCGGATGTTGCCCGGGTTGACGCGCACGGCCGCGCAGCCGGCGTCGATCGCCTGGAACACGTACTTCGGCTGGAAGTGGATGTCGGCGATGACCGGGATCTGGCTCTTCTTCGCGATGATGTGCAGCACATCCGCGTCGTCCTGGCTCGGCACCGCGACGCGCACGATCTCGCAGCCCGACGCCGTGAGCTCGGCGATCTGCTGCAGCGTGGCGTTGATGTCGGTCGTCGGCGTCGTCGTCATGGACTGGACGCTGACGGGGGCGTCGCCCCCGACGAGCACCTTGCCCACCTTGATCTGGCGGGACTTGCGACGCGGGGCGAGCGTTTCGGGGACGCGCGGCATCCCGAGGTTCACGGCTGGCACGCCTCAAGGTTAATGCGCGCGGATGAACCGAGGCTGGACGAGGGCGGCTACCCAGCAGACACACGGATGAGCGCGAGCGCGCGAGCGCCACCCGGCGTGCGCGCGGCCGCACCCGCGCGATCCGAGCCGACGCCGCTGTGGTACGTTTCGTGGCATGTCCGCGAACCTCACCTCCTGGTGGCCCGCCTCCTAGGCGGTGCTTTCGCGAACCTCGAGAACAGACCGCCGCTCCAGGCGGTCTTTCTGCATGTCAGGCCGCCGCACCGCCGAGGAGAACCCGATGACCGGGCCCACCCCCACCGCCGACCTGATCCACCGCCTCGCCGCGGATCCCGACGCGTCGTTCGCGCTCATCGCGCGGGCGGGCGCGTCCGGCTCCGCAGACGCCGTCGAGGTGCTGACCGGAGCCGTGCAGGATGTCGAGCTGCTCGCCGACATCCCGCTGCAGGACGCCGTCGGCGCGCCGCGCGAGGTGCTCGCCCTCGTTCCCTACCGCCAGGTGCGCGAGCGCGGCTTCGAGGCGCACGACGACGGTGCTCCGCTGCGCTGCCTGCTGGTCGAGGCGCGCGAGCGCATCGATCTCGCGGACGCGATGGCCGCGCTGCCGACCGAGACGATCCCGCTCACGGACGCGGGCTTCGACATCCCCGACGCCGAGTACGCCGACATCGTGCGCCGCGTCATCACGGACGAGATCGGACGCGGCGAGGGCGCGAACTTCGTCATCCGGCGCGACTACACGGCGGGCGTGGACGCGGATCCGCGCATCGCAGCGCTGACGTGGTTCCGGGCGCTGCTGCAGCACGAGCGCGGCGCGTACTGGACCTTCGCCGTCGTCACGCCCGGCCACATCGCGGTCGGCGCGAGCCCGGAGGCCCACGTCACGGCGCACACCGGTGCGGCGGGCGAGGCCAGCGTCGTGACGATGAACCCGATCTCCGGCACGTTCCGACACCCGGCCGGCGGCGCGACGGCCGAGACGCTCGCGGCGTTCCTCACCGACACCAAGGAGACCGAGGAGCTCTTCATGGTCGTCGATGAGGAGCTCAAGATGATGAGCGCCGTGTGCAGCGACGGCGGGCGGATCACCGGCCCGCACCTCAAGGAGATGTCTCGCCTCACGCACACCGAGTACATGCTGCGTGGCACGAGCCGCCTCGATCCGCGCGACATCCTGCGCGAGACGATGTTCGCCCCGACCGTGACGGGCTCGCCCATGCAGAACGCGTGCGCGGTGATCCGGCGGCATGAGCGCACTCCCCGCGGCTACTACTCGGGCGTCGCGGCGCTGTTCACGCCGCGCGCGGACGGCGGGCACGACCTGGACGCGCCCATCCTGATCCGCACGGCGTACCTCGTCGACGGGCGGCTGCGCGTGCCTGCGGGCGCGACGCTCGTGCGGCACTCGAACCCGGACGGCGAGGTCTCCGAGACCCACGGCAAGGCGGCGGGCGTGCTCGGCGCGATCGGCGCCGTCCCGCGCGAGGTGCCCGTGCCGGATCCGGACGAGCCCACCCCGAGCGGCGCCCGCTGGCGGAGGATCCGCGTATCGCGGAGCTGCTCGCGTCGCGCAACGCGCGGCTCGCGCCGTTCTGGCTCGAGCCGCAGGGCTCCGAGCCGGGCCCTCTCACGGGACGCTCGGCGCTCGTGATTGACGCCGAGGACCGCTTCACCACGATGCTCGCGCATCAGCTGCGCCACCTCGGCCTGGACGTGCGGATCGCGCACTGGTCCGAGGTCGCCGACGCCGACATCGACGCCGCGGAGCTTGTCGTGTCGGGCCCGGGGCCGGGCGATCCGCGGGACGCCGCGAACCCGCGCATCGCCCGGATGCGGGAGCTCGTGCACCGCCGACTCGCGGCCGGCACCCCCCTGCTCGCGGTGTGCCTGAGCCATCAGATCCTCGCCGACCGGATCGGCATCGACCTCCGACCCCTCGCGAGCCCGCACCAGGGGCTGCAGAAGACGGTCGACGTGTTCGGCGAGCCCGCCTCGATCGGCTTCTACAACACCTTCACGGCGCGCGTGATGCCGGGCGTCTCCCGGCTCACGCCGAGCGAGACGCGCTGCGGCGAGGTCGGCGTCGTCGACATCGCCGCCGAAGCGGAGACGGGCGACGTGTACGCGCTGCGCGGCCGCGGCTTCGCCTCGGTGCAGGGGCACCTCGAGTCGATCCTGTCGCGCGACGGCATGCGCACGCTCGAGCGCCTCGTGACGCACGCCGTGGCGTAGCCTCCGGTCGTCCGGGCCGTCCCGGTCCTGGCTGCGCGCGACGAACGGGACCCCGCGGACCGGGCGCCGCTAGCCTGCGAGCGTGATCGGATTGAAGATGTCGGCCGCGAAGAGCAGCGCGCCCATGCCGATCATGAGCACCACGACCACGAGCGCCACCGGGACGAACCGGGTCGCGTCGGCCGGGGCCGGCTCGGACTTGCCGCGCAGTCGCGCCCAGCCGCGCTTGATGCCGTCCCACAGCGCGATGGCGACGTGGCCGCCGTCGAGCGGCAGCAGCGGGATCAGGTTGAACACGAACAGCGCGATGTTCACCGAGCCGAGCAGGCCCACCATCGCCGCGACGCGATCCAGGATGGGCGCCTCGGCCGCAGCGACCTCGCCCGCGAGCCGGCCGACGCCGACGACGCTGAGGGGTCCGTTCGGGTCGCGCTCCTGACCGGTGAAGAGGTCGACGGCGGTGTTCCACAGCTGCACGGGGAGCTGCACGATGATCCCCGCGACGCGGCCGAGGTTGTCGGCCGTCGCCTGCGCGCCCGCCCAGACCGGCTGGTGCACGCGCTCGACGGCCGCCGTCATGCCCGCGAAGCCCACGCTCTGCGTCGTGACCTCGCCGTCGGGGCCGGCGATCTGACGCTCGGCGAGCACGGGGGTCATGGACAGCTCCACGCGCGCGCCCTCGCGCAGCACCACGACCGGGATCGTCTGATCCGGGTGTGCCTGCACGATCGCCGACGCCTCCGCGAACGTCGCGACCTCCTGCCCGTCGAGCGAGACGAGCTGGTCCCCCGGCAGCAGACCGGCGGCATGCGCGGGCGAGGCCTCGGCATCCGGCGCGCACTCGGTCGCCGCGGACCCGGCCGGCACGACGCATTCGGCGACCGTGTCGATCGTGGTCGTCGTCTGCTGCATCCCGATCCCCGTATAGAGGATCGTGAAGAGGATGAGCGCGAGCAGCAGGTTCATGACCGGCCCGCCGAGCATCACGACGATGCGCTTCCACACCGCGAGGCGATAGAAGGCGCGCGAGTCGTCGACGCCGACGAGGGTTTCGTGGTTGGCGTCGCGCGCGTCCTGCACGAGGGTCGCGAGCATGCCGCGCGTGCGCGCCTTGGCGTGGACGGGCGCGTACATCCCCGCCATCGACACGTAGCCGCCGATCGGCAGCAGCTTGACGCCGTACTCGGTCTCGCCGATCCGCTTCGACCAGATCACGGGTCCGAGGCCCACCATGTACCGGCTCGTCTGCACGCCGAAGCGCTTGGCCGGGACGAGGTGCCCGATCTCGTGCAGCGCGATCGACACCGCGAGCCCCACCACGACGATGAGCACACCGATCACGAACGCGAGCACAGCCACGCGACAACGGTATGCCCGGAACCTTTGAATCGCGTGGCGGCGGCCCCGGATGGCGCGGGTAGATTCGTCGGGTGACGACCCGGCAGCTGCGCACCCTCCGCGGTGCCTCCGCCGCGACCGTCGCGACGCTCCTCGCCGCCACGTCGCACACGATCGCCGGCGGACCGGCGCCCGCTCCGCTGCTTGTGGCGCTCATGATCGCGCTGCTGACGCCCGTCGCGAGCGGCGTCGTCGGCCCGCGGGCGAGCCTGGCGCGCCTCGCGGCCGCGGTCGCGCTGAGCCAGGTGGCCTTCCACGCCGCGTTCCAGCTGCTCGGCTCGCCCACCGGCGACCGGGTGCAGGCGGATCACGCGCACCACACGGCGGGCGTCGCGCTCGACGTGGCCGCACCGCCGGCCGAGAGCGCGGAGATGTATGCCGCGCACGCCGTCGCGGCGATCCTCACGCTGGCGCTGCTGTGGCGCGGCGAGCGCGTCATCCGGGCCATCGCGCGCGAGACCGTCGCGGTGCTGCGCCGGGTCGAGGTGCCGCGCGCCGCGGCACCGGTCGCCACCGGCACGCGCTTCCTCGACGTCCCGCGACCCGTCGAGTCGCGGATCCTCTCCTCCGTCTCCCTGCGCGGCCCGCCCGCACCGCGAAGCGTCTGAGCCGCACGCACCCGCCTGACGGGTGCGCGGTGATCGGCGCACGCCGCAGATCCCTCACCGCGAGCGCCGGACCGCGCGGATCAGCCGCGCCCGCTCGCACCCTGATCACTTGGAGACAGACATGCCCTTCACCCACCGCACCCGCATCGCCGCCGGCGTCACCCTCGCCGCCGGCCTCGTGCTCGCCGCTCCGCTCGCCGCGAGCGCGCACGTCACCGTCACGCCGGACGCCCCCGCCGTGGGCGGCTACGACGTGCTGACGTTCGCGTTCGGGCACGGCTGCGACGGCTCGCCCACCACCGCGCTGCGCATCGACATGCCGGACGGACTCGACTCCGTCACGCCGACGATCGCTCCCGGGTGGGCGATCGACGTCGAGCGCGACGCGTCGAACGGCCTCGTCACGCAGGTCACGTACACGGCCGACGAGCCCGTCGCCGACGACCGCCGCGCGACCATCGAGCTCGGCGTGAAGTACGCCGAGGACGCCGCCGACACGCTCGCCTTCCCGGTCGAGCAGGTGTGCGTCGACGGCGCCACGTCGTGGAGCGAGATCGCCGCCGACGGGGAGGACCCGCACGCGCTCGACCACCCCGCGCCGACCGTGACGCTGGGCGAGGCGACCTCCGCCGAGCACGGCGCATCGGCGTCCCACGACACGGAAGCGGCGCCCGCGGAGGCGGCCGCGCCTGCCGCGGATCCGCTTCCCGTGGCCCTGGGAGCCGGCGGCCTGGTCGCGGGCGTCGCGGCCCTCGTGGTGTCGCTGCTCGCCTGGCGTCGCGCGCGCCGGTGATCGCCTCCGGGCGGTGCGCTCCGCGCGAGCGCGCCGCCCGCACCACGCGCACCATCCGGAACGCGGAGCACCCGGCGACCCGGCGCGATCCGGCCCGCGTGCGAGACTTGTAGGGCCATGACGAAGCCTGCATCGAACATCCCGCCGGTCCTGCGTCCCGAGAACCCGCCGCGGCGCCGTCTCACCGAGCTCGCCGAGCGCTTCGGGCGCGATACGCGCGGATCCCTCGACGGCGTCGAGATCCGCGGCGTCACGCTCGCGACCACGGATCTGCACCCCGGCGAGGTCTTCGTCGCCATCAACGGCCGCAACAAGCACGGCGCCGAGTTCGCACAGGCCGCGGCCGACGCCGGCGCGGTCGCGATCGTCACCGACGCCGAGGGCGCCGACATCGCGGAGCCCGCCGGTCTGCCGATCGTCATCGTGGACGACCCGCGCGGCGTGCTGGGCGAGCTGTCGAAGTGGGCCTTCGGCACGGATCACGATCTGCCGATCCTGCTCGGCACCACCGGCACCGACGGCAAGACGAGCATCACGCACATCCTCGACGGCATCCTGTCGCAGATGGGCGTCGTGTCGGGCCTGTCCTCGTCGGCCCTGCGCACGATCGCGGGCGAGTCGGTCATGGCGCGGCTCACGACCCCCGAGGCCTACGAGATGCACGCGCTGCTCGCCGTCATGCGCGAGCGCCACGTCGAGGCGGCCGCGATCGAGGTCAGCGTGCAGGCGATCATGCGTCACCGCGTCGATGCGATCGTGTTCGACGTCAGCGCGTTCACCAACCTCTCGCACGACCACATGGACGACTTCTCCGACATGGAGGAGTACCTCGAGGCGAAGCTTCCGCTGTTCCGTCCGGATCGCGCCCGCCGCGCGGTCGTCTCGCTCGACACCCCCGCGGGCGCCGAGGTCGTGCAGCGCGCCGAGGTCCCCGTCGTGACCATCGCGACGCCCGCGATCGCGGTCGATCAGGAACTCGCCGGGACCGCCGAGTGGACCGTCACGGTGCGGGAGGAGACGCTCGACGGCACCGGGTTCACGCTCACGAACAACGCCGACGGCCGCTCGTTCACCTCCTTCGTTCCGGTGATCGGACCGCACATGGCGGCCAACGCCGGCCTGGCGATCCTGATGCTGCTCGAGGCCGGCTACTCGTGGGAGCGGATCACGGGGGCGATCGCGAAGGACGGCGCCATCCGCGCGCACCTGCCGGGCCGCGCCGAGCGCATCCACGCCGCGGGCGAGAACGGCCCCGCGGTCTACGTCGACTTCGGCCACACCCCCGTCGGCATCGAGAAGACCCTCGAGGCGATGCGCAAGGTCACGACCGGCAAGCTCGTCGTGATGATGGGCGCGGACGGCAGCCGCGACACCACGAAGCGGTTCGCGATGGGCAAGGCCGCGGGCGACTACGGCGACGTCGTGATCATCACCGACCACAACCCGCGCTGGGAGGACCCGGCCGTCGTGCGGCGCATGCTGCTCGAGGGCGCGCTGTCGGTGAAGTCGGAGGCCGAGGCGTACGAGGTCGTCCCGCCGGAGAAGGCGATCGTCGACGCGGTGAAGCTCGTCGGTCCCGGCGATGCGATCATCTGGTTCGGACCCGGCCACCAGGACCACCGCGAGGTGCAGGGCGTGCGGCTGTTCTACTCGGGCCGTGAACTGGCGCGCCGCGCGCTCGACGACGCCGGCTGGCCCGTGGGCGAGCGCCGCTGGAACGACCCGTACGCGCGCGCGGAGGGCTGACCGGCTCGCCGCGCCCGTGCCCGGTGCTCAGCGGCCGCGCTCAGCGGCCGCGTGAGGCGATCGGGGCTAGAGCGAGGCGATGATCCGGTCGGCCTCGGCCCGGGCCCACGCCTCGGCGTCCGCGAGCGACTCGCGCGTGAGCTCCGCCGGCGGCTCGTGCGCGTCGACGACGCGGCTCACGGTGTCGACGATGCCGAGGAACGGCAGACGTCCCTCGTGGAAGGCGTCGACCGCCTGCTCGTTGGCGGCGTTGTAGACACCGGGGAAGGTCGAGCCCGCCTCGCCGACCTGCTTGGCCAGCCTCACCGCGGGGAACGCGTCGTCGTCGAGCGGCTCGAAGTCCCAGCTCTGCGCGCGCGTCCAGTCGATCGGGACGTCGACGTCGGCCAGCCGCTCGGGCCAGGACAGACCCAGCGCGATCGGCACGAGCATGCGAGGCGGCCCCGCCTGCGCGATGGTGGAGCCGTCGTGGAACTCGACCATGGAGTGGATCCACTGCTGCGGGTGCACGACGACCTCGATGCTGTCGTAGGGCACGTCGAACAGCAAGTGCGCCTCGATGACCTCGAGGCCCTTGTTCACGAGCGTCGCCGAGTTCGTCGTGATGACGCGGCCCATCGCGAAGTTCGGATGCTTCAGCGCCTCGGCCGGCGTGACGCCCTCCAGCTCATCGCGGCGGCGTCCGCGGAACGGGCCGCCCGACGCGGTCACGATGAGCCGCCGCACCTCGCGGTGCTCCCCCGCGCGCAGCGCCTGCGCGATCGCGGAGTGCTCGGAGTCGACGGGCACGATCTGCCCGGGCGCCGCGAGGCGCTTCACGAGGTCGCCGCCCACGATGAGCGACTCCTTGTTGGCGAGTGCGAGCGTCCGTCCGGCCTCGAGCGCCGCGAGCGTCGGGCCGAGACCGACCGATCCGGTGATGCCGTTGACGACGACGTCGGCCGCCACGTCGCGCACGAGCTGCTCGGCCTCGACGGCCCCGAGCGCGGTGTGCGCGACGCCGAACTCGTCGGCCTGCGCCGCCATCGCCGCGGCGTTCGAGCCCGCCGAGAGGCCGACGACCTCGAAGCGGTCCGGGTTCGCCCGGATCACCTCGAGCGCCTGCGTGCCGATCGACCCGGTGGAGCCGAGGATGACGACGCGACGCATTGCCGCGGCGCTTACTGCTGCGCCACGGACTGCGACGCGAGGATGTCGACCACGAAGGTCAGCGTCTCCTCCGCGAGCTCGTGCTCGGCCGACGCGCCGTAGCCGTCCGCGGGCGGCATCGTGACGAGCACCTGCGAGCCCACCTTCTGCCCCTCGAGGGCCTTCTGGAAGCCGGCGACGACGCCCGTGGTGGACATGGCGGCCGCGGCGCCCCGCTCCCAGCTCGAGTCGAACACCGAGCCGTCCGACCACTTCACGCCGGTGTACTGCACGAGCACGCTGTCGCCCGACGCCACCTCGGCGCCGTCGCCGGCCTTGAGCGTGGTGACCTCGGTCTCCGCCGGCGGCTCGGTGTCGGGGAGCGTGATGGTGGGCTCTCCGTCGTCGGCGAGCTCGACCGTGGGCTGGCCCTCGACGGGCTCCTGCGGCTCGCCCCACGCGGCCGTGGGCGTGTCGTTGCCGAGCAGGTCGATCACGTACACCGTGGCGGGCTGCTGCTCGCCCTGGCCGGGCACGGTCGCGACGATGCGCGAGCCCACCGGAGCGCAGCCGAACAGCTGCGCGGTGCCGCTATCCATGGCGAGCGCCTCGGGCAGGACGGGCGTGTCGTAGCCGACGCTCTGCAGCTCCTCGCCCGTGCTCGCATCGAAGACCGTCAGGCCGTACTCGATGATCTGGCCGAGCGCGATCGGCTCCCCGTCGCCCTCGTCGACGACCGTGCGCTCGGGCGTGGTGATCTCGAGCGCGCCGTCCAGTGCGATGGTCGGCTTCTCGCCGGGCTCGCCCTCGACCGTGACGGCCTCGGAGGACGCGCCGCTCGCCAGCGCCGCCGCGCACACGTCGGTGGCTTCGGCGGAGGCGGTGGGCGTCTCCGCCGGCGCCGGCTCGCCCGAGCAGCCGGCGAGCGCGACGGCGCTGAGCGCGAGAGCGGACAGGAAAGCTGCGGAGCGAAGACGCACGAAGATACCTCGATCGTTGTGGGGGTCGTCCCATCCTGCCCCATGCCGGGTACGAACGTCCTGAGCATCACCCGGGCAGATGCTCCCACGAGGCATGCTCCCGACGGAATGGACCCCGCGATAATCTCGGACGATGACCTCTGCGGACTCCGTGCCCCCGGAACCCGACGAGACGGCGCCCGAGGAGGACCCGAGCCGACCGAGCTGGTTCTACACCGTCGGCCGCCTCGCGCTCGCCCCACTCGCTCGCGCGATCTACCGCCCGCATGTCGAGGGCAAGGCGCACATCCCCCGCGACGGGAGCGTGATCTTCGCCAGCAACCACCTGTCGTTCATCGACTCGATCGCGATCCCGGTCGCCGTCGCCCCGCGCCCCGTGCACTTCCTCGCGAAGTCGTCGTACTTCGAGGGCACCGGCTTCAAGGGATGGCTGTCGAAGTCGCTGTTCACGGCGGTCGGCGCCATCCCCGTCCGCCGCGGCGCAGGGCAGGCCGCGCTCGACGCCCTCGACCAGCAGCGCCAGATCCTGGAGACGGGCGCCGCCGTCGCGCTGTACCCCGAGGGCACGCGCTCGCTCGACGGCCGCCTCTACAAGGGCCGCACGGGCGTGGCGTTCCTCGCCCTGCAGACCGGGGCGCCCGTCGTGCCGGTCGGTCTCACCGGCACCGATCGCGTCATGCCCGTCGGGGCGAAGTTCCCGTCGACGAAGGAGCGCGTGACGATCCGCTTCGGCGCACCTCTCGACCTCTCGCACCACGGCCCCGCCAGCTCGGGGAAGGCGCGCCGCACCGCGACGGACGAGATCATGGCCGCGATCCATGCCCTCTCGGGCCAGGAGCTCGCCAACGCCTACAACGAGTCCCCCGCGCAGTCGCCGATGGAGAAGATCCGCCGCGCGCTGCCGCACGAGCGCCGGTAGCCGGCCCACGCGGCTCGCCGGGTCGAGCGCCGAGCACGCCTCGGCTTCATCGCCTGACTCGAGCGCCGCGGGTCAGCCGACCGTGACGGTCGCCTCGTGCAGCACGGGAAAGTTGACCGAGCGGGCGATGAAGCACCACTCGTGCGCCGTCTTGTGCGCGGCCTCGGCGGCTTCGATCATCGACGCGTCCGCGACCGTCACGCGCGGGTGCAGCACGACCTGCTCGAACCGCGCGCTGCTGCTGCCGTCCTCCCGCAGCAGACCCGTCGCGTCGTCGACGTACGACGTCACGACGACGCCAGCCTGCACGCACGCGTGCAGGTACGACAGCAGGTGGCACTCCGACAGCGCCGCCACGAGCAGGTCCTCCGGGTTCCAGCGCTCGGGGTCGCCGCGGAACGGCTTGTCCGACGACGCGAGCAGCGCCGGCTTGCCGGCCACCTCGAGCGTCACGTCGCGCGAGTAGTCGCGGTAGCCGCTCGTGCCGGAGCCCTGGTTGCCGGTCCAGGTCGCGGTCAGGGCGTAGCGGTGCTCTCGGTTCATGGCGCCAGTCTGCCACCGCGCGAGGAGCGCGATCCGCGTCGTTAGGCTGAGGAGGTGGCTCAGACTTTCACCGTGCAGGATGCCGAAGAGCTCGCCGTAGTCGAGCGGGGCGGCTTCGTGGAATCCCGTCACGCGGGTTCGGCGATCGTCCTCTCCCCCGCCGGCGACGTCGTCACGCGCCTCGGCGATCCGGACGCGACGATCCTGCCCCGCTCCTCCCTCAAGCCGCTTCAGGCCGTCGCGGTCGTCACGGCCGGCGCCGCGCTCGAGGGCGAGCACCTCGCGCTCGCGACCGCGAGCCACGCGGGAACCGATCGGCACGTCGCGCTCGTGCGCGACGTGCTGTCCGCCGCGGGACTCACGGAGGACCACCTCGCGTGCCCCGCGAGCCGGCCGAGCGACACGGCCACGCGCGACGCCATGGTGCGCGAGCATCTCGAGCCGGCCGCCATCCGGCACAACTGCTCCGGCAAGCACGCCGCGATGCTCGCCGCGTGCGTCGCGACCGGATGGGATGTGGCGGGGTACCTCGACCCGGCCCATCCCCTGCAGACGCACATCCGCGAGGTCGTCGAGCGCCTGACCGGCGAGAAGATCGCCGCGACCGTGATCGACGGATGCGGCGCGCCCGTGCACGCGCTGCCGCTCGCGAGCCTCGCGCGCGGCATCCACCGGATCGGGACGTCGTCGGAGCGCTCGCCGTTCGCGCTGCATCGCGTCGCGGGTGCACTCGTGCGCGCCGTGCGCGAGAACCCGTGGGTGATCGACGGGCCCGGCGGCGGCGACACGATGGCGATCGAGCGCTTCGGCGTGTTCTCGAAGCTCGGCGCGGAGGGTGTGCAGATCATGGTCGCCCCCGACGGCACGACGGTCGCGCTCAAGATGCTCGACGGATCGCTGCGGGCGGCGCCGCTCGTCGCGCTGCAGCTTCTCGCCAACGCCGGCGCGCTGCCGCCGAACGAGGTGGCGGACGCCGCCGCACACCCGTCCTTCGCCGTGCAGGGCGGCGGCCGCGAGGTCGGGCGCATCCGCGCGACCGTCTGAGTCCCGCTACGGTCGGGTCCATGGATCACGACGCGCTCGCCCGCAGGTTCGTCGAGGACCGCTTCCCCGCCGCGGAGGCGGCCGTCCTCGCCGGCAGCACGGCCCGCGGCGAGCGCACCGCGACGAGCGACGTCGACCTGCTCGTGCTCGGCCCCGCCCAGATGTTCGACGCCGACGAGGACAGCCTCGCGGCCACCCTCGCGTTCGAGGGCGAGGCGTTCGAGGTCTTCGCGCACACGGCGGGCGCCTTCGAGCGGTGGGTCGAGAAGGACCTCGCACGGCACCGGCCGCTTCTGCTGAACATGCTGTTCGAGGGCCGGCCCGTGCGAGCCGGTGCGCTGCTGGATCGGCTGCGGGATCGATGGAGTCCCGTGCGGGACGCGGGTCCCCGCGTGGAGCCGCACGAGCTGGACATGCGCCGCTACATCGTGACGGACGTGGTGGACGACCTGCGCGACGCGACCGATCCGCTCGAGCGGCGCGTGCTCGCGGCCACCCTGTTCGAGCGCCTGGGCGAGCTGCTGCTGGTGTCGCACGGCGAGTGGATCGCGACCGGCAAGCACCTGCCGCGCCGGCTGCGCGCCTGGGATCCCGTGCGGACGGAGCGGCTTTCCGCTCCCCTGCTCGCGGACGACCACGCCGGCCTCGTGGCGGCGGCGGAGGTCGAGCTGGAGGCGCTCGGCGGCAGGCTGCAGGCGGACTTCACGCGCTGACTCCGCCGGCGGGGATCACGCGCGCGCCCGCCGCGACGAGATCGCGCATCGCGGGGAGGTCGGAGTCGGCGTCGGCGATCACGCCCGCGACCTCGTCGAGCGGGAGCACGGTGAACCGCGAGGCCGCCCCGATCTTCTCGTCGCTCGCGAGCACGAAGGTGTCCGCGGCCCGGGCCGCCAGCGCGCGCTTCATGGCCGCCTCGTCCGGATGGCCGGTCGTGAGGCCTGCCGTGGCGTGCACGCCCGTCACGCCGAGGAAGAACACGTCCGCGCTGATCCGGCTCGCGGCCTCGGCGGCGGCCGCCCCGCTCGTGACAGCCGAGTGCTTGAAGAGCTGTCCGCCGATCAGGAACACGTCGGCCGCGTGCTCGAGCAGCGCCGCCGCGATCGTGGGGCTGTGCGTGACGACCGTGCACCGGAACGAGCGCGGCAGGGCTTCGACCATCGCCAGGGCCGTGGTGCCCCCGTCCAGGATGACCGTGGCATCCGGCTCGATCAGCGCCACGGCGGCCGCGGCGACGCGGCGCTTGCTGTTCGGCGCGACCGTCGCGCGCGCCGCGTAGTCCGCCACGGCCGGTGATGCCGGCAGCGCTCCGCCGTACACGCGCACCGCGAGCCCGGCGGCGTCGAGCTCGCGCAGGTCGCGGCGGATGCTGTCCTCCGAGAGCCCGAGCTCCGTTGCGATCTCCTTCGCGACGATGCGGCCGTCTCGCTGCAGTCGTTCGAGCAGCAGTTCCTTGCGCGCGGCGGCGAGCATTCCGACTCCTTCACGTTTGTGCACGTTCTTGCTGTATCGTACCGGTTATGACGAAACCACTTCTCATTCTCATCGCCGGCCCCTATGCCTCGGGAACCGGCGGCGATCCCGCCCTCATGGCCCGCAACCTCGCCCGGCTCGAGGAGGCCGCGTGGCCAATCTTCCAGGCCGGCCACATCCCGATGATCGGCGAGTGGGTCGCGCTGCCCGTGCTGTCGAGTGCGGGGGCGAGCGGCCCGACCGATCCCCTCGCGGCCGAGGTCATGTACCCGACGGCCGAGCGTCTGCTGCAGCACTGCGACGCCGTGCTGCGTCTGCCCGGCGACTCGCGGGGCGCGGACCAGGATGTCGCGATCGCCCGCGAGCGCGGCATCCCCGTGTACTTCTCCCTGGAGGAGATCCCCGCGAAGGCCCCGGTCGCCTAGCGCGAACCGCCGGGCAGGCGGCGCCAGAGCGCCTTGACGGCCTCGATCAGGACGAACAGCGCGATCGCCAGCCCCAATGGCACCACCCATGCCCACAGCGGCAGCGGCGTCGAGTCGAACAGACCGTTCATGAACGGCACGTAGCAGTAGATCAGCTGCAGCACGATCAGGACGAGCGCCGACCACCACACGACCGGGTTGCCGCGCAGCGCATCGAGGCTGAAGCTCGAGTGCGACAAGATCCGGCAGTTGAAGAGGAACGCGAGCTGCCCGAGCGCCAGCATGAGCACGGCCTCGGTGCGGGCCAGATTCAGCGCGTCGCCGCGGGCGAGCGCGGTGTAGAACACGAACAGCGTGGCGCCGCCGATCAGCAGCGACACGACGAGCACGAGCCCCAGCTCGCGCGTCGAGATGATGGATCCGCCGGGCCGGCGGGGCGGACGGGACATGATCCCGCGCTCCGCCGGCTCGTACGCCAGGGCGAGCGACAGCGTCACGGCCGTGATCATGTTGACCCACAGCACCTGCACCGGGGTGAGCGGCAGTGAGAGGCCGAACACGATCGCGATCAGGATCACGAGCGACTGCGCGCCGTTCGTCGGCAGCAGGAAGACGACCGACTTGCGCAGGTTGTCGTAGATGCGCCGGCCCTCGCGGATCGCCGACCGGATGGTCGCGAAGTTGTCGTCGGCCAGGACGATCTCGGCGGCCTCCTTCGTCGCCTCGGTTCCCTTGATGCCCATGGCGATGCCGACGCTCGCGCGCGTCAGGGCCGGGGCGTCGTTCACGCCGTCCCCCGTCATGGCGACCACCTCGTCGTGCGCCTGCAGGGCGCGCACGATGCGGATCTTGTGCTCGGGGCTCGTGCGCGCGTACACGTCCACGTCGCGCACGACCGCCGTGAGCTGATCCTGCGTCATCGCCTCGAGCTCGGCGCCCGTCAGCACGGGCGCATCCGGCTCGGAGACGATCCCGATCTCGCGCGCGATCGCGACCGCCGTGCCCGCGTGGTCGCCCGTGATCATCTTCACGCGCACGCCGGCCGCGTGGCAGTCGGCGATCGCGTCGATGACCTCGGGACGCGGCGGATCGACGATGCCGAAGACGCCGAGGAACTCGAGGTCCCACAGATCATCCAGCGACAGGTCGCCGCCGACCGGGTAGTCCGTGATGCGTGCCGCCGCCAGCACGCGCAGTCCCTCGGCGCTCAACGCGTCGACCGCCGAGATCCAGCGCGCGAGGTCGAGCGGGACGCCCCCGAGTTCGGTCGTGGAGCGGTCGAGCAGGCGATCCGGCGCCCCCTTGACCAGCAGGACGCGGCCGCCCTCGACGTCCGCGTTCACGGTCGCCATGAGCTTGTTCGCCGAGTCGAACGGCAGCACCGCCGCGCGCGTGAAACCGGCGCCGTCGAAGCCGCCCTTCATCGCCGCGACCTTCAGGGCCCCCTCCGTGGGTTCCCCCACGAGCTGCCACTGCTCGCCGGTCGGCTGGATGTAGGCGTCGTTGCACAGCGAGGCGACCATCAGAAGGGCGCGCACGTCCTCGCCCGTCGGCTCCGTGCCGTCCGCGGCGGGGGCGATCCGCCCCTCCGGTGTGTACCCGAGGCCCTCGACCTCGTACGCCGCGCGTGGGGTGAGGATCCGCCGCACCGTCATCTCGTTCGTCGTGAGCGTGCCGGTCTTGTCCGAGCACACGGTGGTGACGGAGCCGAGCGCCTCGACCGCGGGCAGCTTGCGCGTGATGGCGTTGCGGCGCGCCATCTGCTGCACGCCGATCGCGAGGGTGATCGTCACCAGGGCGGGCAGTCCCTCGGGGATCGCCGCGACGGCGAAGCCGATCGTCGCCGAGACGAGCTCGCCGAACGGCATGCCGTGCAGGAAGCGCCCGATCAGCAGCATGACGGTCGCCATGCCCAGGATCACGAGGGTCAGCACCCGGGCGAACGCGTCGAGCTGCTTCGTGAGCGGGGTGTCGAGCGAGCCCGCCTCGCCGACCAGGGCCTGGATGGTGCCGATCTCGGTGGCCGCCCCGGTGCCCGTGACGACCGCGCGCGCCTGACCGGCCGACACGATGGTCCCCGAGAACAGCATCGAAGCGCGATCGCCCACGCCGGCCTCCGGCAGCACGGGCGCGACCGACTTCGACGACGGCACCGACTCGCCCGTGAGCGCCGCCTCGTCCACCCGCAGCTGCGTGGCGGAGATCAGCCGCATGTCGGCCGGGACCTTGTCGCCGGGTGCGACGCGCACGATGTCGCCCGGCACGAGTTCGGCGGCCGGCACGACGTGCCACTCGCCCTCGCGTCGCACCTGCGCGACGGAGGAGAGCATGCCGCGGATCCCCGCGAGCGCCTTCTCCGCGCGCCCCTCCTGCACGTATCCGATCACGGCGTTGATGACCGCGACGACCATGATCACGCTGAAGTCCAGCCAGTCGGCCATGACCGCCTTGACCGCCGCGGCGCCCAGCAGGATGTAGATCAGGGTGTCGTTGAAGTGCGACAGGAAGCGCACGATCGCGGGCTTGCGCTGCGCCTCGGGCAGCTCGTTCGGGCCGAACCGCTCCGCGCGCTCGGCGACCTCCGCCCGCGTCAGGCCGGACGCGCGCGTGCGTAGGCTCTCGACGACGTCGTCGCCGGGCACGGCCCATGGCGTGGACTCCGCGCCGCGGTTCACGACCGCCGTCTCGGGCGTGTCGAGACCGGCGACCCGGTCGCTCGCATCCATCTGTCCGCCTCGCCCTTCCGACAGGGCCGTGCGCCGACCGCTGCTGCGCTGCTCTGCCGTCATCCTTTCCGCACCCGCGCGGCCGTGTCAACCGACGCACACCCGGGGCCGGGCCGGATCAGGGCAGCACGACGCGCTCGGGCGGGAGCCCGTCGCGCACGACCCAGGCGCGCGACGCCCGCGTGCGGGCATACGGCGGCAGCTCGCGCTCTCCCGCGAGCGTCCGCAGCTCGGTCGCGCAGTCGGCGCCCACCACGAGCGGTGCGACGGACCGCAGCTCCTGCAGCAGTCCCCAGTGGCGCTGCCAGGCGTCGCCGTCGCCGACCAGCACCAGGCGCTCGCCCGCCCTGTCGAGCGCGGCAAGGCGCGTACCGGGCGGGAGGTCGTCCACCACGATCACGCGCACGTCGCCCGGCCACGCCGCCGCGAGCTGATCGCTGCGGCGCCGCGCGGCCCGCAGCACCATGCCCGTGAGCGGCGTGTGCGGCTGCCAGCGCTCCAGGGCGGGAGCGTCGGCCGGCACCGGCGGCGAGGCGTGCACGAACTGCACCTCGAGGCCGTCGAGCATCGCCCGCCCGGGCGGTCGGCGGGGATCGAAGGTCGCGACGTCGCCGCCCGCCGCGGCATGCTCGGTGCGCCCGGGCAGCGCGAGCAGCGCCCGACGCGGCAGCAGGTCGGCGAAGCGCAGCACCGCTCCGCTCAGCCGCGCGGCCGTGATCACGACCGTCGTGCCGGTCTCGCCCGCGTCACGCACGATCGCCTCGACGCGTTCGGCCGCTGCCTGCGCGTACTCGGCCGGGAAGCGCGCCAGCATCGCGTCGGCGTCGTCGATCACCACGACCGCGGGCCGCACGCGATCGATGAGCTCCAGCGCGTCCCAGGCGCCCTCCGCGTCGCGCGGGACCACGACCGCGTCCGGACGAGCGGCCACCACTACGCCCGCCACCGTCGACCGCCCGGAGCCGCCGCCGCCCACGACGGTGAGGCCGCGGTCCTCCCCCGGCGTCAGCAGCACGGGCGAGCGCCGCTGGCGCACGGGATCGTCCGCGACGCCCAGCAGGATGACCCCGCCGCGCGGCGCGCCGACGAGCGCCGCGGCCTCCTCCGCGGTGAGCCGTCCGGGAAGCGGCGGCAGCCACGGCGCGGGGCGACGCGCGCGGTCGGCGAAGCGCGATGCGACCGCGGCGACGTCGGTCGGCGCGGACAGCGCGATGCGGGTCAGTCGGGCGCGGGCGTCGCCCGCGCGGCGGATCCACGCCAGACCGCGCCCGTCCGGCCCGCCGGGGAGCGACGCCGCCTCGTCGGACCCGAGCAGCGCGCGACTCTCGGCGGCCTCGGCCACGCGCATCCCGATGCGCAGCGGACAGTTCGCGACGAGCGCGTCGCGCAGCACACCTCCCGCGCGCTGGGTACCGAGCACGAGATGCATGCCGAGCGCCCGTCCGCGAGCGGCCACGTCCGTGAAGAGGGCATGAAGGTCCGGATGCTCCTGCAGCAGCGCCGCGAACTCGTCGACGACGATCACCAGCCGCGGCAGATCCGACCGCGGGTCCGACACGTCGCGGGCACCGGCTTCGGCGAGCGCCGCCTCCCGGGCACGCAGCTCGGCGCGCAGGCTCTCGACCGCACGTCGTGCGCCGCCGTCGTCGAGATCCGTGATGACCCCGGCCACGTGCGGCAGACGCGCGAGCGGTGCGAAGGCCGTGCCGCCCTTGAAGTCCGCGAGCAGGAACTG
The DNA here is from genome assembly GCF_016805985.1 of Microbacterium sp. JZ31. Classification (NCBI taxonomy): domain Bacteria; kingdom Bacillati; phylum Actinomycetota; class Actinomycetes; order Micrococcales; family Microbacteriaceae; genus Microbacterium; species Microbacterium sp. JZ31. The sequence goes on from NZ_CP017661.1 coordinate 2,309,051, forward strand.
CACGCGCTCGGGCGGGAGCGTCGCCGCCAGCGACGCGACCCACGTCACGAGCAGCTCGGACTTGCCGCTGCCCGTCATGCCCACCACGACCGCGTGCGGGCCGTCGGAGACGAGGTCGAGCGCCACCGGATCGCCGTCCTCGAGGCCGATCACCGCGCCGAGAGCACCCAGCGACTCGCCCGCGCCGGCGCGATCCAGCAGCGCGCCGAGGGACACGACGGCGTCCGTGCCCGTGGGTCCCGCGGTCGGCGCGCCACGCACCGCGAGCCGCGCGGCGAGCACGGTCGCCTGCGCGATCGACACGGCCTCGACCTCGATGTCCGCAAGCTCGCCGTCGTGGAGGAGCCGGCCCTTCCCGGGCGCCTCCGCGTCGAGCTCCAGCAGCGCCCCGCATGCCGCGGACGCCTCCCCGCCCAGCGGCGAGACCGCGATCACCACGTCGGCCGCGGGCACGGCCTCGCCGACGCCCACCAGCGCGAGGCGGACGGGCGCCGCCCCCGCCGGGCGCCAGTGCGGCAGCGCCGAGGCCCAGGCGCGCTCCGGCTCCGGCGCCGCGATCACCGCGAGCCGGGTCGCCGGACGCCCGAGGCACAGCTGGAGCACCAGCGCCCTGGCCACGGCGGATGCCGTCACCGGATCCCCCTGCACGGCGATGCCGGCGCGCAGCGGCACCGTCACGGGGGCGCCTTCGAGGACCGCCGCGTGCGCGCGCAGAGTCCGGGCCTCGTCGTCATCGCCACCGGTCACCCGCACGGCGCTCGGCGTCCGGCCGCGACCGATCACGAGCTCGTCCGCGGTGCAGCGCCACTGCCGGCGCGCGTCGGCCACGAGCGCCGCGACGTCCGGTCGTTCCCGCCATCGCGTGGCCCGCTCGGCCGCGTGACGCCGCTCGATCTGCTCGCGCGCGCGGCGCAGCGCGTCGGCATGCCCGCGCTGGTCCTCCCTGCGGCGGCGCCGGCCGCCGCGGGCAGCGTCGAGGAGCGAAGCGCCGGCCATGAGCGGTCCGAGCGCGGCGAAGCACAGGGCGATGAGGGATCCGGTGATCGCCCACAGCGCGACGGCCGCGACGACGGGGACGATCGACGCGATGATCGGGAGTGGTCCGCGCTTGGGCGGCGGCTGCGGCGAGGGCAGCGTGATGGGCTCGTCGAGCGTCGTGGGCATGCGGCAAGTCCACCGCGCGCGACTGCGCGGTGGAGGCCCGCGGCGCCCGGGCCGGGACTACTCGGCCGGTTCGTCCCCTGTGGACGACTCCCCCACGACGCGCGTCTGCGCGGTGGGCGCCTCCTCATCGCTGTCGACCGGGCGCTGGCCGGGCACCGAGACGTCGAGCACGACGATCGTGATGTTGTCGCGCCCGCCGTTCTCGAGCGCGGCCTCGAGCATCGCGTCGACCGCGGCCCCGGGATCGTCGTGCAGCCGCAGGAAGTGCAGGATCCCGTAGTCGGTGAGCTCCTTGGTGAGCCCGTCGGAGCAGATCACGAAGCGGTCGCCGTCGCGCACGTCGAGCCGCACGTAGTCGGGCACGGCGCCCTCGCTGGGGCCGACGGCCCGCGTGATGACGTTGCCGTAGGGGTGGTTCTCGGCCTCCTCGGGGCTGAGGCGCCCGGCCGCGACCAGCTCCTGCACGAGCGAGTGATCGGTCGTGACCTGCGCGAGCGCGTCGTCGCGCTGGATGTACACACGGGAGTCGCCGATGTTCAGCGCGACCCAGGTCGCGTCGTCCTCGGTGATGTCGAGGTAGACGCCCGTCACGGTCGTGCCCGTGCCCTCGTCCGTCGTGTCCGGGTGATCGCCGATGTCGCGCACCGCCTTCGTGAGCGCCTTCTCGATCGTCTCGGGCGACACGGGGCCCTTGCCCACCATGCGGTGCAGCCGGTCGATCGTGCTGGCGCTCGCGATCTCTCCCCCGATGTGACCGCCCATCCCGTCGGCGACGACGAACAGAGGATACGCCGTCAGCAGCGCGTCCTGGTTGATGTCGCGCTTTCGTCCGCGGTGCGTCACGCCCGCCCACGTCAGGATCGCATCGAGGCCTGCAGGCAGCGCCACGGTCTGCGACTGCGTCGTCGTGGGTGCGTCGGACACGGGTATGACCTCCGGATCGGGCGACGACATCTGGGCCGGAGCGAAAACGGTTCAGGCGGATGCGTCGCAAGCAGTGACAGTCTATCGGGAGCGATGCACCGCCCCGCGCCGCTGCCGTCAGATGGCGGGTGCCTCGGGGGCCGGGAAGAAGCCGTCGATCTCGGCGGCCTCGGCCTCGGTCGGACGCCACGCCGCTCCTGCGGCCGCGTTCGCCGCGACCTGCTCGGGCGAGGTGGCGCCGGCGATCACGCTCGCGACGGCCGACTGCGAGAGCAGCCAGCCGAACGTCGCCTCCAGCATCGTGATCCCGCGTGCGTCGCAGAACGCCCGGTAGGCGTCGAGCGCATCCCAGGGCGCGGTCTCCCACAGGTGCTTGCGCTGCGACATGATGCGGCTGTGCTCGGGCCCGCCCTCGCGCGTGAACTTGCCCGTGAGCAGGCCGTTGTAGAGCGGGAAGTACGGGAAGAAGCCGAGGTCGAAGCGACGGACGGCGGGCAGCACCTCGCGCTCCGCGTCGCGCGCGAGCAGCGAGAACTGGTTCTGCGCCGACACGAACCCGGACCGCGTACGCGCGCGCGCCGTCAGGTGCGCCTCGGCGATCTGCCATCCGCTCAGATTCGAGTGGCCGTAGTACCGGATCTTCCCCTCGCGCACGAGATCGTCGAGTGCGTCGATCGTCTCCTCGACGGGCGTGTCGGGATCGGGGGTGTGCAGCTGGTAGAGGTCGATCCAGTCGGTGCGCAGACGCGTGAGCGACGCCTCGAGCGCGCGGCGGATGTAGGCCCTCGAACCCTTCGCGCCCGCGGCGGGACCGTAGCCCATGTCGACCGCGTGGTGCCCGAACTTGGTCGCGATCACGACGCGGTCTCGACGGCCGGCGAGCGCCTCGCCCATCAGCGTCTCGCTGCGTCCCTGCCCGCCGTACATCTCCGCCGTGTCCAGGAACGTGACGCCGTGCTCGATCGCGGCGTCGAGCACCGCACGCGTGCCCTCGAGGGTCTCGGATGTCGTGCCGCGACGACCGAAGTTGTTGCAGCCGAGCCCCACCTCGGACACCAGCAGACCCGACTTCCCGACCCGGCGCAGCGCGACACCACTCATGCCCACCACGCTAGTCGGCACCCGGGCGCGCGAACGCCCCCACCCGAATCGGGCGGGGGCGTTCGCGAGGGGCACTACGGCCGCGGCGGAGCCGGTGGCACGGGTCCGGCGGGCGGCTCGTCGCCGTCCGGACGCGGTGCGGCGGGAGGGGCCGGCGGCGTGGCCGGAGGCGGCACGGGCGCGCCCGGGGCGGGCGGCGGGACCGGCGCGCCGGCCGGCGGCTGAGCGGGGTAGGCGGGCTGGCCCGGCTGACCGTACTGCTCGTGACCCGGCTGAGTGCCGTATCCGGGAGCCTGCCCGTGGCCCGGCTGGCCGTAGCCCGGCTGGCCGTAGCCCTGCTGGCCGTAGCCCGGCTGGCCGTAGCCCTGCTGGCCGTAGCCGGTCTGGCCGTACCCCGCTGCCGAGGTCCGCTGCGTGGGCACGCCGTCCCACACGGTGTTGTCGCCGATGAAGTTGTTCGACGCCCACGACGCGGGCTGGACGTTCGGGTTCCAGGCCGAGCTGCCGAAGCCGGCGACCAGCGCCCAGATCGGCGGGAGGATCCAGAGCACCGTCATTCCCGGGTTCAGACCGAGCTTGAGGCCGATGCGGTACGCGGCGATGAAGCTGAGAACCGTGAGCGCGAGGCTGAACAGGTAGCCGATGCCGATCCACCCCAGCACGATGGTCCCGGCCAGGCCGTACAGCACGAGCCACGGGCTGAGGTCGCCGAGCTTGAAGAAGACCATCATGTTGTAGACCGGCACCCACGCGCGCCACTTGCCCTGCACGCCTGCCTTCTCGAACACCTTCGACAGTCCGAGCGCCAGCAGCACGTAGCTGATGATGCCGACCAACGAGAAGACCAGCGTCAGGATCGCGTACACCGCGAGCAGGGCGCTGAGCTCATCTCCACTAGACATATTTCTCCCCATCTTCCGCGGCCGAGGGCCGACCGCCGGACCCAGGCTATCGATCCTGAGCGCTCGCTGAACAGCGCGGCCGCCCCTATCCGTCGACGACGAGCTCGGTCTCGCCGTCGCGCGTCGCGCCGCGGATGACGATTCCGACGGCTGCGCCCCAGACCACGAGGTCGGCGACCGAGCGGAGGTCGGGGCGGTCCAGCGCGAGCCGGCGCGTCAGCAGCCCCTTGGAGCGCTTGTTGAAGTGATTGAGCGCGCGCACGGCACCGTCCGGACCCTCCGACACGACCCGCACGTACGTGCTCGCCACGGTGTCCGGAATCGGTCCGAGCGCCGCGTACGCCTCCGAGCGCAGGTCGATCACGAGCCCCGGCAGCGCGGCGAAGGCCGCGCGCACCGGATCCGCCCACATCCGCTTGAGCGGCGCCACGCCCGGCAGCGATGCGCCGGCGGCGAGCCGGTACGACGGGATCGGATCGAGCGCGCCGACCGGCCCGAGCGGAGCGGTCTGGATGAGGGCGTGCTCGCCCAGCCAGGCTCGCGCGCCCTCGTCGAGCGATCCGGCGTCGAGTGCGTCGAACAGCACGCCCGTGTAGCGGTCGATCGCCGGCATGGTGGGCGCGGAGCGCACGGCGGCGTTCACGGCGATCTCGCCGAACTGGCGCGCGGAGAGCTTGAGAACCCGGGCCGCGTGATCCGGATCGGCCGACAGCGCCACCAGGGACGCGACGACGGCCTCGCGCTGCGGTGCGAGCACCGGCAGCGCGAGGCCGTCGAAATCGAGTGGCGCGTCCGATCCGCCTGCCCGCTTCGTCTCCGAAGGGGGCAGGAGGATCGTGGTCAGGAGCTCAGCGCCGCGTTGCCCGCGACGACCGTGAGGCGGTTGTTCTCCATCGACACGAAGCCGTCGCGCGCGTCCGCGATGACCTTGTTGCCCGAGGGCTCGGTGATGCGGACCTGGCCCTCGGCGAGGATGGCGAGCATGGGCTCGTGACCCTGCATGAAGCCGATCTCACCCTCGATGGTCTTGGCGACCACGAGGCTCGCCTCGCCCGTCCAGACCTCCTCCTCGGCGGAGACCAGGGTGACCTGCAGACCCATGGTCAGCTGTTCTCCTTCTGAATGCGTGCCCAGTTCGCCTCGACGTCGCCGATGCCGCCCACGTTGAAGAACGCCTGCTCGGCCACGTGGTCGAAGTCGCCCTTCACGATCGCGTCGAACGACTCGATCGTCTCCTTGATCGGAACGGTCGAACCCTCGACACCCGTGAACTTCTTCGCCATGTAGGTGTTCTGCGAGAGGAACTGCTGGATGCGGCGCGCGCGGGCGACGACGATCTTGTCCTCTTCCGACAGCTCGTCGACACCGAGGATCGCGATGATCTCCTGCAGCTCCTTGTTCTTCTGCAGGATCTGCTTCACGGAGGTGGCCACGCGGTAGTGGTCCTCGCCGATGTAGCGCGGGTCGAGGATGCGGCTGGTCGACGTCAGCGGGTCGACGGCCGGGTACAGACCCTTCGACGCGATCTCACGCGAGAGCTCCGTCGTGGCGTCGAGGTGCGCGAACGTGGTCGCCGGCGCCGGGTCGGTGTAGTCGTCGGCCGGCACGTAGATCGCCTGCAGCGAGGTGATCGAGTGGCCGCGCGTCGAGGTGATGCGCTCCTGGAGCACGCCCATCTCGTCCGCGAGGTTCGGCTGGTAGCCCACGGCGGAGGGCATGCGGCCCAGCAGGGTCGACACCTCGGAGCCCGCCTGCGTGAAGCGGAAGATGTTGTCGATGAACAGCAGCACGTCCTGCTTCTGCACGTCGCGGAAGTACTCGGCCATCGTCAGGGCCGACAGCGCGACGCGCAGACGCGTCCCCGGCGGCTCGTCCATCTGACCGAAGACGAGCGCGGTCTTGTCGAAGACGCCCGCCTCCTCCATCTCGTGGATCAGGTCGTTGCCCTCACGCGTGCGCTCGCCGACGCCGGCGAACACCGACACACCACCGTGGTCCTGCGCGACGCGCTGGATCATCTCCTGGATGAGGACGGTCTTGCCGACGCCCGCACCGCCGAAGAGGCCGATCTTTCCACCCTGCACGTACGGGGTGAGCAGGTCGATCACCTTGATGCCCGTCTCGAACATCGTGGTCTTCGACTCGAGCTGGTCGAAGTTCGGCGCCTTGCGGTGGATGGGCCAGCGCTCGGTGACCTCGATGGCCTCGCCGCTCGGGAGGTTCAGCACCTCGCCGGTGACGTTGAAGACCTTGCCCTTGGTCACGTCGCCGACCGGCACCGAGATGGGGGCGCCGGTGTCGCGCACCTCCTGGCCGCGGACCATGCCGTCCGTCGGCTTCAGCGAGATGGCGCGCACCATGTCGTCGCCGAGGTGCTGCGCGACCTCGAGCGTGATCTCGGTGGCCTCCTCGCCCATGACGATTGTCGTCTTGAGCGCGTTGTAGACCTCGGGGATCGCGTCGTGCGGGAACTCGATGTCGACGACGGGACCCGTCACGCGGGCGACCCGACCGACGACCGCGGTCTCGATGACAGTCATTTCGTCTCTCTCTTTTTCAGAACGTCTATCAGGACGCCAGGGCGTCGGCACCGCCGACGATCTCGGCGATCTGCTGCGTGATCTCGGCCTGACGCGCGTTGTTGCGCAGGCGGGTGTAGTCGGTGATGAGCTTGTCGGCGTTGTCGCTGGCCGACTTCATCGCCTTCTGCGTCGCGGCCTGCTTGGCGGCGGCCGACTGCAGCAGCGCGTTGAAGATGCGGCTCTGGATGTACACCGGCAGCAGCCGGTCGAGGACGACGGTGGCGTCGGGCTCGAACTCGTACAGCGGGTAGACCTCGCCACTCGCGTCCGCGTCGTCCGCGCCCTCGACGACCTCGAGCGGGAGCAGGCGGATCTGCACCGGCTCCTGGGTCATCATGCTGACGAAGCGGTTGTACACGACGTGGATCTCGTCCACGCCCCCGTCGGCGTTGTCCTTCTCGTAGGCCTCGAGCAGCGCCTGCGACATCTCCTCGGCGGTCGCGAAGGCCGGCACGTCCGCGTCACCCGTCCACTCCGCCTCCGCGGTGATGCCGCGGAACTGGAAGTAGCCGACGGCCTTGCGGCCGAACAGGTAGAACACGACGTCCTTGCCCTGCGAGCGCAGGAGCTCGGCGAGCTCCATCGCCTCGCGGATGACCTGCGAGTTGAAGGCACCCGCGAGTCCCCGGTCGGAGCTGAGGATCAGGATCGCCGAGCGCGTCAGCGACTCCGGCTCCCGCGTGAGCGGGTGGTCGATGTCGGTGTGCGTGGCGACCGCCGAGACCGCCCGCGTCACCGCGCGGGAGAAGGGCTCCGACGCGCGCACGCGCGCCATCGCCTTCTGGATGCGCGAAGCCGCGATGAGCTCCATCGCCTTCGTGATCTTCTTGGTCGTCTGAGCAGAAGAGATCTTCTGCTTGTACTCCCTGAGCTTTGCTCCCATGATGCGTCGTCTCCGACGGGCTTACGCCCGGCGGCCCTTGACGATCTTCTCCTGGTCGACGTCGGCGACATCGGCCGCGCTGTGCTCCTCGTGGCCCGGCGCACCGAGGTGAACGCCCTTGCCGCCCTGGAACTCGAGCACGAAGGCGTCGATCGCCTTCTCCATCTCGGCGACGGTGTCGTCCTCGAGCTTGCCGCTGTCGCGCAGCGTGTTGAGGATCGTCGTGTTGCGACGCAGGTGGTCGAGCAGCTCGGCCTCGAAGCGCAGCACGTCCTCGACCTCGATCGTGTCGAGCTTGCCGTTCGTGCCGGCCCAGATCGAGACGACCTGCTCCTCGGCCGGGTACGGCGAGTACTGCGGCTGCTTCAGCAGCTCGGTCAGGCGCGCACCACGGGCCAGCTGACGACGCGACGCGGCGTCGAGGTCGGACGCGAACATCGCGAACGCCTCCAGCGAGCGGTACTGGGCGAGCTCGAGCTTCAGCGTGCCGGAGACCTTCTTGATGTGCTTCAGCTGCGCGTCACCGCCGACTCGCGAGACCGAGATGCCCACGTCGACCGCGGGACGCTGGTTGGCGTTGAACAGGTCGGACTGCAGGAAGATCTGGCCGTCCGTGATCGAGATCACGTTGGTCGGGATGTACGCCGAGACGTCGTTCGCCTTGGTCTCGATGATCGGCAGACCCGTCATCGAGCCGGCGCCGAGCTCGTCCGAGAGCTTCGCGCAGCGCTCGAGCAGACGCGAGTGCAGGTAGAAGACGTCACCGGGGTACGCCTCGCGGCCCGGCGGGCGGCGCAGCAGCAGCGACACGGCGCGGTACGCCTCGGCCTGCTTCGACAGGTCGTCGAACACGATCAGGACGTGCTTGCCGTCGTACATCCAGTGCTGGCCGATGGCCGAGCCGGTGTACGGGGCGAGGTACTTGAAGCCGGCCGGGTCGGACGCGGGGGCCGCGACGATGGTGGTGTACTCCATCGCGCCGGCCTCCTCGAGGGCGCCCTTCACCGAGGCGATGGTCGAGCCCTTCTGACCGATGGCGACGTAGATGCAGCGCACCTGCTTGGTCGGGTCGCCCGACTCCCAGTTCGACTTCTGGTTGATGATCGTGTCGATCGCGATCGCGGTCTTGCCGGTCTGGCGGTCGCCGATGATGAGCTGACGCTGACCACGGCCGACCGGGATCATGGCGTCGATCGCCTTGATGCCCGTCTGCATCGGCTCGTGCACCGACTTGCGCATCATGACGCCGGGAGCCTGCAGCTCGAGGGCGCGGCGGCCCTCGATGCCGGTGATCTCGCCGAGACCGTCGATCGGGTTGCCGAGCGGGTCGATCACGCGGCCGAGGTAGCCCTCGCCCACGGGGACCGAGAGCACCTCGCCCGTGCGGGTGACCTGCTGGCCCTCCTCGATGCCGGCGAACTCGCCGAGCACGACGACGCCGATCTCGTGCTCGTCGAGGTTCTGGGCGAGGCCCAGCGTGCCGTCGGCGAAGCGGACGAGCTCGTTGGCCATGACGCCCGGCAGGCCCTCGACGTGGGCGATGCCGTCTGCCGCGTCGATGACGGTGCCGACCTCGGTCGCCGCATCGCCGGTGGGCTCATAGGCGGCGACGAAGTCCTTCAGCGCGTCACGGATGACGTCGGGGCTGATCGTGATGTCTGCCATTGTCTTCCTTCATGTTGTGGGATCTTCGATCCCCAAGTGAGTCCGCACGTCCGAATGGGCAACGGGCGGCAAAGTTGTGAGGTCAGCCCGCGAGCTTCTGGCGCACGTCCGCGAGGCGCGAGGCGATGCTGCCGTCGATGACGTCGTCCGCGATCTGCACGCGCACGCCGCCGACGACCGAGGGGTCGACGACCGGGCTGATCGTCACCTCGCCGCCGTAGGTGCGCGAGAGCGCGGTGGCCAGACGCGCGGTCTGGTCAGCGGTGAGCGGGGCGGCCGTCGTGACCGTGGCCACCGTGCGGCCGCGCTGGGCGGCGACGATGCGGATGGCACGGGCGAGGATGCCGCGGACGCGGCGCCCGCGCGGCTCCTGCACCAGCGACGACACGACGAGCGTCGTGGCCTCGCTCGTGCGGCCGCCGAGCAGCGTCTGCATGAGTGCGCCCTTCGCCCGGCCGTCGCCGAGGCGGCTGCCGAGCGCGAGCTCGAGCTCGGGGTTCTCCGCGACGATGCGGGAGACGCGGAACAGCTCCCCCTCGAGGTCGCCCGAGTCGGCCTTGGCGGCCGAGCGGATGGCGAGCTCCTCGATGCCGTCGACGAGCTCGTCCTGCGACGACCACCGCTGCGCGGCGGCCGTCGTCAGGAGCGACTGCGTGGTCGGCGAGAGGCTGCCGAACACCCGGGTGACGAGCGCGCTGCGGGCCTCGGGCGCCGCAGCCGGGTCGGCCAGCGCGCCGCTCAGCGCCGGCGAGCCGGCGACGGCACGGGCGGCGGCGAAGAGCTCGCGAGCCGTGTCGAGGTCGACCGTCGCCGCGCCGAGCGCCGAGACGCTCGCCGCGAGGGCCTGAGTGGTCGCGCTGCCCATCAGTTGGTCGCCTTCTCGGAGGCCTCGAGGTCGGCCAGGAAGCGGTCGACGACAGCCGCCGCCTTCTGGTCGTCGCTCAGCGTCTCGCCGATGACGTTGCCGGCCAGGTCGATCGCGAGCGTGCCGACCTCGCTGCGCAGCGTGACGAGAGCGGCCTGGCGCTCGGCCTCGATCTGCGTGTGCGCGGTCGACGTGATGCGCTCGGCCTCGGTGCTCGCGTTGGCCTTGGCCTCGGCGACGATGCGCTTGCCGTCCTCACGGGCGGCCTCACGGATGTCACCGGCCTCCTTGCGGGCGTCGGCGAGCTGCTTCGTGTACTCCTCGAGCGCGGCCTCGGCCTGACGCTGCGCCTCATCGGCCTTGGCGATGTTGCCCTCGATCGCGGCGGACCGCGCGTCGAGCATGGCGGTCAGGCGCGGCAGAGCGACCTTCCACACCACGAACAGGATGACGAGGAAGCAGACGAGCGACCAGATGATGTCGTAGACCGCCGGCACCAGCGGATTCGGAGTCTCGTGGGACTCCTCCGCGGCAAGCGTGACAAGAGCGTTCAGCATCCTGTCTCCTTACGTGTCAGCAGCAGTGGATTACTGGACGGGGGCGTAGCCGAAGATGAAGCCGGTCGCGATGCCGATGAACGCGAGGGCCTCGGTGAAGGCGATACCGATCCACATCAGAACCTGCAGACGACCGGCGAGCTCGGGCTGGCGGGCCACGGACTCGATGGTCTTGCCGACGACGATGCCCACGCCGATGGCCGGGCCGATGGCGGCGAGACCGTAGCCGACCGTCGCGATCGAGCCGTACACGTTGGCGAGAACCGTAGTAGCGTCCACGGATTTTTCCTTTCGGTTAGGCGGTGCGCCGTGTGGCGGACCGTCAGTGCTCTTCCGCAACCGCGAGCTGGATGTAGACCGCGGTGAGGATCGTGAAGACGTAGGCCTGGAGGAATGCCACCAGGACCTCGAACAGGGTGAAGGCGAGACCGAAGGCGAGCGTGCCGACGCCCAGGGGCGCCCACCATCCGCCTGCGGTGAAGAAGAAGAAGTGCGTGGCCGAGAAGAACAGCACCAGCATCAGGTGGCCGACGATCATGTTCATCAGCAGTCGCAGCGTCAGCGTGACGGGGCGGATGATGAAGGTCGACAGGAACTCGAGCGGCGTCACGATGATGTACAGCGCCGCGGGGACGCCCGCCGGGAACAGCGAGTTCTTGAAGAAGTTGCCGGGGCTCTTCTTGATGCCCGCGTAGATGAACGTCACGTACGAGATGACCGCCAGCAGCAGCGGCACCGCGATGACGCTCGTGCCCGCGATGTTGATGCCGGGGATGATGCCCGTCAGGTTCATGAACAGGATCATGAAGAACATCGTGGTCAGCAGCGGCAGGAAGCGGTTTCCGTCCTTGCGACCCAGGATGTCGTGCGCGATGTTCACGCGGACGAAGTCGAGGCCCATCTCGACGATGCTCTGCAGGCGGCCGGGCACGACGCGCATGTTGCGCGTGCCGACGATCAGCAGGATGACCAGGACGGCGGTCGCGAGCAGCTGCGCCGCATTGATGCGCGTGAACTCGAGGAACCCGAGCTGGAAGATCGCCGGCGGGAAGAAGTCGGTGATGGACGGCGGGTGGAACGCGCCATCGCTCGATTCGGCAGAGGCGATCAGCATCGCGGCTTGAGTCAACGTGTGGCTCCGGCTTCATAGCTCCGGCATGAGGACCGGGAGGGGCAGGAAGTCGTCATCTGCCGTCCCGATGTCACCATCGGCATCCGCGGGGGAATCGGCAGGAACTCGCTCAGCCTATCAAAGTTTCGGGCGCTTCTACGCCGCGTCGAAAACCTGCTCAGCGGGTCTCGCCGTCGTCGCCGGGAGCGTCCTCCCCTGGCAGCTTCACATCGACGTACGGGGCGCGCGAGCGGAACATCGCGATGCCGTCGATCGCGAGCGAGGCGACGACGCTCACGACGAGCGCGACGAAGAAGACACCGGGCACGATCCAGGGCTGCCCGCGCAGGATCAGCAGCGCGACGATGAACAGCACGAGCTTGAGGAGCCAGCCGCCGAGCACGATGCCGAAGAAGATCGGCACGTAGAGCTGATCGCCGAACCAGCGGTTGGCGACGAGGATGCTGACCGCGGTCAGCAGCATGAACACGGCCGCGATGGCGGCACCGGCGAGGGCGCTGAACATGCCGTCGGTGCCCGCCATGGCGTAGCCGATGGCGCCGCCGACCACCGCGATCACGACCGTGGCGACGGCACCCCAGACGAGCGCGGTGCGCAGCACCGGTGTGCTGGAGATGGACGCGGGCTGCGGGGTGGTCATCAGGCCTCCTGGGCGGCGTGGGTCGGTGCGGCGGGCGGTTCGGCGGAGTCGGCGATCGGGCGGCGTGTGGGCAGGAGGGTCAGGACGAGGCACGCGGCGACGCCCAGGACCCCGAACACGACGCCGATCCAGTACTCCCCCGGCCAGTTCTCGCGCGAGGCGAGGTACATCAGCAGGACCGCGAGCGAGATCACGGCCGTCCACGCGTAGAAGATCAGCACGGCGTCGCGGTCGCTGTGGCCGAGGTCGAGCATGCGGTGGTGGAGGTGCTTGCGGTCGGGCGAGAACGGCGACCTGCCGGCGCGCGTGCGCCGCAGCACGGCGAGGCCGAAGTCGGCCAGCGGCAGCAGCACGACGACGAGCGGCAGCAGGGTGGGCAGGAACGCGCCGAACAGCTGCGAGCGCCCGATGCCGTCCTGCGGGTCGAGCGCGGAGGGCGGGATCTGACTCGTGACGACGATCGTCGAGGTCGCCATCAGCAGCCCCAGCAGGAGCGCGCCGGAGTCGCCCATGAACAGCTTGGCGGGCTTCCAGTTGAGCACGAGGAACCCCGCGCAGGCGCCGATCATGGCGGCGGCGAGGAACGTCGCGAGGCTCGAGTTCGTCGTCTGGGTGTCCCGCGTGAGGATGTACGTGTAGACGAAGAAGACGCCGTTCGCGATCAGGCAGACGCCCGCGACGAGGCCGTCCAGACCGTCGATGAAGTTCACCGCGTTCATCACGACGACGATCGAGAACATCGTCAGGACGATGCTCACCCAGCTGGAGAAGATCGTCATGCCGCCGATCGGCACGGCGTAGATCTGCAGCCCGCCGCCGACGGCGATCACGCCCGCGGCGAGGAACTGCGCGCCGAGCTTGATCGTCCAGTCGAGGTCCCACAGGTCGTCCGCGACGCCCACGACCACGATCAGCAGGGAGGCGGCCAGGATCGCCCACACGGCGCGCGAATCGACCCAGAAGATCTGGAAGAACGGATTCGACGCGGACACCAGCACGACCGTGACGATCGCGAGGAAGATCGCGATGCCGCCGAGCCTCGGTGTCGGGGTCTTGTGCACGTCGCGCTCGCGGATGCCGGGGTACAGCTTGTAGCGCATGCTCAGGCGCCACACCGCCCAGGCGAGCGCCGTCGTGAGCGCCGCCGTGAGCAGGATCGTGAAGAGGTACTGCCTCACGCGGGCTCTTCGTCGGGCGCCGTCGGCGCGGACTCGTGCGCCGCGGGCGCGGGGCCGTCGTCGTCCGAGGGCTCGAGCAGGTCGCCCAGCACCTCGCGCAGCTCGTCGCGCGACACGGCGCCGTCGCGCAGGACGCGCACGCGGGGCTCGTCGTCCCGCGGGCCGACGAGCGCGGTCGCGTCGACGATCGTGGAGGCGACGCCCGTCCGCGAGGGACCGTCGTCGAGGTACACCGCGACGCTGTCTCCGAGCATGTCGCGCGCGCCGTCGCCCGTCACGGCCGCGGGCTGCCCCGTGAGGTTCGCGCTCGACACGGCGAGCGGGCCGGTCTCGGTCAGCAGCTCGAGGGCGATCCGGTGATCCGGCATCCGCACGGCGACCGTGCCCTTCGTCTCGCCGAGGTCCCACGACAGCGACGGCTGCGCCGGGAGGACGATCGTCAGCCCGCCCGGCCAGAAGCGCTCGACGAGGCGCTCGACCGGCTCGGGCATCTCCTCGACGAGCGCGCGCATGGCGTCGACGCCCGACACCAGCACGGGCGGCGGCTGCTGCCGGCCGCGGCCCTTCGCATCCAGCAGCCGCTGCACGGCCTGCGCGTCGAAGGCGTCGGCCGCGACGCCGTAGACGGTGTCCGTCGGCATCACGATGAGGTGGCCGCGCGCGATCGCCTGGCGCGCCTGACGCATGCCGGAGAGCAGCTCGGCCCCGTCGCTGCAGTCGAAGAGGGGGGAGGACATCGGCACGATTCTATTTGCATCGCCTGTCTGCTTCCCTCCGCGGGTTCCCGGCCGTCCTCGCCGCACGCTCTCCCGCCGTCCGGACAGCGGCGGACGCCGCTGTCCGGCGTGTATCACGCGGATGAGGCTCCACTCCTCTGCGTCAGCGCAACACGTCCGTCACGGATGCGCGGGCCCTGCACCGGCGGGGAGGCGATCCGTTCCCGGTGGCGGACGACCCGACCAAGAACAGGACCTGAGGATCGCCCGATGACCACGATCGATGCACCCCGTCCGCTTCTGGGCCGCCCCGCGGCTCCGGTCGCTCCACTCGTCGCGGCACCGGAGCCGTCGGACGCCGGCTCCGGGATCCTCCCGGGGCTGGCGGCCCCGGCGACGGCCCCGTCGCTGGCACGACGCCGTCATCGCGAGGCCGTCCACCGGCGACTGGTGCTCGCGGGAGACACGGCGGTGCTCGCCACGACGTGGGGCGTCGTCGCCTCGATCGAAGCGAGCGTCGACGCGCTCCTCCCCCTCGGCATCGCGGCGATCGGATGGTGGCTGTGCCTGGCCGCGTCGCGCTCGCGCGACCCGCTGCTGCCGCTCTCGCGCGAGCTCATCCGCGTCGCGATGGCCAGCGGAGCCGCCCTCGGCGCGCTCGCCGTCGTCACGGTGATGCTCTCGGCGCTGCCCTCGGCGATCGTCGACGTCGCATGGCTCGCGCCGCTGCTCGCCGTCGCGCCCGCCACGCTGGTCGGCCTGGGAGCCGTGCGCTCGCTGTGGCGACGCCGCCTGTCCGCGCAGCTGCGCGTGGGCGAGCACCTCACGCGCGCGATCGTGATCGGCGCGGCGGACGAGGTCTCCTCGCTCACCGAGGCGCTGTCCCGGTCGGAGCAGATCCGCGTGTGCGGCAGCGTCATGTGGGACGACGCCGCACTCATGGGGCGCGAGGACGGGTCGGCCGCCCTGCGCCGGACCGTCGACGCCGCCACGTCGCTGCGTGCCGACACCGTGATCGTGGCGCGCGTGCCCGCGGGCCCGCACCTCCTGCGTCGCCTCGCGTGGGCGCTGGAGGGCACGGTCGACGAGATCGTGGTGTGGCCCGGCATCGCCGAGGTCTCGGCTCCGCGTCTGCGCATGCACTGGGGCGGCGACGTGCCGCTGCTGCGCGTCGCCCAGCCCGTGTACGACGCCCGCCGCGCCGCCAAGCGCGTGGTGGACGTCGTCGTCGCGACGATCGCGCTGATCCCGATCTCGATCCTGACGGTGCCGATCGCGCTCGCGATCCGTCTCGACTCCGCGGGGCCGGTGTTCTTCCGCCAGGACCGCGTGGGCGAGGGCGGCAGGCTCTTCCCCATGCTCAAGTTCCGTTCCATGACGGCGAGCGCCGAGCGGGACAGGGCCGCGCTGATCACGGCGAACGAGGCCGCGGGCCCGATGTTCAAGATCCATCACGACCCGCGCGTCACGCGGGTGGGGCGCATCCTGCGCAAGTATTCGCTCGACGAGCTGCCGCAGTTCTGGAACGTGCTGGCGGGCGACATGAGCGTGATCGGCCCGCGCCCCGCTCTGCCGTCGGAGGTCGCCGTATACGCCGAGGACGAGCGGCGCCGGCTGTACATCAAGCCGGGCATCAGCGGCCCATGGCAGGTCGGCGGGCGCAGCGACCTCGGCTGGGAGCGCGGCGTCTCGCTCGATCTGCACTACGTCGAGAACCGCTCCATCGCGCGCGACCTCCAGCTCATGCTGCAGACGGTGGGGGCGGTCCTGCGGCCGCGCGGCGCGTACTGATCCGGCGGCGGCGGGCTACGGCCGGATCGCGGTCGTCGTCCGGTCGCGGCGGGTCAGGTCGGGATGCGTGGCGGCGGCGCGCCATCCTGCCTCCCCCAGCAGGTCGCGGATCGCGCGTCCCTGCAGCTCGCCGTGCTCGATCACGAGCAGCCCGCCCGGGCGCAGCAGGCGCATGCCGACGCGGCTCAGCTCGCGCACGACGTCGAGGCCGTCCGGCCCGCCGTACAGCGCGGCGTGCGGATCGTGCAGGCGCACCTCCGGGTCGCGCGGCACGGCGTCGTCCGGGACGTACGGCGGATTCGACACGACGACGTCGACCGTGCCGTCGAGCTCGGGGAACGCCACGGCGAGATCCACGAACGCCAGGCGCAGGTTCGGAGCCCCCACGCGGCGATGGTTCTCGCGGGTCCAGACGAACGCGGCGGCCGAGTTCTCC
Source organism: Microbacterium sp. JZ31 (assembly GCF_016805985.1). Lineage (NCBI taxonomy): Bacteria > Bacillati > Actinomycetota > Actinomycetes > Micrococcales > Microbacteriaceae > Microbacterium > Microbacterium sp. JZ31. Next base: position 2,325,587 of record NZ_CP017661.1, read on the forward strand.
GCCGCGTGGATCCGCGCGTGCGGCACCTCCGTCGCCAGAGAGAGCGCGATCGCCCCGCTGCCCGTGCCGAGGTCGACGCCCACCGGCTCGGGCGATCCGGCGGCGCGCAGCGCGTCGATCGCGAGCTGCGCCACGGACTCGGTCTCGGGGCGCGGCACGAACACGCCGGGCCCGACCGCGAGCTCCAGGTGGCGGAAGTACGCGACCCCGGTGATGTGCTGCAGCGGCTCCCGCGCGGCGCGTCGCGCGACGAGCTCCTCGTACGCGGCGACCTCGTCGGCCGTGAGCTCGTCGCCGCGGATGACGCCCGTCTGCACCTCGCCGCGGCTCTGATCGCGAAGGTGCGCCAGCAGCAGCTCGGCGTCGACCTGCGGATCGGGCACGCCGGCCTCGGCGAGGCGACCGGCCGCGGCACGAAGCACGTCGCGCAGGGCGCGAGAGTCGTGCAGCTCCTCGGCGGGGTGCAGGGCGGTCATGAGCAGACAGCCTAATCCGCGCGCGTCACACGCGCTCGCCGGGGCCCGCTCGCGCAATACGCTGGTGCGTGGCGGGCAGGATCCGCCGTCGCCCCGGCCCGCCCGACGTCCGGGCCCACCCTGAACGAGGAGAACCGTCATGTCCGGTGTCCACGCAGACATCACCACCGCGTTCGGCAACACGCCGCTCGTGAAGCTGAACCGCGTCACCGAGGACGCCGGCGCCGAGGTGTACGCCAAGCTCGAGTACTTCAACCCCGGCTCGTCGGTCAAGGATCGCCTCGGCATCGCGATCATTGACGCGGCGGAGGCCTCGGGCGAGCTCAAGCCGGGCGGCACGATCGTCGAGTCGACGAGCGGCAACACGGGCATCGCCCTCGCGCTCGTGGGTGCGGCGCGCGGCTACAAGGTGATCCTGACCATGCCGGCCTCCATGTCGAAGGAGCGCCGCGTGCTGCTGAAGGCCTTCGGCGCCGAGCTCATCCTGACGGACCCGACCGGCGGCATGAAGCTGGCGCTGGCCGAGGCGGAGAGGATCGTCGCCGAGACGCCGGGCGCGATCCTGGCGAAACAGTTCGCGAACGCGGCGAACCCCGAGATCCACCGCCGCACGACGGCCGAGGAGATCTGGCGGGACACCGACGGCGAGGTCGACATCTTCGTCGCCGGCATCGGCACGGGCGGCACGATCACGGGCGTCGGGCAGGTGCTGAAGTCACGCAAGCCGGACGTCACCGTCGTCGCGGTCGAGCCGACCGCGTCGCCGCTGCTGTCGACGGGCACCCCCGGACCGGCCAAGATCCAGGGCATCGGGCCCAACTTCGTGCCGCCGATCCTCGACACCGACGTGTACGACGAGGTCGTCACCGTGGAGTTCGAGGACGCGCTCGCGACCTCGCGCGCGCTCGCCTCGGGCGAGGGCATCCTTGCCGGCATCTCCGCCGGCGCCGCGGTGTGGTCTGCCGTGCAGCTCGCCAAGCGCCCGGAGAACGCCGGCAAGAAGATCGTCGTGATCGTCCCCGACACGGGTGAGCGCTACATCTCGACGGCGCTGTTCGAGGACCTGCGGGAAGAGGCCTGACCTAGGCTCGTCCGCATGGGATTGCACGTCCGCGAGGATGTCGAAGCCGCGCGCCGTCGTGATCCGGCGGCGCGCGGCTTCCTCGAGATCGCGTCGCTCTACCCCGGGCTGCACGCCGTGTGGGCGCACCGGGTGAACCACGCGCTGTGGCGTCGCGGCTTCCGCTTCGTCGCGCGCGCGGGATCGCAGCTCACGCGCTGGCTCACCGGGATCGAGATCCACCCGGGAGCGAGCATCGGGCGGCGCTTCTTCATCGACCACGGCATGGGCGTCGTGATCGGCGAGACGGCCGAGATCGGCGACGACGTGATGCTCTACCACGGCGTCACCCTCGGCGGCACGACGATGTCCCCGGGCAAGCGGCACCCCACCCTCGGCGACGGCGTCGCGGTCGGTGCCGGGGCCAAGATCCTCGGCCCCGTCACGATCGGCGCGCACAGCGCCGTGGGGGCGAACGCCGTCGTGACCAAGGACGCGCCGCCGTACAGCGTCGTGGTCGGCGTGCCGGCCAAGGCCCGCCCGCGGGCGACGGACGAGGACACCCGGCGCGTGCTGATGGCGCCCGAGTACATGATCTGACGATGGCCGAGCTGCACGAACTGGGACTGCGCGCACTCGCTGCCGCGCTGCGCGACGGCGACGTGACGCCGGTCGAGGCGACCGCGTACTTCCTGGCGCGCGCCGAGGCGCACGAGCGGCTGGGGGCGTTCGCCGAGGTGACGGCCGACGCGGCCCGCGAGCGCGCGGCGGCGCTCGGCGCTCCCCCGACGGAGACGCCGCCGCTGTGGGGCGTGCCCCTCGCCGACAAGGACCTGACGGCGCGCGAAGGCGTGCCGACCCGGTACGGGTCGCGGGCGTTCGCCGATCACGTGCCCGAGCGATCCGACCCGCTCGCGAAGGTGCTCGACGACGCCGGAGCCATCAGCCTGGGCAAGACGAGCACGCCGGAGTTCGGGCTGACGGGCTTCACCGAGACGCGGATCGGATCTCCCGCGCGGGACCCGTGGGATCCGGAGAACGGCGCGGGCGGCTCGAGCGGCGGCGCGGCCGTCGCGGTCGCGGCGGGCCTGCTGCCGGCGGCGCCCGCGTCGGACGGCGGGGGCTCGATCCGGATCCCGGCCGCGACGGTGGGCGTGGTCGGCGTGAAGCCGTCGCGCGGGCGCGTGCCCGCCGGGTCGGGACTCGACTCCCCCGGAGGGCTCGCGGTCGCCGGCTCGATCGCGCGCACGGTGGACGATGCAGCGATGCTGCTCGACGTGCTCGCGGCGGGACCGTACCCGTACGCGACCCGGGCGACCGGCGACAGTCAGATCTCCGAGGCGTCGCGCGTGCTGCCGGGGCAGCTGCGGCTCGGCGTCACGACGACGTCGCCGTGGGAGGAGACCATGGACATCCGCCTCGACCCGAGCGCCCGAGGCGCGCTCGACGAGGCGGTCCGCGTGCTGGCGGGCGCCGGTCACGACATCGAGGACGCCGCGTGGCGCCCGACGGGCTACGGCGACATGTTCATGACGCTGTGGCGCGCATCGGCGGCGCGCATCCCCGTGCCGGACGAGCGGCTGGACGAGGTCGAGCCCGTCACGGCCTGGCTCATCCGCGAGGGGCGCGCGCTCGGCGCCGCGCGGCTGCTGGAGGCGTACGCCGACGCGACCGCGTTCGAGCGCGCCACGATCACCGCCTTCGACGGGTTCGACGCCGTGCTGACGCCCGCGCTCGCGCTGCCGCCGCAGCCGCTCGGCTGGTTCGCGCAGGACGAGCCCGAGCTGAGCTTCACGCGCCAGTGCCAGTACGCGCCGTACAGCAGCTTCGTGAACGTCGCGGGCCTGCCCGCGGTCACGGTGCCGGTGCTCGCCGACGGGCATCCCGTCAGCGTGCAGCTCATCGGCCGCCCGGGCGGCGAGGCGCTCATCCTGCATCTCGCTGCCCACCTCGAGCGCTCCCGCGGCTCGCTCCCCTGGCCCCGGGAGTCTGAGGGATCTCGCACCGGCCGCGGCAATCCGCGACGTCGATGCATCACAGCGCGACTTGGGGTCTCTGACAGTGCATGAGCTCCATGGACACCCTGACGGGAGCGATCCCGACGCTGGACACCGACGGCGTGCCGATCCATCTGGTCACCGCCGAGCCCGCGCTGCACCTCATCGCGGAGGCGGCCGAGCGCCGCCCCGCGCGGCCTCTCGCCGTGGCCTCCATCAACCTCGATCACCTGCACCACTTCGGACGCCACACGAACCCCGAAGCCTCCCCCGCGGGAGGGCCCGTCGAGTGGCTGAACCTCATCGACGGCGCGCCCATCGCCGCGCACGCGAAGCGCGAGACCGGGCAGCCCTACCCCAAGCTCTCCGGCAGCGACCTCGTGGTCGAGGTGCTGCGCCTCGCCGCGGCGCGCGGACTGTCGGTCGCGGTGCTGGGCGGCGACCCGGCGGTGACCGAGCCGCTGCGGGATCGCCTCGGGACCGAATGGCCCGGCGCGCGCTTCGCGGGGCACTGGACGCCGCCGCGCGAGCAGCTCGCGACCGCCGACGGCGCCGCACAGGTCGCCGAGGAGATCCGCGCGGCCGGTCCCGACATCCTGCTCGTGTGCCTCGGCAAACCGCGTCAGGAGCAGTGGATCGAGCAGTACGGCGCGCGCTCGGGAGCCGGCGTGCTGCTGGCGTTCGGCGCCGTGGTCGACTTCCTCGCGGGCCGCGTCGCGCGTGCGCCGGGCTGGATCTCCCGAGCCGGCCTCGAGTGGGCGTGGCGCCTGATGCTGGAGCCGCGCCGACTGGCGAACCGCTATCTCGTGCAGGGCCCGCCCGCGTACCTCGCGCTGCGCCGCTCGGCCCGCCCGGCGCTGCGCGGGGCCGCGCTGGGCGTCCCGCAGCATGCGTGAGCCGGACGAGGGCCGCTTCGCCCTGACCGGCCGGGTCGAGGTCGCCGCGGTCGTCGTGACCTACGGCAGCGCCGCGCACCTGGGTCCGCTGATCCAGGGACTGCGTGCGGAGGCGCGGGACGTCTCGCTCCGCGTGATCATCGCCGACAACTCGCCGGACGACGCCACGCTCCGCGTGGCGCGCGCGCACCCGGACGTGATCGCGGTGCCGACGCACGGCAACCTCGGCTATGCAGGCGGAATCAACGTGGGCCTTCAGTACGTCGGCGATGCGGAGTCGGTGCTGATCCTGAATCCGGATCTGCGCGTGCACGCGGGCGTCCTGCGCACGCTGCTGGAACGGCTGCGCGCCGATCCCGGTCGCGGTGCGGTCGTGCCCCGCATCGTGGACGAGACCGGCGCGACGTCGTTCTCGCTCTTCCGCGAGCCCGCGGTGCTGCGCGCGCTGGGCGACGCCGTGCTCGGACCGCTGTGGCCGGGGCGACCCGCCGCGCTGTCCGAGTGCGTGCGCGACCCGCGGGCGTACGGGCGCGAACAGGACGTCGACTGGGCGACGGGCGCCGCCGTGCTGTTCTCGGAGCGCGCCGCGGCCGCGGTCGGCGAATGGGATGAGCGCTTCTTCCTGTACTCCGAGGAGACCGACGTCCTGCGCCGCGTGCGCGAGGCCGGGCTGACCGTGCGCTACGTGCCGGACGCGGTCGTGGCGCACAGCCAGGGCGGATCCGGATCCTCCCCCGCGCTCGAGGCGCTGCTGGAGGTCAATCGCGTGCGCTACGTGCGCAAGCACGCCCCGCGCCGCGCCGCGTCGTACCGCGCCGCGGTGACGGTGGGTGCGGCGATCCGCGCGCCGCGATCCGCGCGCCACCGACGCCTGCTCGGCGTCCTGCGCGACGAGCGCGGCTGGCACGACCTGCCGGCCGCGACCTGGCGCGGCCCGGGGTCGCCGCAGGCGGCGATCGTCATCCCCGCGTTCGACGAGGCCGCGGTGATCGAGCGAACTCTTTCGCGCCTCGCCGAGCCCGCCGCCGCCGGATCCCTCGAGGTCGTCGTCGTGTGCAACGGCTGCACGGACGACACGGCGGCGCGCGCGAGCACCTTCCCGGGCGTGCGCGTCGTGGAGCTCGCCGAGGGGTCCAAGCCCAACGCCATCAACGCCGGCATCGCGCGCACCACCGCGCGGCCCGTGCTGGTGCTGGACGCGGACATCGAGCTGTCGTCGGCCGCGATCCCGGGGCTGGTGCGGGCGCTGCGTGCGCCGGGCGCGGTCGGCGGCCGCCCGCCCTTCGAGTACGACCTGGCGCGGACGGATCCGTGGGTGCGCTCGTACTACCGTGCGCGCTCGCGCATGCCCGCGATGTCGACCGCGCTGTGGGGCGCGGGCGTCTACGCCCTGACGCGCGAGGGCGCCGCGCGGGTGACGCCGATCCCTCCCGTCACGGCCGACGACGTCTACGTCGACCGACGCGTGCGGCCCGTGGAGAAGCGGATCCCCCCGCTCGCGCCCGTGCGCGTGCGCGTGCCGCTCACGGCTCCGGCCCTGCTCGACACGCTCGTCCGCGTGCGTCGCGGCCCCGCGCAGCAGGGGGTCGACACGGGCGACTCGACGGCCCGCGAGCTGCTGCGCACCGCCACGAGCGCCTCCCACGCGTGGGACGCCGCCGTCTACGCGGCGTTCGCGCTTCTCGCCCGCCGCCGCGCGACGAGTGCGAGGGTGCGCTGGGAGCGCGACGGCTCGACGCGGGTCGCCACCGCCTGAGACGCCGGATCGCCGGCGCGGACCCCGCTGGGGGTCGCGCCGGCGATCTCTTACCGGCTGCCCACCGCGGTGTGGACCGCCCGACGCGATACCGCCGTCGACCGTTCCGGTGAGGCGCGTCGGACGCGAGAGAAGAACCGCGTCACCGGGGCGTCGCACCGGTGGCGCGGTCCTTCGCGGCCCGCAGTGCGGGCATCCTCACGTCGCGGACGACACCGCCAGGGTCGCGGGCAGGCGCGGCGCCCGCACGCGCGGCCGGAGCAGGCGCGCGAAGCGGCGCTCGACGAACTCGTACATCAGCCACGACGCCACGAGCGACGCAGGGAAGGCGAGCACGGCGCCCAGCACGAGCGGCAGCTCGAGCACGTCCGCGAGCAGGATCATCCAGGCGAGGATCATGCCGTGCAGCAGGTAGAACGAGAACGACCAGCTGCCGAGCATCACGGAGACGGGGTGCGAGAAGAACGAGCGCCGCTCCTCGATGTCGGACGTCGCGAGCGCCAGGATCATGAGCGTCAGCGGCACGATCGTCACCGCGATGATCTGCAGTCCCGGGGGCGCGAACGAGGCGCCCATCACGGCCAGCACGGCGAACACGGTCGCCAGCCACACCGGCATGCGCACCCGCAGTCCCTTGCGCGCGAGGAAGCCCAGGGCGACGCCCAGCAGGAACTCGGGCACGCGCATCGGCGGGAAGACGTAGACGAACCACTGGACCACCGGGTCGCCCCACAGGAAAGTGGCGACGACGCCGATGACCACGGCGAGCGCGGTGCATGTGGCGGCGAGGCCCCACAGGAGGCGGGCGGAGGCGCGATGCAGCAGGATCGCGACGAACGGGAAGATCGCGTACATGAAGGCCTCGCAGGAGAGGCTCCAGAACACCGCGTTGGCCGCGAAGTGCGCCATCGGGTCGGGGAACCACGCCTGGATCAGCGTGTACGGCAGGAGATTGAGCGGCGAGAAGCCGGCGTACACGAGCGACACGACGATCGCGGCCGTCACCGCCACGAAGTAGGCCGGGTAGATGCGGGCGAAGCGGCGCCGGTAGAAGGCGCGCGCCGTGTCGCCGGGACGGTGCGCCCAGGCCATGATGAAGCCGCTGAGCACGAAGAACATCGACACCATCGACATGCCGGCACCGAGCAGCCCGGGCTCGGCATCCGGCAGCAGCACGATCGCATGGCACGCGAAGACGACCGCGCCGCCCGCGAAGCGCACGCCCGCGAGCGAGGGGAGGTGGGAGCCGCTCATCGCCGGGGCGCCGGCGGTCAGGTCCCGGGGCCTTCGCTCCGCGGCCACCCGGGTCCGGTGATCCCGCCGCGTCTCGCCGTCGATCCTGACCTCGGTCATCGTCCGTCCTTGTCCGTCCCGCACCGCGGAACCGCTCACGGGTGCCGGCGTGCGCCGGACACTCCCCTCTCCGTCTTCACAGGGAGTTCTCGGCGGCCGCGGCGATACATCCCGGATGCCCGGGCAGGTCCCGGTCAGCGGGCACGGACGGCAGGAGGGCGGATCCGGGCGGCCCTGGTGGGCATAACTGCCCACTCTGCACCTTGGAGGGTGCTCGCTCAGCGCTTAGCATGGCAATGCTCCCCAGCGAACAATCCGACGAGCGGTACCCGTCCGCTCGCCCGTCGTCTGGAGGATCGAGCATGGCTCCCGCGCACGCAGCACCGTCAGGTGCCGCCCGATGGCACGCGCGCCTCGCGATCGCGACGCTCGGCGTCGTGGCTCTCCTGGTTCCCTCGTCGATCGCCGTCGCGGCCGCGCGGACGGAAGCGGTCGCCGAATCGTCCGAGCTCGCGACGGAGACCTTCCTCTTCGGCGGGCAGTCGCGAGCGGATCTGCTCGCGTCCGGCTGGGACTTCACGGCGCGCACCGCGTCCGGCGAGTCCCGGGACACCGAGCAGCCGGTCGGGATCACCCCCTCCTCATGGGGCCTGCAGATCACCGCCGGCCCCGGCGATCTCTGGCAGGGCCTGAACAACACGCGCAACAGCCTGTTCCGCGACCTGCCGCGGGATTGGACGCGCATCGATGCGAACCTGATCTTCGCTCCTCGTGCCAACTACCACCAGGCGGGCATCGCCCTGTACGGCGATGACGACAACTACGTGCTCCTTGCGCGCAATCATCACAGCGGTGTCGGAGGGCAGACCGTCTCGTTCATCGACGAAGCGGATGGCGAGCCCGCTCAGACCGATGCGCCGGCCACGGCGGCCTTCGTGACGCTTCGGCTGGAGCGCTCGGGCACCCTCATCTCCGGATCCTTCTCGACCGACGGCGGCAGGACCTGGACCGACGCGGGGACCACCGAGAAGGACGTCTCCGCCCCGCGCGTCGGGGTCATCGTGGGCGCCGACGAGACGCGCGGCGGCAACCCATCCGCGACGGTGCGCGACATCCTCGTCACCGCACCGGACACGACGCCGGAGCCGACACCGACCGCGACACCGACCCCCGACACCACGGCGACCCCGGACCCGACGCCTACCCCTGAGCCGACGCCGGAGCCCACGCCCACCCCGGAGCCCACTCCTACCCCGGAGCCGACGCCGACCGCGGAGCCCACCCCCACCCCGACGCCGGAGCCCACGCCGACGCCGGAGCCCACTCCCACCCCGGAGCCCACTCCGACGCCGGAGCCCACGCCGACCCCGGACCCGGGCGGCTCGCTCGACCTCCCCACCGAGCCCTGGTACGGCGGACCGTCCTACTACGCGCAGTTCCCGAATGCCGATGCCGCCGGCTGGGACGAGGAGACGTTCTTCCCGATCGCGGTGTTCTACGGCAAGCCCGAGCACGCACCCCGCCTCGCAGCGCTCGGCATCAACACCTACATGGGCGCCGAGTACGACGGATCGCCGATCAGCGACGTCACGAACGCGGGGATCTCGGTGCTCGCGCAGGGCGAGTGGACGGACGAGGAGGTGGCGGGCAACCGCCGCGTCGTCGGCTGGCATCTCTCGGACGAGTGCGAGATGGGCTACGGCGTCTGCTCGCGTGCGGACGACCAGTACGGCCGCCTCGCCATCCATCGCGAGCTCGCCGCGCAATACGCCGCCAAGGACGACGGCCGGTTCCTGCAGGCGAACTTCGGCAACGGCGTGCTCGGGACCTGGTGGTCCCCCGACACGATGCCCGACCACCTCGATCTCGTCGACGTGTCGAGCGTGGACAAGTACGCCTACACCAGCCCGCACGTGCAGGCGCTCTTCCGCGCCTCCCCGTTCTGGCCGCTCACGAAGAACCCCTCGTCCGCGGCGGCGTACGGCTGGCAGCAGGACCGCATGGAGACCTTCACGCCGGGCGCCGCCAAGCCGAACTGGGTCTTCGTCGAGACCGCGAAGCCGTATCTCACCGAACTGGGCGCGAGCACCATCAGGCGGGATCAGATCGGCGGCGCGGTGTGGAACGCCATCATCCACGGCGCCTCCGGGATCGCGTACTTCCAGCACAACAACGACGGCTGCGGCAACTACTCCCTCGTGGAGTGCTCGCAGGAGCTCAGGGACGGTGTCGCGGCGATCAACGCCGAGGTCGCCTCGCTCGCGCCGGTCATCAACACCCCGACCTATGAGTGGGACTTCGGTCCGCGCCTGGACACCGCACTGAAGGTGTACGACGGCGATGCGTACGTGCTCGCGATGACCGACGGGCAGGCCGGCCGGCGCACCTTCACGCTGCCGCCGGGCACGACGGGCGACTCCGTCGAGGTGGTGGGCGAGGACCGCACGCTCCCCGTCGTCGACGGCGCCTTCAGCGATTCCTTCGCCGACGAGTCCTCGCACCACGTGTACCGGATCCCGCTCGGGTGACCCGGGTCGGGGCCGGCTTCAGCGGGCGATCGACTCCGTGATCCGGGTGATCTCCGCGCGGCGCAGCTCGAGGCCGGTCCCGGATTTCGCCGACACCATGACGGCCGTGTCCGTGGGGCGCAGACCGTCGAGGAACGCGCGCATCTGCGCGCGGTCGAACGGGATCTCGTCCGGCTGCGTCAGGCAGCGCGTGTCGTCCGTGTGCACCACGCGCGTCCGGGCGGCGAGCACCTCGTCCACGAACACGCCGTAGAGCACCATCTCGGACACGTGCAGCTCCCGCCCGATGACCCGCGCCCACGGCGCGCCGCCCGCCACCGCCGAGATCCGTTCGAGCATCATCCGCACGACCCGCGGGCTCCAGGGGCACGGCCAGCAGATGTAGTCGTGCCGGGTGGGCGCGTCCGTGGCCGGCAGTCCGAGCAGCCGGCGGGCGACGTCGTCCCAGACGACGTGCCGGGGAAGCCGCGAGTCGACGACGTCGGGGAGGCGGTAGAGCAGCTCGCCGTCGTCCGGCGAGAGCGCCTCGAACGGGCGGACGAACACGACATCCGAGTCGACCACGAGCACCTCGTCCGCCGTGCTCGACGCCGTGGCGGCGAGCTTGACGAGCTGCTGCGCGACCCAGCCGCGGACGGGCGGCCACGGCGCGCGGAGGTCGATCCAGCCGTTCCACCCCGGCACCCGTCGCAGCGTGCGCGGCAGCACGTCGGCGACGTCCTGAACCTCGACACCCTCGCCCCGCAGTGCGGCGAACATCGCGAGGTCCCGGCGCGGCACGAGCAGCCGATGGCGGGTGCCGGGCGGTGCGAAGCGCCGCGCGGACGCGACGAGGTCGCGGCACAGCTCGAAGTCCGGTGCGTAGCTCGGCGTGATCAGCTCGAGCGTGCGAGCGGTCATGCGTCCTGCTCCTCACGCTGGGGCGGGCGGATGTTCGCGTCCGCCGCGCCGATCGTCCGGATCGCCCCGGCGAGGCCGATCAGCACGAAGAACATGCCCGCCGACATCGGGAAGCTCAGCCCGTCGAAGAAGGCGAACAGGACCAGCGAGGTCAGCAGCGCGGCGACGATGCCCCGTCCGAGCGATGCGACGTCGGAGTACGGCGAGCGGCGGATCGTCGACACCGCGCTCCACATCGCCGTGAAGGCGAACACCACGAACGCGAGCAGGCCGAGCAGGCCCAGCTCGAGCAGGATCAGCACCCACTGGTTGTCGAAGATGTAGTACCGCGGCAGGAAGGTGCCGAAGCCCAGCCCGATCACGGGACTCGCGGCCAGGAACTCGGGCACCTGGGCGAGCGCGTTGGTGCGCGACAGCGTGGAGGGGTCCTTGTCGGATCCGGCGAACAGATCCACGACCGTGCCGAACATCCCCGGCACCACGGCGACGATGCCGATGGCCGCGATCACGCCGCCCGCCGCGACCAGCCAGCGATACGCGACCGGCAGCGCAGGAAGCGACGCCGCGACGGCGACGACGACCCCGATGATCGCCGAGCGCGACACGGAGATGAGCGCCGCGATCGCGATGAGCGCGGCGGGGATCCAGGTCCACGGCAGGCGGCCGCGACCGGCATGCGCCCGCGTCACGCCGAGCGTGATGGCGAGCGGCAGGATGGAGCAGATCACCGCGGCGTACTCGAGCGCATGCGTCGCCGTCCCCGACGGCCGCAAGAACGCTCCGCGTGCACCGGCGCCGCTCGCCTCGACCGAGATGCCCGGCACCTGCGTCAGCCACTCGAGGAGCGACTGCCCGGTCGCGAACTGCGCGATGCCGAGGACCGCCAGCCCCGCCCCGATCCAGACGATCCAGGCGAGCAGCCGATCGGCGTCGCACAGCGTGCGGATGCCGTCCATCAGCACGAGCGCGACACCGCCCCAGGAGAGCAGTCGGATCACGGCGGCGATCGCCACGGTCACCTGGTCGTCCGGCTGGCCCCGCAGCATGGCGGCCGCGAAGCTCACCAGCACCATCACCAGCAGCGCGAGGTAGGCCCACCGGGCCGGCTGCGTCGCGCGCGACACGTCGACCGATCGCGCCTGCAGCCGCGCGATCACCCACCACAGCAGCAGCAGCAAGCCCCAGATCAGTGCCGGTCGCCCCAGCCCGCCCAGGGGCGAGATCGTGACGTTCGAGGGCACGCCGCACAGCAGCACGACGTACACCGTCAGCATGGTCAGGGCCGTCCCGGTGCGCGTGCGTCCCGTGACCGCGCGATCCGCCCGCAGGGGCGGCGGCAGGGCGACGACCGCGCTCACGGGTTGCCCTGCCTCCGCGCTCCGATCGGCGCGCGCTCGGCGAGCAGCAGCCGGTCGAGCGCGACATCGACCTCCGCCAGCACCTCCAGGTCGGCGACCGCGGCCCGATTCCCGGGCGTCGTGCTCCGCTTCGGCGCGCTCTTCTCCGCGGACGGCGACGCGACGGGATCCGGCCCGACACCCGCCTTCTCGGTCCGGGGCGCATCGACCGTCTCGGTGCGGGGCTTGTCGACGTCCTCGATCGGATCGTCGACCTCGTCGGCGCCGGCGAGCGCGGTCGCGGTGTCGCGGCGCTTCGCCGCCCCGCCTGCGCGGCGCTCCTTGCGCGCGGCGCGCACCCGCCGGCGCCCGCGCTGCCGCACCAGGCCGTCGACCGCCGCGGCCAGCAGGAGCGCCAGCAGCACGGCGCCGGCTCCGGCTCCCACCGAGTACAGCGCGCGGTCGCGGTAGTTCAGCTCGCTCTCGTCGGCCACGGCGAGCGTGGACACCGTGACCTTCGCGTCCTCGGTCACCTCCTGCTCGCTCTGCAGGGCATCGAGCACGTCGACCGTCTGCTGGAGCATCGTGTCGATGATGTCGGCGGCCGCCTCGTCACTCGGCGCGGTCGCCGTGATGAGCACGACGGGGCCGGAGGTGCTGGGGTCGCGCGTCACGCTCACCTCGGAACCGGCATGCGCCTCGGTGGCCTCACGCACGATCTGGGGTGCGTTGAGCGCGCCGACGGTGACGTCGGCCGCGGTGGTCAGACCGCCGAGGTACAGGAACGGGTTGGGCGCACCCTCCGTGGATTCCGGCAGGGTCGCGGCCCCCGGAAGCAGCAGCTGCGTGGCGGTGCGCTCGTACATCGGCGGGGTCGAGACCCACATCCAGCTGGCGAGGCCTGCGGCGACGATGATGCCCGGCAGCACGATGTACCAGCGGCGGCGCAGTCCGCGCAGCGTCTCAGCGATGTTCATCTGTCTTCCTCCCTCGAGCCGCCCCCTGCGGCCCTCGTCTCTTGGCCGCGCGCGAGGACGCGGTCGGTGCCGACCGCGGCCGCGGCTGCGGCGAGCACCCCCGCGGCCGCCAGCGCGGCGAAGGCCGCGATCTGACTGAGCCGGTTGGGTGCGATCCGCTCGATCCGCATGCTGAGCGGGTCGATGTGCGTCGCGATGTCTACCTCCGGGCCCTGCGGCTGATGCGCCGCGACGCTCCCGGCGATCCGCGCGAGCGCGTCCTGCTGACGGGTCTGGACCCACTCCTTCGTCGGTCCCACCAGCTGCACCACGATCACCGCCACCCCGTAGCTCGGCCCCCATTGACTGCCGTGGTCGAGCAGCCCCACGAACATGCCCTCCCGGAGCCCGGCCCCGTAGTACGGCGCGTCCGCCGCGGAGTAGCGCACGACCTCGCGCACGCCGCCGACGTCGGCGGCGACCGCGCCGGCGAACGCGATGACGTCCTCGTCGACGAGCGAGTTGGACGGCGTGAGGGGCGTCTCGTAGCCGTAGGTGAACGACACCGCCGTGCGCGTGGTGTAGACGCCGTCGGCGGAGGCCGCGAAGAGCGCCGTGAGGCCGGCCGTCGCGAGGAGGACCACGGCCACGGCGTACCAGCGCCGGCGCATCGCGCCGAGCAGACCCCGCAGCGTCACGGGGCCACCGCCTCCGCAGGCACGACGTCGAGCACGTCGCCGTGCACCTCGTCCTCGATGATCCGGAGGACCTCGGCCTGCGCGCGCGCCCAGCCGTCCGGCCGTGCCGTGGTCGACGCGTGACGCGCCTGCGCCTCGCGATCCGGTCGGTCCAGCACCGCCGCGAGCTCCTGCGCGATGCCGCCCGGCGTCGGCCGCGCCCACGCGACCGCCGCGCCCGCGAGACCCGCGCGCGCGTACTCGTTGTCGCCGATCACGGGCACGACGCCCGCGGCGAGCATCTCGTCGGCGACGAGCGTGATGTTGGTGAACGACATCGCGACCCCGGCGACGCACCGCGCGTAGAGGTCGTTCAGCTCGGCGGGAGTCAGCCTGCCGTGCTGGGTCGCGGCGAAGGGCAGATCCGGCAGGCGGTCACCGTACGTGTGGATCGTCACCTCCGGCCGCATCGCGTGGAAGCGCGCCAGCGCGAGGCGGGTGAGCTCCCAGCCGCGGCGGGCGACTCCCGGCCGGGCGAACGCCACGACGCCCTCGCGCGTGGCGCCCGGGGTCAGGCGGTAGACGGATGTGTCGCATCCGAACGTCACGACCTCGGAGGCAACGCCGACCTCCTCGCGCAGCGCGCGTGCGACGGTCTCTCCGAGCGCGATGCAGCGGAAGCCGAAGCGGTAACTGTCCTCCGCCAGGGCCGAGGCGGCACCGCGGGGGTGGAACCACGGCTCGTAATCCTGGATGAAGTACAGCCGCCGCATCGGCCCGGTCCCGCGCGTGGCCAGCACATGCGCGGTCTCCCAGGAGGACGCGACGGCCGCGTCGAGGCCGACGATGCCGTCGTCGGCCGAGCGCACCTCGGCGCGCAGCTGCGGCCACCACTGCCGGATGACGCGCTCGTGCCGTGTCCTGTCGCCGCCGTAGTAGTCGGTGAGGAACAGGATGCAGCGGTGCCCCGCCGCTTCGGCGGCCGCGACCATGCGGAACAGGGTCGTGTGGCCTCCGGACCCGGGTCCGGGAGGAGTGAGCACCCATCCGATCGTGAGAGGACTTCCCTGCCGCGGTCGCGTCGACGGCACGCGGAGGTCGAGCTGACCGGAGTCGGCGATGTCGGCGTCATGAAGGGCGATCTCGGGAGCCGCGGCGCCGATCCGATCGGACAGCCGCCGCACGGCGCGTCGCGAGAACTCCCGCGCCCCGTAACGCGCCAGCACGCGGATGCCGGTGCCGAGGCCGCTCACGCCGCACCCCAGGCGGAGACCGGCGCGGCGGCCGGAAGGGCAGGGGCCGGAGCGCCCTGCGGGGGCGCTGCCGACACGATGCGCAGCGGCTCGTAGACGCCCGTCCGCCGCCAGCGGCGCCAGCGCGCGTCCGACCAGCGCCGGCGCCGCACGAGCGGGACGAGCCCCGAGATCCTCGCGGCGGCGTGCGGCCACGTCGACGCACGCCGCCACGCGGACGCGAATGCGCCTCCCTCACGGGTGGCGAGGACGCCGGCGTCGAGCTCGAGCGCGAGGTCGCGCAGCAGCTCGGCCACCTCGCTGATCCGGCCGCGGTCGACATCGCGGCGTGCGTAGCGCAGGGCCGCGAGCGCGACGCCGCGGCGGGCCGCGAGGCGCAGGTCCTCCGCGCCGGAGAGCTGGTCGCACAGCGTCTCGAACGCCGCGTTCGCCTCCCGCAGGAAGACGATCGGCTCGTCGGCGCGCGTCGACAGGCTGCCCTCGTGCTCGCGGTGCCAGGCCTGGTCGCAGCCCTCGAGGTAGGCGACGTCGGCATGCGCCGCGATGCGCAGCCAGTGCTCCATGTCGTGGGTGTGGGCGAGGTCGCGCTGGCCGCCGATCTCGTCGAGGACGCTGCGCCGCATGACGACCTCGGGGGACGTGATCACGTTGTCGCCCGAGGCGCAGCGCGTCGCGAGCCACGCGCGTCCCTGCCAGACCGTCCACCCGGTCGCCTTCGTCCGGGCGGGGCCGCGACCGTGGAGGAAGTGGAGGGGATGTCCATAGACCAGACCGACCTCCGGCAGATGCTGCAGGACGGCGGCCGCACGCAGCAGCGCTCCGGGCGTGAGCAGATCGTCGGCGTCCAACCGGACGAGGTACTCCCCCGTCGCGGCGGCGAGCCCGCGGTTGAACGTCGCGACCGGGCCGCGATTGGTCTCGTTCGCGAGCACATGGACCCGCGGGTCCTCCTCCGCGAGCCGGCGGAGCACCGCGAGGCTGTCATCGGTCGAGGCGTCGTCCACCACGATGACCTCGACGGTGACACCGCCCTGATTCAGGGCGCTGTGCACCGCCTGCTCGACGTAGCGGGCGTAGTTGAAGCAGGGGATCACCACCGTGACCGTCGCCTGCCGGAGAGGCGGCTTCGGCGCCAGGCGCGTCGCCTCGAGCATCGCCGCGTGCGCGTCGTGGATCCTGCGTGACATGTGTCCCCCTCCGTCCTTGAGCAAGAGCGGAAGCGGACCGGGCTGATACGCGATCCGTGAAGTGCCCACGCAGCGACGGAGCTCAGCCGACGCGGCCGAGCTCCGGGACCGCGTCGCGCTCGGACGCCGGCTGCGTCTGCGACGTGCGCAGTCCGCGCAGCCGCCTCTTGCCCCATCGCCACATCAGCGCGAGATAGACGAGCACCGCACTCGCGCCGGCCGACAGAAGCTCGATGAGCGGGCCGTCGACGAGGAGGCCGACGCCCGCGGCGACGCCGCCCGTCGCGAGCGCGGCCGCCGTCGGCCACGCCATCTCCCGCAGCACCGCACCCACGCGCACCCTCGCCATCCGCAGCACCACCGCGAAAGCGGGCAGCACGACGAGCACCGCGACCCCGATCTGGGACAGTCCCGCGCCGACGATGCCGAAGAAGTGCGTCGCCGGGATGAGCGCGGAGATCAGCGCGATCGCCCACGCGCACTGGATCCAGAACACCAGGCCGGACCGGCCGCGGGAGTAGAGGAAGCCCGTCGCGACGTCGAACAGCACGCGGATCGCCCCGAACGCGCCGAGGGCCGCGAGCGCGGGTGCCGCCGGGAGCCACTTCTCGCCGTACACGACGCCGATCACCTGTTCGCTCAGAACGGCCAGCACGACGCCCGCGGGGAAGGCGCCGGCCCAGGCGATGCCCGTCACACGGGCCAGCATGTCGTCTGCGTGCTCCTTGCTCGCGCCCGAGAACAGCGGGAGCGAGATGGATCGCACCATCTGCGACAGCGCGCTCATGGGCCAGTTCGACACGTTGAAGGCGAGCGTGTAGAAGCCCAGCGCCGTGACGCCGACCACCGTGCTCAGCACGACCTTGTCGGCGCCGAGGAGCAGCCAGGCGACCAGGTTCGCAAGGGCGACCGGCACGCCGAAGGCGACGATCGGCCGCAGCAGCGTGAGGTCGAGCCCGAACCGCGGACGCACCTTCGCCGCGACGAACTGCAGCACGAGACTCACAGCCTGCGCGCTCACGCGGCCCACCGCGAGGCTGACGACTCCCCACCCCAGGCCGATGAGAACGAGGGTCACGGCGGTCGACACGACGAAGTCCACGGCGGAGATCACGAACAGCTCGCGCTGCTGGAAGCGCCGCATCAGCAGCGCGTAGGGCACGACGCCGGCGCCGCCGAGCACGACCGTCACGGCGAGCACGGCGATCGCGGGCGCGGCGTCCGCGCTGCCGAGCAGCTCGGCGATCTGGGTCGCCCAGACGATCGCGCACGTCGTGATCGCGGCTCCCAGCACCAGGCCCAGCGTCGCGATCGTGGGGATCTTGGGCTCGGGGTCCTCGCTGCGCACGATCTCGGCGGACAGGCCCAGGTCCACGAGCGTGAGCAGCACCGCCTGCGCCGCGAGGGCCACGGCGTAGATGCCGAATTCCTCGGGGGTGAGGATGCGCGCCAGGATGACGCCGACGACGACACCGCCGAGACGCAGGACGATGTTGCTCATCCCGCTCCAGCCCGCCGCGGCGGCGACGCTGCGACGCGCGGTCATCATGTCGCCGCCACGCTCGCCGGCTGCGGTCCCGCCGCGCTCCGGGCGTGCCGCGTCCGCCAGCCGTACACGGTGCGCGCCACATAGAACTTCGGCAGCCGCGCGGTCGTACCCAGCGCTCGGACGGCCGCGGCCGTGCGCCGGCCGCCGCGCGCGTGCACCTCGGTGTACAGATCTGCGAGCTGTCGTGCCCGGGCCTGCAGGCTGTAGCGCTCCCGCACGATCCGCCGGCCGAGCGCCCCCAGACGGGCGCGCTCATCCGGCGACATCCTCAGCAGGCGCGCCAGCAGCTGCGCGCACCGGCTGACGCCGTCCTCGCCGTCGGCAAGCCCGTACCAGCCCTGCGCGAAGAACGTGTGCTGCGTGGTCTCGTCGAGCAGCGACCAGAAGGCCTGCTGACCCTGCACGAGCAGCGGCTTGCCGAACGCCATGGCGCGCAACGCCGACCCGCCCATCCCCACGGCGATGTCCGCCGCGCGGTAGTAGGGGCGCGGGTCCGAGCGCTCGCCGAGGAGCACGACGACGTCCCGCCCCGCCTGCGCATTGGCGGCCGCGACCGTCCGCTCGAGCTCGGGACGAAGGGGCCCGTCGCCGACGACGGCGACCTTGAACCGGTGATCGCGTCCGAGACGCCCCGCGGCCGCGGCGAGCGCGTGCAGGCCCTCGATCTTCAGGTGCGCGGAGATCCTGCTCACCACGACCACGAGCAATTCGTCCTCGCCCACCCCGCACTCGCGCCGCGCGGCCGCGGCCCGTTCGTCCGACACGCTCTCCGGAGAGAACGCGGTCGTGTCGACCGGCACCTCGAGCAGGTGCAGGTCGGGACGCTGGGCCCGTTCCTCCTCGTAGATCGAGTTCATGCACACGGTCATCGGCAGGGACTTCGGCAGGAAGTAGGTGACCTGGACGTCGTTCTCGGAGGCGAGCATGGGCGTGCCGAGCAGGGCGTTCGGGCCCAGCATGGCGTCCATCGTGGTCGGCCACTCGTACGAGTGGACGAGGTCGATGTCGAGCGTGCGCACGAGCGACGTCATCTCGCGGATGCGACGCGGCGAGGGCGCGCCCAGGTTCAGCTTCGTGAGGTGGAGATCCAGGCCCCGTGCGCGCGCGTCGTCGACGAGCACGCCGTCCGGCGCGTACACCGCGACATCGAATCCCGGCATGTTCGCCACCGCCTCGGCGTACTCCAGCGCGTTGATCTGGCTTCCGCCGATCTCGAAGTGGTGGGGCGTGACGAGGACCCTCATCCGCGCACTCCCGCCAGGGACACCGCGTTCACGAGCGCCTCGGCGACCTGCTCCTGCTGACCGGCCGTGAGGTGCGGGAACATCGGCAGCGACAGGATCCGGTCGCTCGCCGCCTCGGCCACGGGGAACTGTCCGCGGGAGTAGCCGAGGTCCGCGTAGGCGTCCGTCAGGTGCAGCGGGTGCGGATAGTGGATCGCCGCGCCCACGCCGGCTTCCGCGAGTGCGGCCATGACGCGCTCGCGGTCGTCGACCTGCACGACATACAGGTGCCAGACGTCGACGTTGCCCGGCCGCGTGACCGGCGTCGCGACCCCCGGAAGGTCGCGCAGCAGCTCCGCGTACCTGTCGGCCGCCGCCCGGCGTGCCGCGTTCCACGCGTCGAGCCGCCGCAGCTTGGCGCGCAGCGTGACGGCGTGGACGGCGTCGAGGCGGGAGTTCACGCCGACGTGGTCGTGCACGTACTTCACGGTGCTGCCGTGCGCGGCGACCGAGCGGACGTACTCGGCGATCCGGTCGTCGTCCGTCAGCACGGCACCCGCATCCCCGCTCGCGCCCAGGTTCTTCCCCGGGTAGAAGCTGGTGGCGGAGACCCGTCCGATCGCGCCCGCACGCCCGGCAGGCGAGGTCGCCCCCTGCGACTGCGCGCCGTCCTCCACGATCACGAGATCGTGCTTAGCGGCGATGGCGGACAGCGCTGCGAGATCGGCCGTCTGCCCGTAGAGGTGCACGGGCGCGATGGCCCGGGTGCGCGGCGTGATCGCCGCCTCCACGGCCTGCGGATCGATCAGCAGATGCTCATCGACGTCGACGAAGACGGGAACGGCGCCGGTGCGCGAGACCGCCTCGGCCGTGGCGATGAACGTGTTGACGGGCACGATCACCTCGTCGCCGGCGCCCACGCCCACGGCCCGGTACGCGAGCTCGAGCGCATCCGTGCCGTTGCCGACGCCGATCACATGACGGACGCCGCTGTAGGCGGCGAACTCCTGCTCGAAGCCGGCGACCTGCGCACCGCCGATGTACTCGGCGTCCGCGAAGAGCCGGCGCCACACGGGCAGCACCTCGTCGGCGATCTCGGCCGCCTGGGCCTTCAGGTCGAGAAAGGGAACGCTCATTCGGATCATGTCTCCTCGTCGGGGCGGGTTCGGGTCTGGCTCGACGGTCAGTCGGTGCCCTGCGGGGCGGGCGTCGTGACCGTCACGCTGCGGACCGTCGCGACGGGCGCGGTGCCGCCGGATTCGTTGGCGCCGACGATCACTCCCACGCGTGGGGAGGTGATCTGGCGGGTCACCGAGCCGAGGTCGGACCAGGTGGTGCCGCCGTCGGTCGAGTACGCCGCGGAGAGGACGCCGCCCGTGCGCTGCAGCCGCAGCTGCATCTCCGTCTGGGGGGTGTTCGCGATCCCGGGCGCCGTCGCGGCGCCGCCGGACTCCGTCACGAACACGGTGCGGTTGCCACCCAGCCAGGAGTTGTAGTTGCGCGTCACCTGCACGTAGTCGTCGTCCGAGCCGTACACGACGAGCCCCGCCTGCTGATGGTTGGCGGCAGGATCGAAGCGCAGCGAGAGCTCCACCGCGGACCAGTTGCTGGGAAGGCTTCGGAACACGCTGTTGCGCGTGCTGTTCAGTCCGCCCCACAGGTCGCCGGGGCCCGCCGCGATCTCGAGTCCGTCCGCACCGTACGTGACGCCTGTGGGCTGCTCGGTGTCGCGCACGGTCCCGCCTGCCGTGCGGGCCAGGAAGTCCCAGCCGGCCTGGAGGAGGCCCGAACGGTTCAGCCCGCCGAATGCGAAGACCTGGCGCTCGGGCACGGGATCCGGATCGGGGTCCGGTGCCGCGACCGTCACGCCCGCGTAGTGCAGGGTGGCGAGCGGGTTGCCCGACGTCGAGCCGGTGACGTTCACGGCCAGCCGCGCGTTCAGGATGTCCCGTCCCACCGTGCCGACGGTCTGCCAGGTCGCGCCGTCATCCGTCGACACGAGTCCGGTGATCGTGCGCGCGACGGGGTCGCGATCCAGCCGCAGCGTCAGCTCGGTGGCGTTCGTCATCCTCCTCGGCAGGTCCGCCGCGGTGCCCCCGGCCTCGCTGATGAACGCGACCGCGTGACCGCCCACGCTGGAGTTGTACGCGCGCGTGAGCTCGACGTAGTCGTCGTCATCGCCGTAGAGGACGATTCCGGCGTGCTGATAGTCCGCCGTGGGGGCGAAGGTCAGGCGGATCCGGGCGCTCGCCCAGTCGTCCGGCAGATCTCGCAGGAGCGTGTTGCGGGTGTTGTTCGCCCCCTGCCACAGGTCTCCCGTGTCCACGGGGATCCGCAGGCCACCGGCGCCGTACTGCACGGTCGCTCCGGTCGTCTGCTCGGTGTCGCGCACGCTTCCCGACGCGCGTCGAGCGAGGAAGTCCCAGCCGTCGGCGAGCAGTGCCGAGCGGGTCGCGTAGTCGAACGGCAGGATCTCCTCTCCCGCGCCCGGCTCGGGGATCGGCACGGGCGTCGGCGTCGGCGTGGGAGTCGGCGTCGGCGTCGGCGTCGGCGTGGGAGTCGGCGTCGGAGTGGGCGTGGGCGTGGGAGTCGGCGTCGGACCGGTTCCGCCCGAGGTGATCCGCACGTCGGAGAACGTCGCGGACGGCAGGCCCGTCGGAGACGCTCCGGTCACGAGCGCGAGGCGGGACTGACCGACCGGCGCCGTGAAAGCGCCGACCTCGCTCCAGGTCGCTCCGGCGTCGGAGGACACCTCTCCCCTGATGGAGCCGCTGCCCGCATCCCGCGTGAGCCTCAGCTGCACGGTCGTGGCGGTGACCGCGATCCGGTCGGCTGCGGCGGAGCCGTTCGCCTCGCGCACGAGCGCGACTCCGTTTCCTCCGCCGCCGTTGTAGACGCGGGTCAGCGCGACGTAGCGATCGTCGTGCTCGTAGATCGCGATGCCCGCCTGCTGATTGCTGCGGTCGGGGTCGAAGGTCACCTGCGCCTGCACGGTGCTCCACGTCTGCGGCAGGTCGCGCAGCAGCGTGTCGAGCGTGTCGTTTGCACCCGCCCATAGATCGCCGTCCCCCACCGGGATCCGCACGCCGCGAGTGCCGTAACGGATCGGAGCGCTCGAAGCCGCGCTCTCCGTGTTCCGCGCCGCGCCGCTCGATGTCCGGGCGATGAAGTCCCAGCCGTCCGCGATCAATGCGGCGCGGTTCGGATAGTCCATGGGCAGGATCTGCATGCTCGCCTGCGCGACGAGGAAGGTGACGGGAACCTTCACGACGTTGGCATTGCCGGTGGCAGTCAGCGAGATCGTCGCCCGATGGATTCCGGCCGACAGGCCCTCCGTATCGGCCTGCACCGTGACGGCGCCGGCACCCGTGCCGGACGCGGGCGACAGCGACAGCCAGTCGGCGTCGTCCTGCGCCTGCCAGGTCAGCGTCCCGCTGCCGCCGTTCCCGATCTGCAGGGTCTGCGACGCCACGTCCTCCCCCGTCTCACCGGAGAAGCGCAGCGCGGCCGCATCGGCGGTGACGCGCGCGGGCGGGGTGCTCGACAGCGCCACCTCGACGCGCTGCGCCTGCAGCGCGACGGGCGCCGAGAACGTCACGGTCGCGGGGCTCCCCGTCGTCGTGAACGGTCGCGAGGTGCCGCCGACCTTCACGTCGGCGGCGTGCTGCCCCGCCGGCAGCTGCACCGTGAACGAGACCTGGTCGTCGGGCCCGACAGTGGGCTCGAACTGGCGCAGCGAAGACGTGGGCAGCGCGAGCCGGCGGATGTCGAAGCCGAGCGAGCCGCCCGTGGCCGCGTAGCTGGAGACGACCGTGCGGTCCCGTTGCAGGATGTAGGTCGTCACCGCGCCCATCGGCGCCGTCCAGACGTCGTGATCGGCGGCCGAGGCGATCGTGCCTGCGTCGTTCGTGAAGTCGTGCAGCACGAAGTGCGCCCATCCGCCCTCGGCCTCGGCGCGATCGACGATGGAGGTCAGGTCGGCGGGGGCAGCGGCTCGTGCTCGGGGGAATTGAAGCTCTTGAGGTTCATGAAGTCCGCCGGCGTGGGCGACTCGAGCTCGTTGATGTTGTACCCGCGTGCCGAAAGGTAGTAGTTCGAGGCGATGACGCCGTATTCGATGTCGCGGAAGCCGCACGGCCACACGAGCGAGATCACGTCGTGGATCGTGCCCGTGGCCATCACGGCGCCATCGATGTTGTCCTCGATCTCGTCGATGAGGGTCGCGCGCCCCATGCGCTCGCAGTAGTGGCTCACGAGGTGGGAGCCGAGTTCATGACCGTCCGCGTGCAGCTGCGGATAGCGCGCGGGGGGCGTGGTGCCGTTCATCACGAACGTGCCGCGCACGCCGCTCTGCATCAGCTCGACGGCGCCCGAGGAGCGGCCGTCGTCCGTGGAGACGCTGAAGGCGCCGGCGTGGTCGTCGCGCCAGGTTGCGACGCGCACCGGGACGTCGGGGTTGACCACCGCGGCGACCGCGACCTGAGCGGGGAACGTCTGGCCTGCGACCTTCACGGAGATCGTCGCGTCGTGCACGCCGGCGGGCA
The DNA here is from genome assembly GCF_016805985.1 of Microbacterium sp. JZ31. Lineage (NCBI taxonomy): Bacteria > Bacillati > Actinomycetota > Actinomycetes > Micrococcales > Microbacteriaceae > Microbacterium > Microbacterium sp. JZ31. Next base: position 2,349,219 of record NZ_CP017661.1, read on the forward strand.
GGGCCGCGCAGTCGACGGTCGCGGAGATCTGCGCCGGTGTCAGGCCCGTGGCGGCCGACAGCTGCACCCAGGGCGCGCTGGTCGTCGCGGTCCAGTTGAGCTCTGCCGCGCCCCAGCTGACGATCGACACCGACTGCTCGGCGGCGCAGCCCTCGCCGTCCACGCCGGCGAAGGCGAGTTGCGACGGCGAGACCTCGAGGTCGCCGGCCGTGGTGGCGGCCGGCGCGACGTTGGCAGGGACGGCGGCCGGGGCCGCGGCGACCCCGGCCGAGACGGCACCGGCAGTCGCCGCGGTCGGCGACGTGGTCGCGGCGGCGGACGCGCTCGCACTGGTCGCAGCGACGCAACCGGCGCCCAGCGCGACCGCCAGGACCAGCGCGAGCGACGAACTGCTTCGTCTGCCACGCCGCAGCGGCCGCGATGGGACCCGCGGAGGGACGTCGGTCACGCGGGCACTCCCGCTGCGCTCGACTCGTCGACGTCGGCCGAGGCCCGTCCCACGGACACCGGCACGCCGGAGAGCTGTGCGCTCTGGGAGGCGGCCGTCAGAACCGACAGCACGCGGAGACCGGCACTGCCGTCCGTGCGGGCGCTGCGCCCTTCCCGGATGGCGGCGGCGAACTCTGCGACGACGCCACCGAGCGCCTCGCGCTCGGGGAGCGCCGGTGACCAGGTGTCCCCGAGGCGGTAGGACACGCGTGCGGTCTGAGCGTCCTCCGCGCCGATGTCGACGCCGCGGTCGAACACGCTGAGCCGCTGCTGCGGATTGAGGTCGTCCCAGACGAGCGTGCGGCGCGTGCCGCCGATGACGAGGCGACGGATCTTGGTCGGGCTGAGCCAGTTGACGTGGATGTGGGCGATCCCGCCGCCGGGCAGCTGCAAGGAGAGGTAGCCGATGCACGCGCGGCCGGTGCCGAGCGGGTCGGCGCCCCGCGCCGTCACGTCGGTGGTGGGCAGTCCACCGGGCAGGACGAAGTCGAGGATCGACAGATCATGCGGCGCCAGGTCCCACAGCACGTCCACGTCGGGCTGCACGAGCCCGAGATTGATGCGGGTCGAGTCGACGTAGAGGATGTCGCCGAGCGCTCCCTCGGCGATCATCTCGCGGATGCGCAGCACGGCGGGCGTGTAGCAGTACGTGTGATCCGTCATCAGCACGAGACCGCGCTCGCGGGCGCGGGCGACCATGTCCTCGCCCGCGGCATCGCTGTCGGCGAGGGGCTTTTCGACCATGACGTGCTTTCCCGCGTCGAGGGCGCGGCACACGAGGGCGTGGTGCGTGCGGGCGGGCGTCGCGATCGCGACGGCATCGATCAGCGGATCGGACAGGATGTCGTCGACATCGGTCGTGACCGGGGCGCCGCCCACCGACTCCGCCACGCGCCGCGCGCGCTCGCGATCCAGGTCGCACACGGCGGCGAGGTTCCAGTCGTCGGACGTGCGGAAGTTGCGGGCGAGGTTCGGGCCCCAGTAGCCGGCGCCGATGACCGCCGCGTTGTATCTCCGTGTCACGGTGTCTCTCCTTGTGCATGGGCGCTGATGCACCCGGTCAGGATGCCGACCGTCCCGGTCCGCGCAAGAACAGAGGGCCCCGGTGGGGCCCTGATACGAAAGGACCGAGATGTCCCACTCCCCCGTCATCGCAGCCACGGCCGATGTGTCGTCCGACGCCGTCGTCGGCGATCGCACGCGCGTATGGCATCTCGCGCAGGTGCGTGAGCAGGCCCGCCTCGGTGCCGACTGCATCATCGGCCGCGGCGCCTACATCGGCCCGGGCGTCGTCATGGGAGACGCGTGCAAGGTGCAGAACCACGCGCTCGTGTACGAGCCGGCTCGGCTGGGCGACGGCGTGTTCATCGGACCCGCGGTGGTGCTGACGAACGACGAGTTCCCGCGCGCCGTCACACCGGAGGGGCGCCTCAAGGGCGCGGAGGACTGGCATGCCGTGGGCGTCACAATCGAACGGGGCGCGTCGATCGGCGCCCGCGCGGTGTGCATCGCTCCCGTCACGGTCGGCGCCTGGGCGCTCGTCGCCGCGGGAGCCGTGGTCACGAAGGACGTCCCGGCGCACGCGCTGATGGTCGGAGTCCCCGCGCGGCGCGTGGGGTGGGTCGGCCGCTCCGGCCGACCGCTCGAGCAGTCCGGCGACGAGTGGATCTGCCCGGTCACCGGAGAGCGGTACCGCGAGCAGGACGGCGCGCTCGCCGCCGTCGACCTGTCGGTCGCCTCGGCGTGATCGCCGCGGGCGGCGCGTACGCGCGCCGCCCGCCGCATCGAGTGCCCGCCTCCCCCGGGAGGGTGGCGGATGCGAGGCGGCGGTCCGCCGCCGGCGACGCGGTCAGGCGAACTGGCCGCCCGCCGCGAAGCCGGGCAGGCCCGGGCGCCCGATGCCGCGGTCGCGCTCCTCCAGCCGAGCCAGGATCTGCTGCGGCGTCCGAAGGCAGCTGCGGAACCAGCGGACGAGGTCGGCGACGCCTGCCTCGAACGGCATCGCCGCCGTGAAGCCGGTGAGCTTGTGCACGAGCCGGCCGTCCCCGACCAGATGCCGCGCTTCCCCGGGACGCGGATCCACGTGCAGGGGGACGAGATCGGGGCGACCCACGAGCCGCGCCACCGTCTCGGCCAGGGCTCGGATGGAGATGTCCCGTCCCGAGCCGAGGTTGACCGCGCGCCCGACCGCGGCGTCGCACTCCGCGATCGTCGCCAGCCCGCGCGCGAGATCCGTCACATGGATGAAGTCGCGCGTCTGGCGCCCGTCGCCGTGGACGATCGCGGGCAGACCGCAGAGGTTCCGGAGGATCGTGAGCGGAAGCATCTCGCCGCTGTCGCCCTCGAAATGGCTGCGCGGCCCGTATGCGCTGAAGGGCCGCACGACGACCGCCGGCAGACCGTGCTCGCGGTGGGCCGCGCGCACGTACGCCTCCCCGGCGAGCTTTGACGCGCCGTACGCGGTCGCGGGCCTCGTGGGATGCCGCTCGTCGACGCGCGTGCGCTGGGAGGCGCCGAAGACGTCGCTGGTGCTGACGTGCACGAAGCGGCGCACGTGCGCGGCGCGTGCGCGCTCGACGAGACCCAGCGTCGCGGTGACGTTGACGTCGTGGTTCTCGACGGGGTCCTGTGCGGCCTTCCTGGCGCACAGACACGCGAGGTGGAACACCACATCGGCGTCGTCGACCGCGCGCAGTGCCGCCTCGGACCGGATGTCCGCCTGCACGATCCGCACCCGCGAATCGTCGATCCACCGCAGGACGTTCGCGCGGCGTCCGGTCGTGAACGAGTCCACGACCGTGACCTGCGTCGCGCGGCGTCGGGTGACGAGCTCCTCCACCAGATGACTGCCGATGAAGCCGGCGCCGCCGGTGATGACGATGCGTTCCCCCGCCAGGGACATCATGCGATCGCCCCGGCGCCACACGACGCAACGCTGTGTCGCTCTGCCACGGAGTGCTCCCCGCTCATACGCGGGAGTCCGAGCTCCCGCCTTCACCGACGCGGTCGCGACCGGCGAGATGAGAGAGCAGGAAGAGGGAGCGGTGATACGGGCTGCCGGCGAACCGGCGCCGTTCAGACCTCGAAGTGCGGGGTGATGAACTCGCGAAGGTCGCCGTCGATCCGCACGACGAGCCGCACGTTCGACAGGCCGGGCTCGACGTCCGCAAATGCGAACCGGCCCTCGCCCGCCATCTCGGCCGCCCACTCGCGATCGCCCTGCGACAGGCGGGCCGCGAGCACCTCGGGCTCCGCCCATCCGTCCACTCGATGCATGCCCGACTCGCTCTGCGACACGTGCAGCACCACGTTCGTGGCCTCGTCGTTGAACTGCAGCGTCAGTCGCTCGTGCTCGTTGCGCACGGCGCTGAGCTCGGCCGGCACCTGGGTCAGCAGCGCGTACTCCCGCGAGAGGTCCTCGACGGCCACCGCCGCGATCATCCGCGCCGTCATGTCGGCGGGAGGCGCGTCGTGGCGCTCCCACATCGAGCGCAGGTCGGCGAGAATCGCGCCTTCGTCATCCACGCTCATGATCATCCACCGTCGTCTATCAGTTCGCGACGCGCACCGCCGTATGGCTGCTGAATGCGCGCTGCGCCGGGCTTTCGCTCGTCCGCGCTCACCTGCGTCTCCATGACGGACAGGACCCGATCAGGCCGCAGATGATACCCGGATGAGGTGGGCAGAACTGCCCAGTTCCGAATATACCGGATGACATCCGTCCTGGAGACCGGTGAAGCCGGTTTGATACGCAGCTCAGAATCCGCTGCCGTGCACCAGGAACGGTGACACGAGGCCGGTCTCCACCTGCGCGGCCGCCAGCGCATCCGACGGCGCCAAACCCGCGGCGAGACCGCCGTGCAGGGCGGCGAGCAGCTCGGCCGCGACATCGTCGGCCACCGTGACGGGGGCCGCGACCACGCAGACGGCGCCCGCGTGCAGCCACGCGTGCGCCATGCTCATGGCCTCGGCACCCCAGCGGACCGAAGAGCGCCCCAGCTCGCAGGCCGACAGCACGACGGTCTTGGGCGGTCGGCCGATGAGGTCGATGTCATATCCGAACAGCGTGCCGTCGGCGAGGCTCAGGCCGGAGAGCATCGGCGCGTCGAGCGCGTGACGGCCGTGCGCGACGAGGTGCAGCACATCGACCTCGTCGGCCAGCGCGCTCACGGCGGAGACGGTGGCGGCACCGCCCTGCAGGACGCGCGGCGCGGGCGACGTGCCGCCCCGGTCGACGCCGTTGACCTCCCACGCGAAGGCCGCGGTCAGCGCCTCCTCCGCGCCGCGCGCAACGCCCGGCCCGACGGCGAAGCCCGCGTTCCTGCCCGTGCGCTCCCACGAACGCGCCGCCATCCAGCGAGAGGCGGAGCGCGCGAGGGACACCGAGCGGCCGTGCATGCCCGGCAACATCGTCCACGGCATTCCGGCCAGGATGCCCGGAGCGGTGATCAGCACACGGCGCGGATCGCCGGCCGCGGCGAGCGGGGCCTCGACCAGCAGGCGTGACAGGGCCGAGAGGCGCGCATCGAGCGCCCGGCCGACGACCTGCGCCATGGGCCCGGCTCCCACCGAGGCGACCACGTCGAGGTCTGCTCGCAGCCCGGGCATCCAGTCGTGCACGGAGGCGCCGTCGATGTCGACGATGCGCGGCTTCCCGGTCGCGGGGATCACGAGGCACACCAGCGCATTGCGGCTGTACACGTAGGTCAGCAGCGCCGTGTCGCTCTCGAGATGGGAACGCAGCGTCTCGAGGTCGACGCGCGGGATGCGATGCCCGTCGCCCACCGTCGCCCACTGCCGCTCTCGCAGGCGCTCCCGCAGCTGCCGCACGCGGGGGTCCTGCTCCCACGACGCCCCCGCCTCCTCACGCAGCAGCCGCAACTGCGCGAGGTCGGCTGCGTGCTCCGGATCGCGCGGGGGACGCACGGGGCTCACCTGGTGCGCGAAATGACGCGCGCGCTCCGACCATTCGAACAGCACATCCGGCCGGCGGGACCGGATCGCGGCGGAGAGCCCCTCGAACATGACGCCGTTGCCGTGCATCGCGATGGAGGATGCCACATCGAGCGCGCCGAACGAACGCTGCCATTCCGACAGGGTGTCCAGGCCTGCGGCCGCGTGACGCCGCACCGCGAGGTCGTCGCCGCGCGCCGAGGCCTGCACCGCACGTGCCTCGTGCGTGAGCAGGCGAACGGGCAGCGGATCGGTGCGGCGGAGCCTGCCCACGCCGGGATCGGCCTCTCCGCGGCGCGCGCACGCGATCCACTGCGTCAGCCGCAGCATCCGCGCCTCGCTCGGGAATCCCGCTTGCTCGAGCGCCTCGACCGTCTGCTCGACCTGCTGCGCGGCAGGGCGGCGCCGACCGGCGTCGGGCATGTACAGCAGCGCACGCAGCCGGATGCCTTCGGCTCGTACAGCCCACGCTGAACTGCCCAGGCTCCGGAAACGGCGTGCTGCGCGCCCGGCGACCTCCGCGCAACGCGGGAGGTCGTAGGTGAGCAGCGACCGCGCGAGGTGGAACTCGGCCTCGGCCCGGGATTGCGGCATGTGGGCCGCGCCGAACGACCGTGCCACCTGCTCCAGCGTCTTCTCCGCCTCGAGCACCTGCCCCGCCTCGCGCAGCACCTCCGCGCGATCGAGATCGCAGATCGCCGCATTCGCGGGGGACGATGACATGACGGGGCGCGCGGCGGACATGCGCTCGAGCGCCGTGACGAGGTCGCCGTCGAGAAGAGCCATGTACCCGGAATTGTGAACCGTGGCGGCGTGGTCCTCGATGAGGCCGGCCTGCTGATAGATCGCAGCCGCGGAATCCAAGTCGCTCCGCGCTGCCGCGAGGTGACCGAGGCGCATGTGAGCGACGCTGCGATTCGTCAGCATCGCTGCGCGGCGCACGTCGTTCCTCTCTGCTGCGAGCGCACGATCCAGCCAGAGGACCGCGTCGGCGAAATCGCCGCGCTCCACGGCGAGCGCACCGAGCTGGCCCTGGAGAAGGGCGGCAGAAGCAGGCGAGATCGCCCGCACGCTTCCTGAGTCCTCAAGGATCTCCCGGCAAAGCCGCTCCGCTTCCTCCGGACGCCCTGTCCGGGTCAGCACGTACGCGAGCGTGCCGGCGACCTTCGCCCGCTGATCGGGGAATTCCGCCCGATCGGCCGCAGCCCGCAGGACGCGGCGGGCCGCGGTCAGGCGACCCAGATTGCTGAGCGCCACACCTCTGGCGTGGAGGTCATCCGCGGTGAGACGCATCGGCAGTCCCTGAAAGATATGAGATATCCCTCTTCCGGGATGCCGGATGCGGGTGCATGATGTCCGGTAGCGGACCGGGCCCCCGACCGATTCGACGTCCCGAATCCCGTCCTACCCTGATATCGAGGCCCCCCCAATGCCTTTCACCCGCACTACTCTGGCGCGCCTGCACGTGGTTGCGCATCGTCCGCTCACACCCGAGATCCGTCGCCGCGGTCGACGAGCTGAAGCGCGGCTCTGGTCGCCTTCCGTGACCGTGAGACCGGCCCTCCGTCTGCTGTTGCCGTAGGAGCCGAAAGGGGCTGCGGCCCCAGCTCCGCAGCGATCAGGCCTGCGACGAACGGCGCGGCGAACGACGTGCCGCTCCAGGTCGCGAATCCCCCGCGGTAGTCCTCGCCGGCGATCGTCAGACGACGGCGATCGTAGAGGTCCTCCCGCGATGAGGCCTGACGGCCGCCCTCGAAGGCGGGCATGCAGCTCACGACAGCGGCGCCGAGCGCGTATGCGCGCACCCACGGGCCGACGTTGGAGAACAGCGCGACCGACATCGCGCCTGGATTCAGCGCACCCACTGAGGTGTGCTCCGCCAAGTCATCCGGTGCAATCCCGTTGTCTGCGCCCGGCCATGGCCAGAGCGACGCGGGGAAGCTCGGTCGATCGATCGCGTCATTGCCCGCAGAACAGACCACCGCGACCCCGAGCTCGCGCGCGCTGCGCAGCAGCTCGTAGAGCGTGCGCGAGTACAGTCCATCCTCCGGCGTCTCGTGGTAGTACCCCAGCGACAGGTTCAGCACATCGATCGCCATGCCGCCGGCCTGGCCGACGGCATGGCGACGGACAAGTTCGATCACCTCCGAGAGGGTCCGGATCAGCAGGCTCTCCTCGACGAGGCCGAGCGCGTCGGCGAGTCGGACGGACACGATGTCCGCGTCGGGCGCGATCTGACGGACCACTCCGGCGATGAAGGTGCCATGGCCGGCGACCGGATCGATCTCGCCGTCGAGCTGCCCGTAGAGATCGCCGAACCGCTCGGGATCCGCCGCATCCGTCAATCCGATCGGGACGCCGTCGAGATCGAGCTTTCGGGTCACGATGTCATCCGGCAGCCACTCATGCACACCACAGCCGGTGTCCAGCACAGCCACCACTGGGCGGCGCTTTCCCTTCTTGAGCTCCGCCGAGCGCGCCGGAGCGGCGCCGAGCCTCGTGATCGGCTGACGCCCACCCCATCCCGGCTCGGCGTACTCATCGGCGCCGAAGGGGTTCGTGCGCGTGAAGGGATTCGTGCGCGTGAACGGGTTGGTCCGAGTGAACGGGTTGACGCCGACCGGATCGATCGCCAGCACGTGATCCAGGCCCACCCCCTCGAGCCTGGTCTTCTTCAGCCGGCGCGTGCGCTGCAGCAGTCGCCAGGCATCGGGTGCGAGCGGAGAGTCGGCATCCGGCGCCTCGCCGGGGGCGACGACGCGCACGCGGGTGACGCCCGGCACGCCCGGCAGCAGCGGCTGCGGCTCTGCGTCGAATCCGCGCAGAGGGCGGCCGCGCAGGTCCTCGGGCTCGATGCGCCAGCCGAACGTCGCGGCGACCTCGTCGAGGTCGCGGAGGTGCTCCTCGCGGAGCTTCCGGTCGCTCGAGACCAGCAGACGATCCGGCACGTACACGGTGGGGAACGCCTGGATGCCCGGCACAGGCTCGACGGTCGGGTCGAGCGTGCGCCCCCTCGGCACCGATCCGGCTGCGCGATCGCGCCAGGTCCAGTTCTCGGGCTGCGATGAGTCGACCATGAGTCACCTCTCTGCGCGGCGGGGGCCGCGCTCGACCTCACGGCGGCGTGGGGGCGCCGCCGTCGTGCCGAGAGAGGATCACACTTCGAACTGCGGTGTGATGAACTCTCTCAGCGCTCCGTCCATCCGGACGATCAGACGCACGGCCGACAGGCCGGGCGACACTTCGTCGAACGCGAACCGGCCCTCGTCGTTGAGCGCCGCCGCCCACTCGCGCGCCCCCTGGGACAGACGCGCGGCGAGCACCGCGGGTGCGGACCAGCCGTCCACGCGACGGCTTCCCGACTCGGTCGCCGACACGTGCAGCAGCACGCTCGTCGTGTCGTCGCTGAACTGAAGGGTCAGCCGCTCCTGCTCGGTGCGCACGGCGGCCCGCTCGGCCGACACCTCGGTGAGCAGCGCGTACTCGCGCGACAGATCGTCGACGGCCACTGCGGCGATCATCCGCTCGACGAGGTCGGAGGGAGGGACGTCCACCCGTTCCCACATGCGCTTGAGCGCCGCGAGCGTCTCGCGGTCCTGCTCCTCTTCGTTCCAAGGCGACGTGTCGTCCACGATCATGATCTTCCTCGCTCGATCCCGTCCGGGCCATCGAGCCGTGCACGCAGCTTGCCCAGGCAGCGCTGCCTGGTGGGTCCGATGCTTCCGATCGGCATGTGGAGATCGTTCGCGATCCGGCGGTAGTCCGGTCGGTCGTCGAATGCCACGATCCGCAGCAGCCGTCGGCACCGCTCGTCGAGTGTCCCGACCGCCTCCCACAGGCGCTGCGCCTCGAGCTGACCCACGGCCTGGTCCTCGGCCGTCGCGCTCGGCGGCATGCGCAGCTCGAGCGCCTCGTCCTCCGTCGGGTCGGCACGCGTGTCGACCTTCGACGCGCGCCACGCCTCCCGGCGGGCGGTCATCGTCAGCCACGCCGATACGGCCTCGGGATCCTGGATCGAATCGTGCTTGCGCACGAACGCGAGCCACGTCGCCTGCACCACGTCCTCGGCGGTCTCGCGTCGCAGCCCGTAGGCGCGCACGACATGCCACAGCACGGGGCTCAGCAGGCGCACGAGGTCATCGAGCGAGCGGCTCTGGCCCGTGTCGCGCCAGCGCACGAACAGGTCGGCCGCGAGCCGCCAGCGGGCGCGTCCGTCGCCGGTGTCTTCGTCGCCGGGTGCCTCTGGCACCTTTGCCGCCGCGCGGGGGACGCAAGCGGTGTGGCATCCGGTTCCGGGGTACCGGGACGCCTCGGCGGAGGCATGTCCTCCACCCGCCACATTGTGCCGACACGCCGAGGGGCCGCACAAGCGATGCCACCATAATTTTCGCTCAAGCGTGACGTACTCCCGATCACTGGCGCACCGCGCAGGACCTTATCCGCAGCCTCCTCCCGTGACAGCTACCGGGGCCTCGCCGACGAGCGGCGTGTGAAGCAGCGCGGGCGTCGCGCCAGGCTCCCCGGCGAAGCGGAACTCGACGGTCGCCGATGCACCCGGCGGCAGCGTGACGCGCACCGCCGCACCGGGGCGGCCGACGACGGTGGCCGCACTCCACGCGGCGGGAGCACCGTCGATCCACGCGCCCTCCGCCACGGCGCCGGGCAGCGCGAGCGCAGTCAGGCGCAGGCCGATGTCCTCGCGCGCGAAGCCGCCGAAGGCCGGGAACGCCCGCCAGGGCAGCTCGACCCCGGGCTCCACCTCGCTGCGCAGCTCTGCCCGGAGCATGATCGATACGCGTCGGTCGGGCCGGCACTCGGCGACGAGGGAGAGCGAGGCGTCCAGGTACGCGTCGAGCTTGCCGCCGGTCAGGTCGTCGAACAGCAGCGCGTGTGCATCCTGCTGGTCCATGCGGGCGGCGAGACCCGCGACGGACGTCCGAGCGATCACGGCCTGCTCCGCGGGATGCGCGCTCCAGACGGCGAGCCGGCCCTGGTCGGCGAGCGGCGCCAGGTGGAACGCCATGCCCGGCACCTCCGCCGGACGCGCGAGCGCCGCCGTGAACACCGCCTCCGTCACGGCGCGGAAGTAGGCCGACTGCGCATCGTGTTCGCGCTCCAGGTACGGGCGGCGCAGCAGCGTGTCGACGACCTGCTCGGCCCGCAGCTCGTCACCCTCGACCGAGACGGGACCCGTCACGTTCAGCAGCGGTTCGAGCACCAGCGGGTCGATCGCCACCACGGCGTCGACCTCCTCGCCGCGCGCCTGCCGCCACCACGATCTCGCGAGCTCGGCGGACAGCGCGAAGTCGGGCGTCGCGGTGATGTTCTGGACGAACCGGCCGATGCCGTCGTCCGCGCGCGCCGACGCGTCCGCCGGAATGGCAGCCATGGGCTCGTCCGCGGGCGGGAACGCCGCGCTGTCGGCCTGGTCGATCAGCTGCACGACGCCGTCGTCGGCGCGCAGCGCGATGAACGTCCCGGTGATGCCGCCGGCCGCGCGCAGCTCCGCCGGGTTCTGCAGCATCAGCAGCACGGTGCGCGGCGCATCGGCCCCCAGCATGGGCGGCACCACCGCCGCCGTCGCCTGCATCGCCTCCAGTGCGGGCCCGACGCGCTGGATCATGTCGTCGAGCAGCCGCAGCGCCGAGGCGACGGGTCCCACGAGCTGCGTGCGATCCACGTCGGACAGCGCCCCGCGGGCACCGCCGATCGCGGCCACGGCGCGGTCGAGGGGGACGACGAGCGCGCGGACGGCGTCGACGTCGACGCCCCTCGGCTTCGCGCTCGCGAGCACGCCGGATGAGGCGTCGAGCACGTCGCGGCCCGCCGCCGTCAGCCGCGCCAGCTCCCCCGCGCCTACCCGGGCGGCCCGCAGCTGAGCGCCCGCGTACGGCACGTGCTCGGCGACGAGCCACACCGGATCCGACGTCAGCGACGCCAGCGTCGAAGCGTGCCCGGCGAGCGCCCCCGCGTCGCCGGACACGCGGTCCAGGAAGGACGCCGCGTGCGCCGCGTCCGACGACGCCGCGTCGAGCGTCGCCTCGAAGCGGTCGGCGGCCGCGCGCAAAGCGCTCGCCTCGCCGACGGCCAGTGCACCCCGCACGGCGAGCCATGCGCCGGCGGCGAACAGCAGCACCCCCGCACCGAGCAGCACGCGCACCGTGATGCGCCGCCAGCGCGGCTTGCGCACGCGAGGCGTCGCCGCCGCGCTGCCGCCCGCTCGTCGGAACATCAGACCTTCGGCCGGCGCCGCGCGGTCGCGAACGCGAGCCCGCCCGTGAGCATGCCCGCGCCCAGCAGCAGCGGGGCGACGATCTCGGGACCCGTCACGGCCAGTGCGGGAGGATCTCCGGCGACCGCGGCCGCCGCGGACCCCGCCACGGAGCCGGCAGGGCCGACCGCGCAGAAGGGCGTCGCCGGCGGGTAGGACACCGCGACCGGCACCTCGGGGTTGACCACCAGCGTGATGGCGGCGCCCGCGCGCGTCCATCCGAGGTCGTCCTCTCCCACATCCACCCATTCACCGTCCCGGCGCACCCATCCGGGCCAGTCGGTGCCCTGCCCGGATGCGTCGACAGCGGCGGCGGGCCACAGCACGCGCCCCGCGAGCCGTCCGTCGTCACCGAGCGCGCCGAGCGCGACCTCGTGACGCAGAGCGCCCTTCTCGAACACGAGCGTGACCTCGCTCGACGCCGCCCGGCCATCCGGATCGACGCGCGTCACGTCGTAGACGACGTAGGGCGCATCGTTCACGCACTCGCCGTACGCGCTGGCGTTGAGCGACGGCTCGGCGGGCTGCTCGGGTGCGTACACCTCGTCCACTCCGGTCGCCGCGGTCGCCGCGGTCGCGCCGAGCGCGAGCGCCACGGCCGCACCGGCCCATATCCCCTGCAGCATGAGCTCTCGTCCTCTCCCCTCCCGCACGCACGGGAGCCTCGTCCTGCACGAGCGACCGCCCCGGCTCCTGATACACGGAGCCGGGGCGGCGGGGTGAGGGTCGGGATGGACTACGCGGCGGTGTCGCCCAGGGCGGCGAGGCGCTCGGCCTCGTCCGCTTCGATGCACGACTGCAGGATCGGCTCGAGCGCGCCGTCCATGACCTGGTCGAGGTTGTACGCCTTGTAGCCGGTGCGGTGGTCTGCGATGCGGTTCTCGGGGAAGTTGTAGGTGCGGATGCGCTCGGAGCGGTCCATGCCGCGGATCTGCGACTTGCGGGCGTCGGCCGCTGCCGCGTCCAGCTGCTCCTGCTGGCGCGCCAGCAGACGTGCGCGCAGCACGCGCATCGCGGCCTCACGGTTCTGCAGCTGCGACTTCTCGTTCTGCATCGACACGACGATCCCGGTCGGCACGTGCGTGATGCGCACGGCCGAGTCGGTCGTGTTGACCGACTGCCCGCCAGGCCCGGACGAGCGGAACACGTCGATCTTCAGATCGTTCTGATCGATCTGGATCTCCTCCGGCTCGTCGACCTCGGGGAACACCAGCACGCCGGTCGTCGACGTGTGGATGCGCCCCTGCGACTCGGTGGCCGGCACACGCTGCACGCGATGCACGCCGCCCTCGTACTTCAGGTGCGCCCACACGCCCTGGGCGGGATCCGCGGAGGAGCCCTTGATCGCGACCTGGACGTCCTTGTACCCGCCGAGGTCGGATTCGTTCCGCTCCAGCAGCTCGGTCTTCCACCCCTTGGAGGCGGCGTACTGCGTGTACATGCGCAGCAGGTCGGCGGCGAACAGCGCGCTCTCGGCGCCGCCCTCACCGGCCTTGATCTCCATGATCACGTCGCGCGCGTCATCCGGATCGCGCGGGATCAGCAGGCGCCGCAGGCGCTCCTGCGCCTGCGCGCGCTTCTCCTCCAGTGTGGGGATCTCGGCGGCGAACGCCTCGTCCTCCCGCGCGAGCTCGCGGGCGGCCTCGAGGTCGTCGCCCGCGGCCGTCCACGCCTCATGCGCCGCGACGATCCGGCTCAGCTCGGCGTAGCGGCGGTTGACGCGCTTTGCGCGCGCGGCGTCGGCGTGCACCGCCGGGTCGGAGAGCTCCTCCTGCACCCGGCGGTGCTCGTCGATCAGCGCGTCGACGGATTCGAACACGCGCTCAGCGGATGTCGTTCTCGTGACCCGACGAACGACCGCCCACGGACATCTGGGCGTTCTTCATCTGCACGAGGAACTCGACGTTCGAGGACGTCTCCTTGAGCTTGTCCAGGACGACGGCGAGAGCCTGCTCGGGCGACAGCCCGGCGAGCGCGCGGCGCAGCTTCCAGGTGATCTTCACCTCGTCGCCCGAGAGCAGCATCTCCTCGCGGCGCGTGGACGACGCGTTGACGTCGACGGCCGGGAAGATGCGCTTGTCGGCGAGCTGACGCGACAGGCGCAGCTCCATGTTGCCGGTGCCCTTAAACTCCTCGAAGATGACCTCGTCCATCTTGGATCCGGTCTCCACGAGCGCGGTCGCGAGGATCGTGAGCGATCCGCCGTTCTCGATGTTGCGCGCGGCGCCGAAGAAGCGCTTGGGCGGGTACAGCGCGGACGCGTCCACGCCGCCGGACAGCACGCGTCCCGACGTCGGGGCCGACACGTTGTAGGCGCGGCCCAGGCGGGTGATGGAGTCGAGCAGCACGACGACGTCGCGACCGAGCTCCACGAGGCGCTTGGCGCGCTCGATCGCGAGCTCGGCGACCGTCGTGTGGTCTTCCGCCGGGCGGTCGAAGGTCGAGGCGATGACCTCGCCCTTGACCGTGCGCTGCATGTCGGTGACCTCCTCGGGGCGCTCGTCGACGAGCACGACCATGAGGTGGGCCTCGGGGTTGTTCTGCGCGATCGCGTTCGCGATCTGCTGCAGCACGATCGTCTTGCCGGCCTTCGGGGGCGCGACGATCAGGCCGCGCTGACCCTTGCCGATCGGGGCGACGAGGTCGATGATGCGCTGCGTCAGCTTCTCGGGCGCGGTCTCGAGGCGCAGGCGCTCCTGCGGGTACAGCGGCGTGAGCTTGGAGAACTCGACGCGAGTGGCCGCGTCCTCGACCGACAGGCCGTTGATCGAGTCGACCTTGACCAGCGCGTTGTACTTCTGGCGGCCCTGCTGCTCGCCCTCGCGCGGCTGCTTGATGGCGCCGACGACGGCGTCGCCCTTGCGCAGGTTGTACTTCTTCACCTGGCCGAGCGAGACGTAGACGTCCTGCTGGCCCGGGAGGTAGCCGGTCGTGCGCACGAACGCGTAGTTGTCGAGGACGTCGAGGACGCCCGCGATCGGGATGAGGACGTCGTCCTCGGTGATCTCGGTCTCGAACTCGTCGCCGGTCTGGTTTCCGCCGCGGCGCTTGTTGCGGCCGTTGCGCGCGTTGCGACCGCCCGCCTCGCCGGACAGGCGTGCGTCGTCGTCCGACTCGGGAGCCTGCGCCTGCGCGTTCTGGCCGCCCTGGTTCTGGCCGCCCTGGTTCTGGCCGCCCTCGGCACGGTCGCCCTTGTTGCGGTTGCGGCTGCGGCTGCGGCTGCGGCTGCGGCGGCCGGTGCCCTCCTGCGCGGCGCCTTCGGCGTCCGCGCCGTCCTGCGACTCTCCCTCGGCGGGCGCCGCGTCCTCGGCCGGCGCCTCGGCGGGGGCGTCCGCGGCCGCGGGCTCGGTCTGTGCCTCGGCGGGGGTCTCGGTCTGCGCCTCGGCGGGGGTCTCGGTCTGCGTCTCGGCGGGGGTCTCAGCCTCCGGCTCGGCGGGGGCCGGGGCAGCCTCCTCGGCCGGGGCCTCGGCCGGCGCGGCCTTGGGCGCGCGCTTGCGCGGCGCGCGCTTGGGCTTCTCGGCGGGCGCGGCCTCCTCGGTCGGCGCGGCCTCGGCGGCCGGCGCCGCGTCGGGCGTCTCCGCCGCGGGCGCCTCGGCCTGCGCCGCGTCGGCGGCCGCCGCCTTGGCGGAGGACGACGTGGCGCGGCGGGGGGCGCGCTTGCGCGGCGCCTTCGCCGGCGCCTCGTCGGCCTGGGTCGGGGCCGCCTCGGCGGCCGTGTCGGCGGGCTGCGCGCTGGTCACAGCGGCGGCCTCATCCTGGATCTCGGAGATGGTCTCCACGAGTGCTCCTCTGGAACGGGTGATGGTGCCCATGCACTTTCGGGTGACGCGTGCGGACACGCGACGGTCGCCCAGGCGCTCGAGCGCAGGCTGCTCAGATGAACAAGCTGCGCAGAAAGCTGGTCGGGGACCTGTGCGGGGCTTCGCAGATTGCGAGCCGGTGGTCAAGATTCGTGCCGATCGGCACCCACCGGGCTGTGACCAACTGTAGCACCTCGGAGGGCGGCGGCCGCGATGTAGGCGCGCAGGGCGTCCGCGTCGTCGGCCATGTCGGTCACGTGCTGCGGCGCGTCCAGCATCGCCTGCAGCTCGGGCGCGTACTCGAGCTCGACGCCCAGTGCCTCGCGGATCATGTCCGCGAACTTCTGCGGCTTCGCCGTCTCGAGCACGAGCATGGGCACGCCGGGCTCGACGTGCTCCCGCGCGACCTTCACGCCGTCCGCGGTGTGCGGATCGATGATCTCGCCGGTCCCGGCGTGCACCGAGCGGATGGTCTCGATCCGGTCCGCATGCGTCGACGTGCCGCTCACCAGACCGAACTCGTCCGCGAAGCGCGGCTGCTCGGCCGTGAAGTCGAAGAAGCCCTGCGCGTCGAGCTCGTGCCAGGCCGTGTTCACCCGGGCGGGATCGCGGTCGACGAGCTCGAAGATGAAGCGCTCGAGGTTCGACGCCTTCGAGATGTCCATGGACGGGCTCGACGTGGCGAGCGTCTCGGCGGCGGTGCGGGGCCGGTACACGCCCGTGCGGAAGAACTCGTCGAGCACGTTGTTCTCGTTGGTCGCGAGCACGAGCCGGCGGATCGGCAGGCCCATCCGCTTGGCGTAGAAGCCGGACAGGATGTTGCCGAAGTTGCCGGACGGCACCGTGAACGACACCTCGGTCGCCCCGCCCGCGTCGGTCGCGCGCAGCCACGCCCAGAAGTAGTAGACGACCTGCGCCGTGATGCGCGCGAGGTTGATGGAGTTGACCGCGCCGAGATTGTGGGCGCGCTTGAACTCCACGTCGCCGGCGAGCCGCTTGACGAGGTTCTGGCAGTCGTCGAACACGCCGTCGACCGCGATGTTGTGCACGTTCGCGTCGTCGAGCGAGAACATCTGCGCGCGCTGGAAAGCGCTCATCCGGCCGCGGGGCGACAGCATGAACACCGCGATGCGGTCCTTGCCGCGCAGGGCGTGCTCCGCGGCGGATCCGGTGTCCCCCGAGGTCGCGCCGAGCACGTTGAGCACCGAGCCCGATCGCTCGAGCGCGTACTCGAGCACCTGACCGAGGAACTGCATCGCCATGTCCTTGAACGCGAGCGTCGGCCCCTCCGACAGGCCCACGAGCGTGAGCCCGTCGCCGATCTGGCGCAGCGGCACGACCTCCGCCGGGAACGGCGCGTACGCCGCGTCGGTCATGCGCGCGAGGTCCTCACGCGGGATGTCGCCGGCGAACAGCGCGAGCACCTCGGTCGCGAGCTGCGGGTACGTCAGCGCCCGCCACCGCTCGAGCGTCTCGGTCGCGACATGCGGCATGCTCGCGGGGACCGCGAGCCCGCCGTCGCGTGCCAGCCCCTCGATCAGCGTCTCGCTGAAGGACAGCGGCTCCCCGCCGCCGCGCGTGGAGATGTACTGCTGGTCAGAGGCCAATGGGCACCTCCAGGTCGACGTCGGCGGCGGCCCTCACGGTGCCACCCAGGAAGTCCACGGCGAGCATCAGCGACTGCCACGATCCTGTCGCGGTCTGCGCGACCACCTCGGCGGCCTCGAGACGCCGCCCCGGTCCGTCGGCGAGCACGAGCACGCTGGGACCCGCTCCCGAGACGACGGCGGCGAAGCCCCGCTCGCGCAGGGCGCTCACGAGCGCGGACGTCTCGGGCATCGCCTGGGCGCGCTGCGCCTGGTGCAGCTTGTCCTCGGTGGCCGACAGCAGCAGATCCGGGCTCTGCGTGAGAGCGGCGATCAGCAGCGCCGAGCGCGACACGTTGAACACCGCGTCCTCGCGCGACACCGCGGCCTCCAGCACGCTGCGCGCGGCGGAGGTCGACATCGTGCGATCCGGCACGAACACGACCGGCGCGACGCCGCGGTGGACGAGCAGCTTCTTGTGCTTGGGCACGCCGTGCTCGGTCCAGGCGATCGTCAGGCCGCCGAAGAGCGCGGGCGCGACGTTGTCGGGATGACCCTCGACCTCGGTCGCGAGCCGCAGCAGGTCGGTGTCGGTCAGCTCGACGTCGCCGCCGCTCTCCCGCCCGAGCAGCCCCTTGGCGGCCAGCACGCCGGCGGCGACCGCCGCGCCGGACGATCCCATCCCCTTGCCATGCGGGATGGCGTTGCGCGCGATCAAACGCAGCCCGGGAGCCGTGCGTCCCACGGCCTCGAAGCAGTGCCGGATGGTGCGCACGATCAGGTGCGACGCGTCGCGCGGGATCTCGTCGGCGCCGGTGCCCGTCACGTCGACCTCGAGCTCGCCCTCCGGCAGCGCCGTGACCTCGAGCTCGTCGTACACGCTCAGCGCGAGGCCGAGCGTGTCGAAGCCGGGGCCGAGGTTGGCGCTCGTCGCGGGGACGCGGACGAGCAGCGTGCGCCGATCCGCCACGCTCGCGGGCGCGGCCGGCGCGGTCACTCGCCCTCCACGCGCAGCACCGACACGACGCGCTCGACGACGTCGCTCGCGGCGAGGCGCGCGACGGTGTCGCTGAGCGCCTGCTCGCGCGCGCGGTGGGTGCCGAGCACGATGTGGGCGCGACCCTCGGCGTCGCTCGACGGCGTCTGCTCGACCGTCGCGACCGACACTCCGCCCTCGCTCACGATGCCGGAGATGCGTGCCAGGACGCCCGGCTCGTCCGCGACCTCGAGGGTCACCTGGTAGCGCGTGAGGATCCGCCCGATGGGCGCGGTCGGCAGGCTCTGCCGCGGCGACTCCCCCACGCCGCCGCCGCCCGCGATGTGGCGGCGCGCGGCCGAGACCACGTCGCCCAGCACGGCCGAGGCCGTCTGCAGGCCGCCCGCACCCGCGCCGTAGAACATCAGGTCGCCCGCGGCCTGCGCCTCCACGAACACGGCGTTGTTGCCGCCGTGCACGCTCGCGAGCGGGTGGTCGCGGCTGATGAGCGCGGGATAGACGCGCACCGAGATCGCCTCGGCGCCGTCCTCCTCCAGGCGCTCGCACACCGCGAGCAGCTTGATCGTGAAGCCCGCGCGGCGGGCGCCGTCGATCATGTCGGCCGTGATGTTCTCGATGCCCTCGCGGTGCACGTCGTCCAGCGAGACGTGCGTGTGGAACGCCAGGCTCGCGAGGATCGCGGCCTTCTGCGCGGCGTCGTACCCCTCGAGGTCGAGGGTCGGGTCGGCCTCGAGGTAGCCGAGGTCCGTCGCGATCCGCTGGGCCTCCGCGGCGCTCAGCCCCTCGCGGTCCATCTTGTCGAGGATGAAGTTCGTGCTGCCGTTGACGATGCCGAAGATCCGGCGGATCCGGTCCCCCGCAAGAGAGTCCTTCAGGGGGCGGATGATCGGGATCGCCGCGGCGACCGCCGCCTCGTACGACACCGACGCGCCCAGCTGATCGGCGGCGTCGAAGATCTCCGCGCCGTGGGTCGCGAGCAGCGCCTTGTTGCCGGTCACGACGTCCGCGCCCGAGTTCAGCGCGGCGAGGATGTGCGTACGCGCGGGCTCGATGCCGCCCATCAGCTCGATCACGATGTCCGCCCCGACGATCAGGCTCTCCGCGTCGGTGGTCAGCAGCTCGCGCGGCAGCTCGATGTCGCGCGGCGCGTCGACGTCGCGCACCGCGATGCCCGCGAGCTCGAGATCGGCGCCTGCGCGCTCCGCCAGCTCGGACGCCTGCGACAGCAGCAGGTTCGCGACCTGGGATCCGACGGATCCGGCGCCCAGCAGCGCGACCCGGAGGCGGCGGTGATCGATCATTCTTCTCCCTCTCCGGCGCGCCCGGCGGGCGCGGGGTCGCTGTGCGGGCCCGACGAACCGGCGACGTCGATGCCGGCGTCGCGCGCGAGCAGGTCCTCGATCCGCTCGCCGCGCACGATGATCCGGGCACGCCCGCCCGACACCGCGACGACGGGCGGACGCGGCACGTGGTTGTAGTTGCTCGCGAGCGGCGCGCAGTACGCGCCCGTGGCAGGCACGGCGAGCAGGTCGCCGGGCGTGACGTCCCCGGGCAGGTACTCGTGGTCGACGACGACGTCGCCCGACTCGCAGTGCAGGCCGACGACGCGGCTCAGCACCGGCGCCTCGACGCCCTCCCGCGACGCCAGGCGCGCCGAGTACTGCGCGCCGTACAGCGCCGGGCGGGCGTTGTCGCTCATGCCGCCGTCGACGCTCACGTAGCGGCGCTCCGTATCCCCCACCGCGACCGACTTGGTCGTGCCGACCTCGTAGAGCGTGACGCCGGCGGTGCCGACGATCGACCGGCCCGGCTCGAACGCCAGCACCGGCAGGTCGAGCCCGCGCACGGCGCACTCGTCCGCGACGGCGTCGACGATGCCGTCCGCGAGCTCGGCGATCGGAGTCGGCGTGTCGGCGCGCGTGTAGGCGATGCCGAAGCCGCCGCCGAGATTCAGGATCGGGTCGCCGGGGAGGATGCCGGCCTCGAGCAGACGCGCGTGCAGCTCGAGAACTCGCGACGCGGACTCGCGGAAGCCCGCCGTGCCGAAGATCTGGGAGCCGATGTGGCAGTGCAGTCCCACGAGGTCGACGAGCGGCAGGTCGCGGATGCGCTCGGCCGCGCGCTCGGCGGCCTCGAGGGTGAAGCCGAACTTCTGATCCTCGTGCGCCGTCGCGAGGAAGTGGTGCGTCTCGGCGTGCACGCCGCTGTTGACCCGGATGAGCACGGCCTGTCGGCGATCCAGCCGCTCGGTGATCGCGGCGAGTCGCTCGATCTCGATCTCGGAGTCGACGATGATCGTGCCGACGCCGGCCTCGACCGCGCGCTCGAGCTCGAACACGCGCTTGTTGTTGCCGTGGAAGCCGATGCGCGCGGGAGGCACATCCGCCGCGAGCGCGACGGCGAGCTCTCCCGCCGAGCACACGTCGATGTTCAGGCCCTCGTCGATCATCCAGCGGGCGACCTCCGTGCTGAGGAACGCCTTGCCCGCGTAGTACACCCGGGCGCGGCCGCCATGGCGGGAGGCCGCGTCGCCGAACGCCGCGACGGCGCCGCGGGCGCGCGAGCGCACCTCGTCCTCGTCGAGCACGAGCACGGGCGTGCCGAAGCTCTCCACGAGCTCGGGCGCGGGGATCCCGGCGATCACGAGGGCGCCGTCGGCGTCACGCTGCGCGGACGCGGGCCACACCCCCGGAGCCAGGTCGTTGGGGTCTTCGGGCTGAGTCAGCCAGTCGGGCGCGAGGGCCCTGCTCTCCTGCGGAGCAGCTGCGTCGTCGGACACGGATCACCTTCGGGGATGGGGACGTCCGCCTGCGCGGGATGCTCACGCGCCGCGGGTGCCCCCGAGTCTATGGCACCCGCGTGAGCGCTCCCTACCCGCGGTGACACGGCGTGACGACCGCCCAAGCGCTCGCACGGAAGGAGATCTGCCGGATTGCGGACGTTTCCGGATCCGGATGTCCTCAGTTGCGGATCTCTCCTCCATCCGGGTTGGCAGATTGCGTCCTACGGCAGAGCCGCGGGCCTCTCCGCTCCCCCTCGCCCTGCACAACGCAGGACCGGATGCGCCCGCGCCGGCGGGTGTCCGGCGTGTCGCGGCGTGTCGGATCCGGAGGTCCTGCGTCCTGCATCCGGCGGGCGCGGAACACACGGGGATCGTCCCGCGGCGGATGTCCTCAGAGCGGCAGCCGGAATCGCCGCTCGCCGCCGTAGCGGCGGAAGCCGGCGCGCTGCAGGATCGGGGCCGACGTCGCGATCCTCCCCTTCACGAGCGCGATCGTCGCTCCCGCCTCGGCAGACAGCCGCAGGCGCTCGGCGAGCACCCCGCGATACGCGCCCCGGCCACGCGCGTCCTCGAACGTCGCGGCTCCCCACAGCCGCGCGACCGTGCCGCGCGGCCCCGGCGCGAGCGTCACGCCGCCGGTCGAGACGGGGCGGCGCTCGAGCGAGGCGACGACGCGGAAGCCCGTCCCCCGGCGCAGCTCGGCGAGCACCTCCTCCACGCGCGCGTCGTCTGGAAGCGCGTTGTCCCACACCGCGGCGTTGATCGCGCCGACCGCGAGCACGTCCGCACGACTCTCGACCCGGTGGACCTCGACACCCTCCGGCACCTGCGGCGCGGAGGCGCCGACGAGCGGCAGGGCCAGGACGTCGAGCCGCTCGATCACCTCGGCACCGCGGGACCGCAGCTCCCGGGCGATCGCGGCGTCATCCCGTTCCGGCACCGCCCACTCCAGCGCGTCGTCTCCCCACGCGCGCGCGACATCCGAGGCCTCGTCGACGAGCTCGGCGGCGGGCCGGTCGGAGGCGACCCGCTCCACCGCGACATGTCCCCGCACCCACGCGGGGCGCTGGATCAGCGTGAGGTCGCCGTCGCGGACGCGCGACCCATCCGGCACCCAGGTCCACTGGGCCGCGGCCTCGAGCACATCCTGATCCGTCCACATCGTGCTGGTCCGCATGCGCCCGATGCTAGCCAGCGGGCGCAGCCGGCCGCAGACCGGACGCGCTCAGCCGCAGCTGCCGAGCTGCTGGAGGGCCGGATCGGAGAGCGTTCCCTCCGCGATGGACGCCTCAGCCACGAGCTGCTCGCCCACGACGGACACGTCGGTCAGCGCGATGCCGGCCGGCATCCGGTCGGCGATGCACACGGTCGTCGGCTCGGGCGAGATGCCGATCACGGCGGCGAGCTGGTCGAGCGAGAGCTCGGCGTCGCCGAGCGTGGCGCGGGTGGGCGTGAGCGCGAGTCCGCCGTCGGCGGCGCCTGGGGTCACGGCCAGCTCGACCGGCACCTGCGAGCCCAGCACCGTGAACTCGTTCGACAGCACGACCTCCGGCTCCGCGAGCGCGACGGAGGCCCCCGCGAGCACCTGCGGAAGCGGGGACTGCGCGAGCAGCTGCTCGACGGTCGCCGGATCGAGCCGCAGCTGTCCCGTGCCCGGTCCCGCGGCGGCACCGTCGCGGACGGGCACCCGGGTCAGCTCGACGTCCGCGTCGACCGCCATGTCGCCCACCGGCACGTCGTCGCTCGAGACGCGGACGGCATCCAGCGTCCCTGCGGCGAGCTGCAGCAGGACGATCCCCTCCAGCCCGACGTCCACCGGATGATCCGCCGGCAGCGCCAGCTCGTTCACGATGCGCTCGCGCACCTGGTCGCGCACCACGGCGCGCGCGGCGAACTCGGCGGCCACGGCGAGTGCGATCACGACGATCAGGACGACCACCAGGGCGATCCATCCTCGTCCCCGGCGGCGGCGCGGCGCCTCCGCCTGCGGGATCGGCATCCGTGCGGTGACAGGCTCCATCGGTTCTCCCCCGGTCTTGTCCGGCTCTCCCGGGCGGCGCCCGGTCGGATCGGTCACATGCGCTCGGGCGCGGTCACTCCGAGCAGTCCGAGGCCGTTGCGCAGCACCTGCCCCGTGGCGTCGTTCAGCCACAGGCGCGTGTGGTGCACGCGCTCCACGGGCGCGTCGCCGAGCGGCGTCACGCGGCAGTTGTCGTACCAGCGGTGGTACAGGCCGGCGAGCTCCTCGAGGTAGCGCGCGACGCGGTGCGGCTCGCGCACCTCGGCCGCGAAGGCGACGATGCGCGGGAACTCCTGCAGCGCTCCGAGCAGCGCCGCCTCGGTCTCGTGCGTGAGCAGCTCGGGCGCGAACTCCGAGCGGTCGACACCCGCATCCACCGCGTTGCGCCCGACGTTGTGCGTGCGCGCGTGGGCGTACTGCACGTAGAACACGGGGTTGTCGTTCGTGCGCTTGCGCAGCAGCTCGGGATCCAGCGACAGCGGCGAATCGGCCGGGTAGCGGCCGAGCGAGTAGCGCAGCGCATCCGTGCCGAGCCACTCGCGCAGGTCGTCGAGCTCGATGATGTTGCCCGCGCGCTTGGAGAGCTTCGCGCCGTTGACCGACACGAGCTGGCCGATCAGCACCTCGATGTCCTTGTCCGGGTCGTCGCCGGCGGCGCCGGCCAGCGCCTTGAGGCGGTGCACGTAGCCGTGGTGGTCGGCGCCCAGCAGGTAGATCTTGTGCGCGAAGCCGCGGTCGCCCTTGTTCAGGTAGTACGCCGCGTCCGCGGCGAAGTACGTGTACTCGCCGTTGGAGCGGCGGATCACGCGGTCCTTGTCGTCGCCGAAGTCGGTCGTGCGCACCCACACGGCGTCGTCCTCGTCGAACACGTGGCCCTGCGCGCGCAGGCGCTCGACCGCCTCGTCGACGAGGCTCGGCCCGCCGTCCTCACCCTTCGCGTGCAGGATCCGCTCCGAGAACCAGACGTCGAAGTGCACGTTGAACTTCGCGAGCGACTCCTGGATCTCCGCGAGCTGCAGCGCGTACGCCGCATCGCGCGCCACCGTGAGCTGCTCATCGGCGGGGCGATCGAGCAGATCCGGCTGCGCCTCGAGCACACGGCGGCCGAGCTGGGCGATGTACTCGCCCGGGTAGCCGTTCTCAGGAGTCGGCTCGCCCTTGATCGCCGCGAGCACGGAGGCGCCGAAGTTGTTCATCTGCACGCCGGCGTCGTTGATGTAGAACTCCCGGGCGAGCGTCGCGCCCGAGAACTGCAGAACCCGGCCGATGCTGTCGCCGAGCGCCGCCCAGCGGGTGTGGCCGATGTGCAGCGGACCGGTCGGGTTCGCGGAGACGAACTCGAGGTTGATCGTGTTGCCTGCCTGCGAGTCGTTGCGGCCGTAGTCGGCGCCCGCCTCGACGATCGTCTTGGCGAGCGCGCCCGCGGCTCCCGCCTCGAGACGGATGTTGATGAAGCCGGGACCGGCGATCTCGACGCTCGCGACGCCGTCCGTCTCGGCGAGGCCGTCGGCGATCTCCTGCGCGAGCTCGCGCGGGTTGGTGCCCAGGCGCTTGGCGAGCTTCATCGCGAGATTGGTCGCCCAGTCGCCGTGATCGCGGTTCCTCGGACGCTCCAGCGTCACATCCGCAGCCGTCAGCTCGAGCTCCTCCTCGGGGCGTCGTCGCGCGGCGATGGGCGTGACGACGGCGAGCAGGGCGGAGGCGAGGGCGTCGGGATTCATAGGCCCTCAATGCTAGTGCTCATGGCTGAAGCCGACCCGCCAGGCCGATGGGCGGCGGCACACCGACACGCTCGAGGCGATTGCGCCCCCATCACCCCGCTTCCTCGGAGCGCCGCTCGGCGGGCCGGACGTGAATGTTTGCACCGCTGGTCGGGAACGTCGCGTGACGCGGCTGGACACGCTTCCAGCACGATCGCCTACGCTTCTTCGCATGGCGTCCGTGACACGTCCCAGTCGCACCGCCGTCGCCCTGTCCCTCACCGCGCTCGTCGCCGTGATCGCGGCCATTGCGGCGGGGGCGCTGCGCCCGTGGGCGGCTCCGACCGCCGCCGCCGACCAGGCCGCCGCAGAGACGCCCGTGATCACGCCGCCCGCCATCAGCCTGCCGGCTGAGCCGGAGATCCTCGTCTTCGGCGACTCGTGGACGTACGGCTCCGCGGCCACGCCCATCCGCCGCGGCTACGCGTATGTGCTCGGCGAGCTGTTCGAGGCCCGGACGGTCGTCGACGGCGGACGCGGCAGCGGCTACCTGCGCCCGGGCCTCGACCGTCCCGACTATGGGACGCGCATCGCCGCGCTCGACCCGTCGGCGCGCTACGACCTCATCGTGCTGCAGGGCTCGATCAACGACCGCCGTGAACCGGCGGCCGGATACCGCGACGCCGTGAACGCCGCGTGGGACGCGCTCGTCGAGATCTATCCGGACACGCCCGTCGTGGTGCTGGGCCCGGCACCGCAGGTGCTGCCCGTCGAGCCGGCCACCGCGCGCATCGACCAGGACCTCGCGGCGCTGGCCGCCGACCGCCACTGGTGGTACATCTCGCCGATCCAGGACGACTGGATCACGGCGCAGAACTACACGAGCGTGATCGACACGAGCGACTACGGACGCGACCACCCCTCGGTCGCGGGTCACGCGTATCTCGCCCAGCGGCTCGCGGATGCACTCACGCAGATCACGGATCCGGTCACCACGCTCGAGGCCGCGGACGAGGACGTGCCGGACGCCGTCGCGCCCACGCTGCCCTGAGCGGGCGCGCCCGTCCCTGCTGGCGGCGGGTGAACGCCTCGCCGACTGATATCCTCGTTGAGATGCGCCCGTAGCTCAGTGGATAGAGCACTGGCTTCCGGTGCCAGGTGTCGGGGGTTCGAATCCCTTCGGGCGCACAACACACATCGCGGGCCGTCCCCTCCGGGGCGGCCCGCGATTCGTCTGCACGGGCTCTCCCGCCGGCTCCACGGCGGCCGACGTGCCTCTCACGGAAGAAGGGCCGCACCGGATCGGTGCGGCCCTTCTGGCTCGGCACTGCCGAGGCGCTGGATCGTCCCTCCTGTCCCAGAGGAGGGGCCGCGCACTCAGCCGTTGCCGCGCCCGTTGTCCGGCGTCCCCACGCCGGATCTCCCATTCCCGTTCCCATTCCCATGGGCCTTGTCGGCACCCTTGGATCCCTTGTCCTTGCTGGAGGATCCGACGGGGGCCTGGTTCTGTGTCGCCGGCTGCTGCGGCGAGGTCTGCTGCGAGGCCGGCTGCGTCGCGCCGTCCTGCGTCGCGGTCTGCTGCGGCGAGGTCTGCTGCGTCGTCGCCTGCTCGACGATCGGCTCCGACACCGGCTGCTCCGGGACGGCGATCTCCGCGTCCACGGGCTCCGCGAGGGGCGTCGGCGCGATGCGCTCGATCGCTGTGCGCTCGAGCAGCCGCGCGTCCGTCTCACCGTCGGGACCGGTGAACGCCGCTCCCACCCACATGTGCGCGCCGAGGACGGCCGCGGCCGCTCCGGCGATCGCGAGGCCGGTCCGCATGCCGGGGCGGCGGCGGCTGCGGCGGTGACGCGGTCGCAGCGACTGCTGCGCCAGCGGCACCACGTGCGTCGGCTCGTCCGCGAACAGGGGCGCCGCGATCGTCGGCGCCGGCAGCGGCAGGGCCGCCTCGGTCGTCTCGGGCAGATCGTCGTGCGCGGCGTCCGTCACCAGCGCCCGGGCGCGGTCGGCGACCTCCAGCGCACTCGGCCGCTCCGCCGGATCCACCGCCGTCATCGCGGTCAGGAGCGAACGCCAGCCGTACCCGAACGTCGCGGGCACCTCGGGCGGCTGGTGCAGCCGCGCGACGGCCGCCTCGATCGGCGTGGTCTGCGGGAAGGCCCGTCGCCCCGTGAGCGCCTCGATGAGCACCAGGCCGAAGGCGTAGATGTCGGACGCGGGCGAGGGCTGCGCGCCCCGGGCCTGCTCGGGCGAGAAGTACGCGGCTGTGCCGACGGCCATTCCGGGCGTGGTCATCCGGGCACTGTCGACGAGGTAGGCGATGCCGAAGTCGGCGAGCATCGCGTGGAACGGACGCCCGAGCGCCGAGCGCAGCAGGACGTTCGGCGGCTTGATGTCGCGATGGATCACGCCGACGCTGTGCACCGCGTGCAGTGCCTCGCCCAGGTCGACGGCGATGTGGGCCACGTGGTGCGGCGCCATCGGCCCGCGGGCGATGCAGTCGGCGAGCGTGCCGCCGTCCACGTACTCCATCACGAGGTAGCCGGACCCGTTGTCGAGCGTGACGGCGTCGTAGAGCGTGACGAGCGACCCGTGGCTCAGGGAGGCGAGCAGGCGCGTCTCGGATGCCCGGCGCGCGCGATCCGCCTCGCTGTTCACCGCGGCAGGGAAGATCTTGATGGCGACGGTACGGCCGAGAAGCTCATCGGTGGCGCGATAGACCCGACCCATTCCGCCTTGCCCGACGAGCTCCTCCAGCCGGTAGCGATCCCCCAGCAGATCGCCGCTCCCGTCATGATCGGCGTGCGCACCCGCGGACGGGCGAACCCCCGAAGCCGCGTCGCAGATGCTCGCCGATGTCATGTCTCAAGGATGCCGTGAGCGACGATTTCCCTCGGAAGGCTTGACGAACGAGCGCCCCGCATGCAAGCGCTCGCCGCAACGCGTGCGACGGCTCGGCCTCCGGCGCACGCAGAGGCTCGGCGCACCGGGTGCAGCGACTCAGCGCCCGACCGCGTAGCCCTGCCCGCCGCGCGGGTTCGCGGCCGCGCCGAGCAGACCCGTCGCCGGATCGCGCGTCACCGCCGAGAGGCGGCCGAGCGCCCAGTCGCCCGCACGCGTGACGACGTGTCCGCGCGCCTCCAGCCCCGCGATCACGTGGTCGCCCAGGCGGTTCTCCACCGCGGCGCCGCCGGGCGTCCAGGTGCGCGGCCAGAACGAGCCGTGCATGGACGTCGTGTGCAGCGCGGGCGCGTCGATCGCCTGCTGGGGCGTGTACCCGCCGACGAGCACGCGCAGCAGCATCAGCAGCTGCCACTGGTCCTGCTGGTCGCCGCCGGGCGATCCGAGCGCCATGACGGGCCGCCCGTCCCGCAGCACGAGCGTGGGCGTGAGCGTCGTGCGCGGCCGCCGCCCCGGCTGAAGCCGGGACGGCGACGCCTCGTCGAGCCAGGACATCTGCAGGCGGGTCCCGAGGCAGAAGCCGAGCTCGGGGATCTCCGGCGACGATTGCAGCCAGCCGCCCGACGGCGTCGCCGAGACGATGTTGCCCCAGCGGTCGACGACGTCGAGGTGGCACGTGTCCCCGCGCGTGACGCCGTCCCGGTCGACCTCGAGCCCGTCCACGCGCACGGTCGGCTCCCCCACCCCGCCGACGCCGGGATCGTAGCTCTCCCGCAGGATCGGCAGGTGCGGCGCCGGACGGCCCGGCTCGACGCCGGGACGCACCTCGCGCGATGCCGTCTCGCCGATCAGCGCCCGGCGCCCCGCCGCGTACTCCTCCGACAGCAGGTGCGCGAGCAGATCCGGATCCGCATCCTCGCCGTACCACGCGTCGCGGTCGGCGAGCGCGAGCTTGAGCGCCTCGAGGATCGTGTGCGCGCCGATCTCGGTGGCGGGATCCAGGTGCGCGTCGTCGAAGCCGTCCAGGATGCGCAGCGCCTGCAGCAGCACGGGACCCTGTCCCCAGGGTCCGGTCTTGGCGATCGTGTGGCCCCGGAACTCGATGCTCACGGCGGGCTCGTACGTGGCCGCGAACGCCGCGACATCCGCCGCCGTGAGGACGCCGGCGTGGTCGGCGCCGTCCGAATGGCGATGCGGCCGGCGCGCGAAGTCCTCGACCGCCGCTCCCACGCGCTCGCGCCACCGCTTCCGGGCCGCATCGATGCCCGCCTCGCGACCGCGCCCCTCGCCCGCCGCCACGAGCTCCCGCAGCAGCGCGCCGTACGTGCGGGCGAAGACGATCTCGTCCGGCTCGGGGATCCGGCCGTCCGGCATCCAGCGGTCCGCCGAGGTCGTCCAGTGATCGCGGAACAGCTCCTCCACCTGCGCGATCGTCGTGGACACGTTGCGCAGGACGGGATGGCCCTCGACCGCGTACTCGATCGCGTAGGCGAGCACGTCGCCGAGGGCCCACGTGCCGTGGTCGCGCAGCAGCAGGAGCCACGCGTCGACGGCTCCCGGCACGGCCGCGGCGAGCGCGCCGGCACCGGGGACGAGATCGAGCCCCTCTGCGCGGAAGTGCTCGATCGTGGCCGCCTCGGGCGCCGGTCCCTGTCCCATGAGCACGACCGGCGACGGATCCTGCGCGGTCGCGAACACCGCGGTGAGATCGCCGCCGGGTCCGTTCAGGTGAGGTTCGACGACATGCAGCACGAACGCGGCCGCGACGGCCGCGTCGAACGCGTTCCCGCCCCGCTCGAGCACGGCCTGCGCGCTCGCGCTCGCGAGCCAGTGCGTCGACGCCGCCATGCCGAAGCGGCCCTTCAGGTCGGGGCGGGTCAGGTGCGCGGGCGGAGGGATGAAGCTCATGCGCCCAGTCAATCAGCCGCCGACGGGCGGTCTCAGACCAGGAACAGCCCGTCCAGCAGTCCCGGGTTGTGTCCGTGCACCAGGACCGCGAACACCACGGCGTCGAACAGCAGGTGCACGGTCACGACGTACGCGAGCGACCGCGTGCGCAGGAAGATCAGGCCCTGCAGCAGCGCGAACGGGATCGTCAGGACGGGCCCCCACTCGCGATAGCCGAGCTCCCACAGGAACGACACGAACACGATCGCCTGCAGCAGGTTCGAAGCCGTGTCGGGGAGGTGCCGGCGCAGCAGCGCGAACACCGTGCAGATGAAGAACAGCTCGTCCCAGATGCCGACCGCGCCCACTCCGACGAACAGGCGCGCGATCAGGTCCGGAGTGTCCACGACGGGCCAGTTCAGGTACACGCCGCTCGAGATGAAGTAGAACGGCAGGATCAGCCAGCCGAGCACGAGCACGGCGACCAGCCAGCCCCACTGCAGCCGTCCCCAGCGCCCGCCGCCCCGCCACGGGAACCGCACGGCGTGGTCGCGGTAGACGAAGCGCGAGATCACGTACGGCACGGCGACCGCGCCGCCGAGCACGAGACCGAACCTCAGGATCGACAGGTCGTCGAGCTGCGCCTCGAGCGGCATCGAGCTGACGAGCAGGAGCCCCGAGGCGATGAGCGACAGGTCGCGCGTCAGGCCGGTTTCGCGGCGGAGCCCATCCGGATCGCGCCGATCCACGACGACGGCGAGGGCGAGGCCCGCCGCGAGCAGCAGCGCGCCCAGCCACCAGATCTCGAGCACGAAGAACGCCGGTGCCGACAGGCACACGAGCAGCGCTCCCGAGAGCACGAGCGGATCGAGGGACCGTGTCGCCGGCACCTGGTGCGTCCTGACCATGTCAGCCCCGCGCCACGCGCCGATAGGTCAGGTCGCGGATCTCGCGCCCCTTGTTCAGGCCCTTGCGCTCGAAGGCCGTCATGACCCGGCCGTCGTAGCGCGGCGCCCAGTCCCGATCCGGCGCCCCGTCGAACGCGCGCGCGAACTCGGGCTCGGCGTCGAGCACCTCGCGCATCTGCAGCGCGTAGTCCTCCCAGTCGGTCGCCAGGCGCAGCAGTCCGCCGTCCCGCAGCGCGCGGCCGGCGAGCGCACCGAATCCCTGCTTGATCAGGCGGCGCTTGTTGTGGCGGCTCTTGTGCCAGGGGTCGGGGAAGAACACCCACACCTCGTCGACGGATCCCTCCGGGAGCAGCGTCGCGAGCACCTCGGGCGCGTTCGCCTCGATCAAACGGAGGTTCTTCGCGCCCGCACGGTCGGCGTCGAGCATCGTGCGCGCGAGGCCCGCGCGGAACACCTCCACCGCCAGGAAGTCGCGATCCGGATGGGCCGAGGCGGCCGCGACGATCGCATGCCCCTGCCCGGAGCCGATCTCCACCGTAAGCGGCGCCCGGCGGCCGTAGACCTCGGCCGGATCGAAGCGCGCCTGCGTGTCCACCGACGTCGACGCCACATCGCGCGGCACGTCGAACGCGTAGAACGGCGCGAGCTCGCTCCAGGCGCGCTCCTGCGCGTCCGACATCCGGCCGCTGCGGCGCACGAAGGACACCGGCTGCTTGCGGAACGTCGGCTCGTGCTCAGGCTGCTCGTCGGGCATCCCTCAAGCGTATGGGGCGGTCAGCGCGTCACGGAGCCGTCACGAAGTCGATGAGCTCCTCGACGCGGCCGAGCAACGTCGGCTCGATGTCCCGGAACGTCGTGACCCTCGACAGGATGTGCTGCCACGCGCGGGCGGTGTCGGCCTGCTCCGCGTGGGGCCAGCCCAGCCGGCGGCACACGCCCTTCTTCCAGTCCTCGCCCTTGGGCACCTCGGGCCAGGCGCGGATGCCCACCGCCGCGGGCTTGACGCACTGCCACACGTCGATGAACGGATGCCCCACGATCAGCAGGTGCCGTCCGTGCGGCCCCCGCTGGAGCTCGGCGGCGATGCGCTGCTCCTTGGACCCGGGCACGAGATGGTCGACCAGCACGCCGTAACGGCGATCGGGGCCGGGCGCCTCGTCGCGCAGCAGCTCCGGCAGCCGGTCGACGCCCTCGAGGAACTCGACGGCCACGCCCTCGACGCGCAGGTCCGCGCCCCACACCTTCTCGACGAGCTCGGCGTCGTGCTTCCCCTCGACGAGGATCCGGTGCGGCAGCGCGACGCGCGCACGCTGGTCGGCGACCGCGAAGGATCCGGACGCCGTGCGGCGCCGGCCCTGCGCCTGCGGAGCCGGGACCACGAGCTCGACCGGCTCGCCGTCGATCAGGAAGCCGCGGCCGAGGGGGAAGATCCGCCGGCGCCCCTTGAAGTCCTCGAGCTCGACCGTGCCGGCCTCGCGCCGCGTGATCGCGCCGCAGAAGCCGTCGCCCGCGACCTCGACCACGAGGTCGATCTCGGCCGGCACCTTCGCGACCTGCTTGGCGCCGCGATCTCTCCATCCGGATGCGAGCACGTCCGTGCCGTAGCGATCGTCCATCCGCTCCAGCTTACGGACGCCGCTCGGCTGAACGCGCGCCGCCTCGCTGCGACGCGCCCCGCTTCGCTGGGAGCGAAGGCGTCCGATCCGGCCTTCTGTACATGCCGCTGCCTGCATAGGATCGACAGGACGGCCGCCAGGTCCGAGTTCCGGGATGCGGCCGGAAAGGGGTGCGCGGTGCGAGCGCGGGGAACGACGACGCTGCGGGCGATCGCGGCCTTCGGGATCGTCGCGGCATCGCTGCTCGCGGCGGCCCCCGCGGTGGCCGAGGAGCCGGTGACGCTGGGCAGCGGCTTCGTCTTCGACGGCTCCGACGTGCTGAGCGCCGCCGAGGAGGACCAGGCGCAGGAGCGCCTCGAGCAGCTGTCCGCCGAGGGCGGGCCGCAGCTGTGGGTCGTGTTCGTCGACACCTTCGAGAACCCGGCGGATCGCATCGCGTGGGCGAACGAGACGGCCGTCCTGAACGGACTCGGCCAGGATCAGTACCTGCTCGCCGTCGCGACCGAGGGCAGGCAGCTGTTCATCTCGGCACCCGAGGACGGCTCCGTGTCGGAGACGCGGCTCGTCGACATCGAGGCGGACGTCGGCCAGGCCCTGAGCGGGGATGACTGGGCCGGCGCGATCGAGGTGGCCGCGAGCGGCTTCGCAGAGGGCCCGGGCGGATCCATGTCGGCCTGGGTGATCGGCGGACTGGGCGTCGCCGCGGTCGGCGGCACGGTGTGGGTCCTGACCCGTCGCCGCCGCGGCGCGGCCGCGTCGACGGATCGTGCCGGTGAGCCGGAGGTGCCGACGGAGGAGCTGGCACGCCGCGCGTCCTCGGCCCTCGTCGCGATGGACGACGCCGTGCGCGCGAGCGAGCAGGAGCTCGGCTTCGCCGAGGCGCAGTTCGGGGCGGAGGCGACGGCCGAGTTCCAGGACTCCTTGCAACAGGCCAAGACGAACCTCACGGCGGCGTTCGAGCTGAAGCAGCGCCTCGACGATCACGAGCCCGACTCGGAGCGGGATGTGCGCGCCTGGAACGCCGAGATCATCCGGCTGTGCGAGGCGGCCGACGCGATCCTCGAGCAGAAGCAGGCGGCGTTCGCCGACCTGCGCCGCATCGAGCAGGACGCGCCGGCCGCGCTGAGCGAGGCGCTGCGTCGACGCGCGGCCGCACAGGGCACGGGCGAGCGGGTCGCCACGGCGCTGGCCGAGCTGCAGGAACGGTATGCGACGGACGCGATCGCCGTCGTCGCCGACAACCCGGCGCAGGTGGAGGCACGGCTCGCCTTCGCGGACGAGCAACTCGCGCACGCGCAGCAGCTGATCGGCGCGGGCGACGGCGGCCAGGCCGCGGTCGCGATCCGCGGCGCCGAGCAGGCGGTCGCACAGGCCGCGGAGCTGGAGAAGGCCGTCACCGACCTGGGCGCGACCCTCGGGGCGGCCGAACAGCAGGCCGCCGCGCTCGTGGCCGATTTGGAGCAGGATCTCGCCCGCGCCCGCACGCTGCCCGCCACGGGCGAGGTCGCTGCAGCGGTCACCGCCACCGAGCAGGCGGTCGCGCAGGCGCGCCAGAACCTCTCCGGATCCGCGCGCAGCCCGCAGAGGCTGCTCGACGCCCTGCAGCACGCGAACGCCCAGATCGACGGCGTGGTCGGCAACGCCCAGCGGGCCCAGCAGATGCTCTCCCAGACGCTGCTGCAGGCGCGCAGCCACGTCACCGGCGCCGAGGAGTACATCGCGGCACGACGCGGAGCCGTGGGCGCCGAGGCCCGCACGCGACTCGCCGAGTCCGGCGCCGAGCTGGCCCGCGCCGAGGCCCTGCAGAGCGGCGATCCCGCGCAGGCGCTGCAGCGCGCGCAGCGCGCGCTGCAGCTCGCGGCGGAGGCCAGCCGCCTCGCGCAGGCGGACGTGCAGTCGGCCGAATGGGGCGGCGGCATGGGCGGCTACGGCGGCGGCATGGGCGGGATGCTCGGCGGCGGCCGTGGGGGCGGCGGCATGGTCGACGGCCTCGTCGGCGGTCTCATCGGCGGCCTGATCAGCAGCGGGCTCAGCGGCGGATCCTCGCGCTCCGGCAGCAGCGGCTGGGGCGGCGGCGGCCTCGGCGGCGGATTCGGCGGGATGCTCGGCGGCGGGGGCGGACGCTCCTCCCGCGGTGGCGGCTTCGGCGGGGGACGATCCTCCCGCGGGGGCGGCTTCGGCGGCGGACGCAGCGGCCGCCGCGGCGGGGGCCGCTTCTGATGCGCCACGCGGAAGGCGTCGCCGGGGTCGGGACCCGATCCTCCGAGTCGTCTCGCAGCCTCCGATGGTTCGGCGACGGACGCTCGTCCGCCGGCGGCTGCCGCTTCTAGACTCACCCTCGAGCCCATTCGTATCGACAGAACCATCCGCCAGACGAAAGGCACATCATGGCAAAGCAGTCCATCTTCGGGCGCATCTCGACGCTCATGAAGGCGAACATCAACGCCCTCCTCGACCAGGCCGAGGACCCGGAGAAGATGCTCGACCAGCTGGTGCGCGACTACACCAACAACATCGCCGACGCGGAGGCCGCGATCGCGGAGACCATCGGCAACCTGCGCCTGCTCGAGCGCGACCACGCCGAGGACAAGCAGGCCGCGGCGGAGTGGGGCAACAAGGCGCTCGCCGCGAGCCGCAAGGCCGACGAGCTGCGCGCCTCGGGCGACACGGTGGACGCCGACAAGTTCGACGCGCTCGCGAAGGTCGCCCTGCAGCGCCAGATCTCGGCGGAGAACGAGGTCAGGACCACCGCGCCGCAGCTCGCCGCGCAGAACGAGGTGGTCGAGAAGCTCAAGGCCGGCCTGAACGGCATGAAGGTCAAGCTCGAGCAGCTGCGCGCCAAGCGCAGCGAGCTGCTCGCCCGCCAGAAGACGGCAGAGGCCCAGAGCCGGGTCGTCGACGCGGTCAAGTCGATCGACGTGCTCGACCCGACGAGCGAGCTCGGCCGCTTCGAGGAGAAGGTGCGCCGGGTCGAGGCCCGCGCCCAGGGCCAGCAGGAGCTCGCCGCGTCGAGCCTCGACGCCCAGTTCGAGAGCCTCGAGGACCTCGGCGAGTTGACCGAGGTCGAGGCGCGCCTGGCGCAGCTGAAGTCCGGCGGTCAGCCGCAGGGCCAGCTCGGCCAGTAATCCGCAGCGAACGACGATGCCCGCTCCCCTGCCGGGGCGGGCATCGTCGCGTCCGGACGCCCTGGATCCGCAGGACGCAGGACGTCGATCCGCTGCCGGCGGCGTGTCTGCCGCGACACGCCGCCATCCGCGCCGTCCGGTCCTGCGTCGTGCCGGATCCGGCGATCCGCCCCGCTAGCTAGCCGACGCGGACGAGCCTGACCTCGTCGACCGTGCCCCACGCGCCGGCGGACATGTCCCACGAGATCGTGACCGTGACGGCATCGCGCTTGCGCACCCGCACGGGAGCCGTCTCGCTCGTGGCGTACGCGCGCCAGCCGTTCAGCTCCAGCCCGGCGCTCGCCGAGCGGGTGAGCAGGCGAGCGAGCCACGCCGGCGTGTGACGCGGCAGGGGCGGCGCGGTGGACACGGTGACCCGCAGCCTGTCGCCGGGCAGGGCGTCGCCGCCCTGCGACGTCGCGACCGCCACGTACTTCCCCGCCGGCAGTCCCCGGACCGTCTGCGTCGCGGTGCCCGTGAAGTCGGCGTCCAGCCAGAAGTGCAGCGCGTTCGTCCCGTCGGACGCATCCGCCTGCCATCCGATGGATCCGCCGGTGCCCGTCACGCGCCACAGGGCGGCATCGTCGCCCTCGAACGAGCCCCCGGGCAGCCACGACCGTGCGCGCACGCTCACCGTCGCGGTGACCTCGAGCCCCGTCGACGTGCTGCCGGCGACCTCGTACTCCCCCGGCCCGTTGATGTCGACCGCCTCCCACGCGACCGCCTGCTGCTCGGACGTGCCGTCGCTGAAGCGCACCGTGACGTGCGACGGCAGCGCCACGGGGTCCCCCTCCTCGAGCGTCAGCCGCACGGGGTCCACGCCCGTCACCTCGCGCGGGCCCTGCGCGCCCGTGTGGACGTACTCGAACACGCGCAACGACGGCAGCGGTGTGCCGTCGAACGCGAACAGGGCCTGGTTGTCCCACGCCGATCCGCCGTACCAGCGCCCCGCATCCTCGGGGTCGTACTCGGCGGCGTAGCTCGTGGCCCAGCCGGACCCGTCGCGCTCCCACCGCACGCGGTTCTCCTCGAGCCGCTCGGGCGGCCCGACAGGCAGCCACGCCGGCTCCCAGTAGTAGACGCCGATGCCGGCGTCGCCGACGGCCGCGACCGCCTGCACGACGTCGCGGTAGGCGTTCGCCTGACCCTGCGCGCTCACGGGGTACGCGGTCGCCTCGCTCGCGAGATCGATCGTGTTGCCGTGGCCGTCGCCGTCCGCGAGCGTGTGCGCCCACGACGTCTCGGCCACGACGACCTTCTTGCCGTAGGTGTCGGCGATGTGCGACAGCACCGAGGTGAGGTTCTGCGTGGACCCGTGCCAGTACGGGTAGTACGACGACGCGAACACGTCGTAGTCCACGTCCCGCGCGGCCAGCTCGGCGGCGTAGCCCGCGTACCGTCCCGCGGTCTCGGGATTCGTGAAGTGCAGCGCCACGAGCGCGCCGGGGAGCGTCTCGCGCACGGCCGCGGCTCCCGCCGAGAACAGCGCGGCCATCCCGTCCCAGCCGGTCACCCCCGCGACGCCGTTGTTGGTCTCGTTGCCGACCTGCACCATCCGCACGTCCACCCCCGCGGCCTCGAAGCGCTCGAGTGCGTCGACGGTGAAGTCGTGCAGCGCATCGGCCTTCTCGGGCACGGTCAGCGACCCCCAGGCCTTGGGCGCCTGCTGCTTGCCCGGATCGGCCCAGAAGTCCGAGTAGTGGAAGTCGACGAGCACGCGCAGGCCGGCCGCCGTCGCGCGCTCGCCGATCTCCACGGCGCGCGCGACGTCGACCGATCCGCCGCCGTACCCGCGGCCCTGCGCATCGAACGGGTCGTTCCAGACGCGCACCCGCACGTCCGTGACGCCCGCGTCGGCGAGCACGTGGAACAGATCCGCCGGCGCGCCGGAGGCGTCGCGGAAGACGACACCGGATGCCTCGAGCGACAGCACCGACGAGACATCGACTCCGCCGATGAAGTCGGCGGGAAGGTCCGGCACGGCGGGCACGGTGATGTCGGCGTCGGTCGCGGCGGCCGCCGGGGCCGCGGCGGCCGCCCACAGCGAGACCGCCAGCACGGGCGCGGCGAGCGCCGCGACGATGCGGCGGAGGGGACGGTTCATGGTGGCACTCCTTCGTGCGGGATACGGCTTGTGTCAGCCGCCCTGTGCCGGGCGGCCGAGGCGAGGCGTGCGCCTCTCGGGGCCCGGTTCAGCCCTTCACGGAGCCGGCGGTCAGGCCGCCGACGATGTAGCGCTGCAGCGCGAGGAACAGCACGAGCACCGGCAGCGCCGCGAGCACGGAGCCCGCCGCGAACAGACCCCAGCGCGAGGTGAGCTGGTTGGAGACCCACTGGTACATGCCCACCGCGAGCGTCCAGTTCTCCTCACTCGTGAGCAGGATCTTCGCGAGCACGAAGTCGCCGAACGCCGAGATGAAGGCCAGCAGGGCGACGACCGCGAGCACGGGGGTGACGAGCGGCATGACGATGCGCCAGAAGATCTGCGCGTGCGTCGCGCCGTCGATCTTGGCGGACTCGTCGAGCTCGATCGGGATCGAGTTGAAGAATCCGTACATCAGGAACGTGTTGGCGCCCAGCGCTCCGCCCAGGTACACGCAGATCAGCGCGAGCTTCGAGTTGATGCCCAGCGCGGGCACGACCTCCCCCAGCGTGAGGAGCATCAGGAACACCGCGACGAACGCCACCGTCTGCGGGAACATCTGGATGACGAGCAGACTCGTGAGCCCTGCCCTGCGCCCGACGAACCGGAACCGCGAGAACGAGTACGCCGCGGACGCTCCCATCAGCACCGCACCGACCGACGCGGCCCCGCCGATCAGGAGCGTGTTGCCCATCCATGTCCAGAAGTGCGTGCCGCCCAGCGCGGCGTAGTTGTCGCCGCTGATCGCCGAGAACAGCGCGCTCGAGCCGGCCAGACTGCCACGCGGGTTGAGCGACGCCGACACGATGTACAGCAGCGGGAAGACCGCGTACGCGAGCACGAACACCGCCACGACGTAGCGCCAGCCGATCTCGCGCCACCAGCGCTCCCGGCGCTGCGGTGCGCGTGCGCCGGTCGTCGTGAGGGCCTGGGTCGCGGTGCTCATCACTGGAACTCCTCGAGCTTGCGGGTCTGTCGGAAGGCCAGGATCGAGACGACGCCGATCACGATGAACACCAGGATCGACAGCGCGCTCGCGAGGCCGTAGTCGGCCGCCCCGCCCGCGACGCCCGAGATCTGGTAGATCGCGGAGATGAGGATGTCCGTCGCCCCCAGCCCCGAATTGCCGGGGAAGCCGGGGCCGCCCTCCGTGAGCATGTAGATGATCGTGAAGTTGTTGAAGTTGAACGCGAACGACGCGATCGCGAGCGGCGCGGTGGACACCAGCAGCAGCGGGAGGATGATCGACCGGAACCGGCGCCAGCGGCCCGCTCCGTCGATCGTCGCGGCCTCGATCGTGTCGGGCGGCAGCGCCTGCAGCGCGCCCGTGCACACGAGGAACCAGTAGGGGTAGCTCAGCCACAGGTTCACCCACAGCACGGCGAAGCGCGCCAGCCAGGGGTCGCCGAGCCAGTTCACGTCGGCTCCGAAGAAGAACAGGTCGTTGATCACCCCGAACTCGGCGTTCAGCATGCCGCGCCACAGCAGCGCCGACATGAATGCCGGGAACGCGTACGGGAGGATGAAAAGCGTCCGCAGCACGCGGCGAGCGCGCACGCCGGGATGGTTGTAGATCAGCGCGAACAGCAGGCCGAGGCCGAAGCTCGTCAGCACGGTGAGCACCGCGAACGCGAACGTCCACCAGGTGACCTGGCCCAGCGCTCCCGCCAGGCGGGCGTCCGTCACCGCGCGGACGAAGTTGTCGAAGCCGACGCCGACGTACCATCCGGTCGGCAGCGCCGTGCCGTCCGGCGCGACGAAGCGCCCGTCGTCCGAGGGCGCGTACACCGTGCCGGTCTCGGTGTCGGTGAGGGTCTGCGCCTGCTCGTCCCACACCAGGGTCGACGTGTAGACCGCGCCGGTCGCCCCCTCGCGGGTCCGGATGGAGCCGTCCTCGGGATCATCCGAGACCGGCACCCGCAGCTCCGCGACCCGGCCCTGCAGATCCGTGTCGGTCAGGATGGTGGCGCGCGGCACCACGGTCCATCCGGGCACCTCGGTCGGCGCGCCGCCGTCGCCCAGCGTCGCATCCGGCGCATCCGTCAGCGGCTCCTCCGCGGCCCCCACGCGGACGGCGCCGTCGTCGACGATCGCGAAGCCCAGTTCGCCGGCCCGCTCGACGACGGCCAGCGGGTAGTCGGGCGACTCCGGATCGCGCCGCTCGTCCTGGATCAGCGCGGCCTCCACCGCCTGCTCCATGGATCCGGCGTGGCCCGTGCCGTAGTTCGTGAAGGCGACGTACGCCGTGTACACGAGCAGGAAGATCTGGAACACGGCGAGGAACGCCAGCCCCGGCAGCAGATACTTCAGGGGCAGCGTCCGCCGGGAGAAGTAGACCCAGTCGGCGACGGCGACGAGCACGACGATCGCGC
Source organism: Microbacterium sp. JZ31 (assembly GCF_016805985.1). Classification (NCBI taxonomy): domain Bacteria; kingdom Bacillati; phylum Actinomycetota; class Actinomycetes; order Micrococcales; family Microbacteriaceae; genus Microbacterium; species Microbacterium sp. JZ31. The sequence continues at coordinate 2,388,808 of NZ_CP017661.1, forward strand.
CCAGCACCAGCCACGATCCCGCCTGCCACGCGGAGATCGCGATCGCCACTCCGAGCGCGTTGACGAGCGCCATCAGCACGAGCTTCACGACGAAGCCCCAGCCGGTGCCCGCCCATGCGCGCGCGTGCGACTCGAGCCGCGGCGTCCTCTCGGGCGAGGACGCCTGTGGCGGTGTCGATGTCTGCAGCTGTGTCATCCGTTGCCTCCTCCTGCACGGCGTCCGGGGCGGGCGGCGCGCCCGCCCCGGACGACGGATCAGCCCAGCTCGGCCTCGAGGTCGGACACCATCTGGTTCCAGGTGGCGACCGGATCGGCCCCGTTGATGATCTGCACCTCGGCGGCGTTCCACAGGTCCCACACCGCCCCCATCTCGGGGATCGAGGGCATCGGCACGCCGTTCTGCGACGACGCGAGGAAGCCGGCGATGATCGGGTCGGATGCGACCTCCTCCGCGAGCGACGTGAACGCGGGGATGCGCGGGTCGGCCTCGTACAGCGCGCGCTGCGCGTCCTCGGTGGCGAGGTGGTTGACGAGGAACTCCTGCGCGAGCAGCGCGTTCTCGCTCTGCGAGCTCACGTAGAACCCCTGCACGCCGACGAACGGCGCCGCCGGCTCACCGCCCGCGGACGGGATCGGGTGCACGGCGATGTTCGGCACGTCGGTGAAGGCACTCATCGCCCACGGGCCCTGCACCGTGAACGGCGCCTGGCCGCTGTTGAACAGCTCGTTGTTGATGTCGTAGTCGACCGTCGTCGAGATGATGCCCGATCCGGCGGTGCCGTTCTCGTGCAGCCACCGCGCGAACGCCTCGCCGGCCTCGCCGCCCATGCCGACCTCGGTCGTGTACGAGCCCGACTCGTCCTGCACGAACACCGGCGCCCCGAACGAGGTCTGGAAGCCGTACATCGTGTAGCCGTCGCCGGTCTCGCCCGCGGTGTTGATCGCGATCGGACGCTCGGCGCCGGCCTCCTCGGCGCGCTGCACGAGCTCGTCCCAGGTGGCGGGTGCCTCCTCCCCCACCATGTCGACGTTCTGGACCAGCGCGATCGTCTCGAGCGAGTACGGCAGCGCGTACAGCTGTCCGTCGTAGGTCATCGCCTCGAGCGCGACGGGCTCGAAGTCCCCTGCCGCCTCGCCCAGGTCGAGCGTCGACACGACGCCCGCCGCGACGAGAGCGCCGAGCCAGTCATGGGCGCCGACCGTGATGTCGGGCCCCTCGCCCGTCGGCACCTGCGCGACGAAGTCGTTGCGCAGGTCCTCGAAGTTCTTCTGGACGAGCGTGACGGTCGCGCCGGTCTCCTCCTCGAACGCCGCTGCGGCGGTCGCGATCGCCTCCTCGCGCTCGGCGTCGGTCCAGATCACGAGCTCGGCGCCGGCGCCGGCCGCCTCCTCGCTGGGCGCGGCGCTCTCGGCGGCGGGCGCGCCCCCGCCGCTCGTGCAGCCGGCGAGCAGCAGCGTCGTCGCTGCCGCCAGTCCGACCAGGGCCATGGGCTTGTTCATGGTTTCTCCTTGGATAGGGGTGGGGTGATTCGTGACTCAGGGTTCCTGCGGGTCGTCCAGCTCGACGACCGCGACCGCGCCGGCGGGGATCGTGATCCGCCCCTCCGCGCGCCCGCCGCGCAGCAGCTCGCGGCCCGTCAGCGCGAGCTCGGCGTCCTGGTCGCGATGATTGATCGCGAACACGAACGTCGTCGTGTCCGTCACGCGGCGCACGACCTCGAGGCCATCGGGCGTTCCTGCCGGCGCGACTCCCGCGTCGGCGTAGACGTCGGCCATCACGGCGCGCAGGCCCTCTGCATCGAGCCGGGTGGAGATGTACCAGCCGACGCCCTCGCCGCGGCGGTTGCGCGTGATCGCGGCGGATCCCGCAGCGGGTCCGTCGATGTAGGCGCCGACGGGTTCGGCGCCGCGCAGCCGCAGCGCCTCCTGCCAGTGATCGGCGCGGATGCGCGTGCCGCGGAACTCGACGTCCGCCTCCGCACCGTCCCGCAGCGGCAGGAACTCCTCGACGTCGACGCCGAGCGCCTCGCGCAGCGGCGCCAGGAAGCCGCCCTCGTGCACGCGATCGTGCTCGTCCACGACCGCCGAGAAGTATGACACGACGAGCGTGCCGCCCGCCTCGACGTAGCGGGTCAGGTCGGCGGCGTCCTCGCTCGTCAGCAGGTACTGCGCCGGCGCGAGCACCAGGCGGTAGCGGTCGAGGTTCTGCCCGGGCTGGGCGAAGTCGACCGTGATGCCGTCGTGCCACAGCCGCTCGTAGAACGCCCGGATGCGCTCGCGGTGCGAGAGGTCCTCGGTCGGCCGCCATTCCAGATCCTGCGCCCAGAACGACTCGAAGTCCCACAGGATCGCGACCTCCGCCGCCACACGCGAGCCGCGGACGGCAGCCAGGCGCTCCACATCGGCGCCCAGCGCCACGACCTCCCGCCAGATGCGGGACTCGGTGCCGGCGTGCGGGAGCATCGCCGAGTGGAACTTCTCCGCGCCGGCGCGGCCCGCGCGCCACTGGAAGAACAGCACGGCGTCGGAGCCGCGCGCGACGTGGGCGAGCGAGTTGCGCGCCATCTCACCGGGGCGCTTGGCGAGGTTGCGCGACTGCCAGTTCACGGCCGAGGTGGAGTGCTCCATCAGGATCCACGGCTCTCCGCCTCCGACCGACCGGGACAGGTCGGCCGCGATCGCGAGGCCGATGTGCGCGTCCTCGTCGGCGGCCCACAGATAGTGGTCGTTCGCGACCACGTCGACCTCGCGCGCCCACGCCCACAGGTCCGTGCTCCAGTGCTGGTTCGCCATGAAGTTCGTCGTGACGGGCTGCTCCGCCCGTGCGCGGATCGCGTCGCGCTCAGCGATGAAGCACGCCCGCAGCTGGTGGTCCGTGAAGCGCATGAAGTCGAGGCGCTGGCCGGGGTTGACGATCGAGGCGGCGGCCGCGGGCGCGCCGATGTGGTCCCACTCCTCGTAGTGCTGGCCCCAGAACGCCGTGCCCCACGCGTCGTTGAGCGCGTCGAGCGTGCGGTAGCGCTCGCGCAGCCAGCCGCGGAAGGCGCGCACGGCGTGCTCGGAGTAGTCCTCGCCGACCGGCGCGCCGTACTCGTTGTGCACGTGCCACATCACGACGGCCGGGTGGGCGCCGTAGCGGTCCGCCAGAGCCGACGCGATCCGGACGATGGCCTCGCGGTACGCGGGCGCCGAGTGCGAGACCATGCCGCGCGATCCGAAGCCCAGCACGGTGCCCTCCCGCGTGACGACGCGCGCATCGGGGTGGGCGGCGAAGAACCAGGCGGGCGGCGATGCGGTCGGCGTGCCGAGGTCCACGGCGATGCCGTTCTCATGCAGCAGGTCGATGATCTCGTCGAGCCACGTGAAGTCGTACTCGCCCTCGCGGCGCTCGATCAGCGCCCAGGAGAAGATTCCGACGCTCACCATCGTGACTCCCGCCTCGCGCATGAGGCGGACGTCCTCGCGCCAGGTGTCGCGGGGCCATTGCTCGGGGTTGTAATCGCCGCCATAGGCGATGCCGGGCAGGACGGGCCGGCTGAGGGGCATTGACTCTCCATCGGGTCGTGGTCGACTGTGACCGGTCCCAGTGTGCGACGCGGCCCCTCGGCGCACAATGCCCGCCGACGTCCGTTACGCAACTGTGACCGGTCCCAGGATGAGCGCGCGCGCACTAGAGTCGATGCTCATGGGACCGGCCGCGCGCAAGCCGACGATCCGCGATGTCGCGGCGGCCGCGGGGGTGTCGCACGGCACCGTGTCGCGTGTGCTGAACGGCGGCCACTGGGTCTCCCGCGACGCACGCGCGGCCGTCGAGGACGCGATCCGCCGCACGGGATACACCGCGAACCACGCCGCCCGGAGCCTCGCGACCGGGCGATCCGGGTCGCTCGCGTTCCTGCTGACCGAGCCGCACCACCTGCTGTTCGAGGACCCGACGTTCGGGCTGCTCGTGCGCGGTGCGGCCGAGGCGCTCGCGAAGCGCTCCATGACGCTCGTGCTGCTCGTGGCGGGGACCGACGCCGAGAAGACGCACATGCTCGAGTACGTGCGCGCCCGGCACGTCGACGGCGTCCTGCTCGTCTCCAGCCACGCGTCGGATCCGCTGCTCGGGCAGATGCGCGACGCGGGCATCCCGATCGTGAGCGCGGGTCTGCCGCTCGCATCCGACGGCTTCGTCGCGTCCGTGTCGGTGGACGAGCTCGCCGGCTCGCGGGCGATGACGCGCTACCTGCTCGAGCGCGGGCACCGCCGGATCGCCCACATCGCGGGCCCCGACGACACCCCCGGCGGGCGCTATCGCCTGCAGGGCTTCCGCGAGGAGATGGGCGAGCTGTTCGATCCCGCGCTCGTCGAGAGCGGCGACTACGGCGGCGGCTCCGGCGCCACGGCGATGGCGCGGCTGCTCACGCGCTCCCGCGACATCGACGCCGTGTTCGCCGCATCCGACAGCATGGCCGCCGGCGCGATCTCGGTGCTCTCGCGCGAGGGCCTGCGCGTGCCGGACGACATCGCGGTCGCGGGCTTCGACGACTCGGGGCTCGCGGAGACCCACGATCCGCCGCTCACCACCATGGCGCAGCCGTGGGCGGAGATCAGCGAGCGGATGGTGTCGATGCTGCTCGAGGTCGTCGACGGCTCCCCCGGCCGCGAGATCACGCTGCCGCCGCGGCTCGTCGTGCGCGCCAGCGCCTGAGTCGGCTCGCGCGCGGCGCCGAGGAGGACCACGGCCCGCGAAAAGCGGGCAGGATTGCTCTCATGGCTCGGTTCGTCGTAGTGCCGCAATGGCAGGGGTCGCCGTCGTCGCGCGCGATGGCGCACATCGACGGCACCGAGGCGATCGCGGGCGATCTGCCCCGCTCCGCCTGCACGTTCGTGGAGGTGCCGCTCGAGGCGGGCGAGCCGCTCGGCACGGGCGTGCTGCGCGCGAGCGCGCTGCTGCGCACGCGCGACGCGGTCACCGCCGCACTGGACGATGTCGCCGCCCCCGCGATCGTGATCGGCGGCGACTGCTCGGTGTCCGTGCCGGCGATCGGCCACGCCGCGGCCCAGGACGACGGACGGCTGGCTGTGATGTGGTTCGACGCGCACGCCGACCTGCACACGCCGGAGACATCCCCCAGTGGCGCGTTCGCGGGCATGGCGCTGCGTGCCGTGCTCGGCGAGGGCGCCGACGGGCTGACGCTCGCTCCCGGCACGATCGCCGCCCGCGACGTCGTGCTGGCGGGCGTGCGCATGCTCGATCCGGAGGAGGACGAGCTCCTCGCGGCCTCCGAGGTGCGATCGTTCACCCCGTCCGATCTCGCCGACCCGGACGCGCTCGGCGAGGCCGTCGCCGCGACCGGGGCGAGCCGGGTCTACATCCACGTGGATCTCGACGTGCTCGACCCCGCCGACATCGCGGGCGTGTCGTCGCCCGAGCCGTTCGGCGTCACCCCGGCCGCGCTCGTCGCCGCCATCACCGCCGTGCGGGCGCGCGTGCCGCTGGCGGGCGGGGCGATCTCGGGCTTCTCTCCGCAGACGCCGGCCGCGGCCGTCGAGGACATGGGGGCGATCCTGCGCATCGTGGGAGCCCTGGCGTGAGCGCGAGCGAGCTCGCGGCGCGCCATCCGCACGCCGAGCTGTCGTCGCTGCCCCGTGCGATCCGCCCCCGCGCCGAGCGCGCGCTGCGCACCGGCGACCGGATCGACCGCTTCCTCCCCGGCTTCCTGCTCGACTCCCCCGTGAGCCTCGTCGGCTATGGATGGGGCACGGCGATCGGATGGATCTGGGGCACGCTGTGGAGCACTGGTCGCGTCGAGCGCCGAGCGGGTCTCTGGGTGTTCCGGGGCCTGCCGGCCTGGGCCTTCCCACGCGGCGGCGTGTGCGTCGGCGGGTGCTTCCTCACGGGCGACGCCGCCGTCACCGATCGGCTGCTGTCACACGAGGCCGTGCATCGCACGCAGTGGCGCCGCTACGGCTTCCTGATGCCGCTGCTCTACCTGCTCGCGGGCCGGGACCCGCTTCGCAACCGGTTCGAGATCGCCGCGGGACTGCGCGCGGGCGGCTACGTCCGCGGACGCGGCTGAGCCGACCGACCCCGTCGCCGAGCGGTCAGCGGAACAGGCCGAAGCGCTCCGGCGTGCCGATGCGCTCCGGCGCGACGCCGAGTCGCTCCGTGAGATGGTCGGCGATGTCCGCCGTGCCGAGGTAGCCGCCGAGCAGGTCGACGCGGGTCTGGTCGCCCTCGTCGCACATCATCTCGTCGGCCCACGCGGTGACCGCGCGGGTCAGGGCGGCACCGGGAGCGCAGGAGCGGCCCGTCCCGGGCGCGCCCGAGCGCGCCGAGCGGTCGAGCCAGGTGACCACCATGCGCGGGGGCGCGGCGACGTGCGAGATCCAGCTCGCGTCGGGCACCTCGATGAACACGCGCCCCATGGCGCAGATCGGCAGCGTCGACAGCAGCATCTCGAGGTCGACGAGCGACTGCTCGTCGGCGGTCACGAGGTGCTGCACGCGCGTGTGACGCTGCGCGCGACATGCGGCGGCGCTGTGCTCGCTGACACCCTGGGGACGCTGATCGACGGAGGACATGATTCCTCAGTCTACGCCCGTTTGAGGGTTGCCTTACCTTCTCTCGGCACGCCGGCCCGCTGGGCGGGAGCCGCGCGCCTCACTCCTCCACGAGCACGCGACGCAGTGCCGCGATCTCCTCCTCCGACATGCCGTGCGCGCGCAGGTAACCCGCGACGGACGCGTGCTCGGCGCGCACCTGGTGCAGCAGGTCGCGCATCACGGCCGCGGGAGACCGGGTGGCGAGCTCCTCGAGATGCTTTGCATCCGGGAACGCGGCGCGGATGCGCGCCAGCGTCTTGTCGCCGCGCCAGGCGGGGAGGTTCTCCTCCGTGAGCGCGTAGTCCTCGACGACCGCGTCCTCGTCGACGCCCACCGCGGCCAGGGCCAGCGCGACCGTGACGCCCGTGCGGTCCTTGCCCACCGTGCAGTGCAGCACGACCGGCTGCGCGCCCAGGATGGCGCGGATCGCGGTCACGAGGCGGTCGCCCGAGCGGTCCAGCAGGGCGCGGTACATCTGCGCGAGCGAGATGTCCTCGAGGAAGAAGGACGTGACGGATCCGAGGAACAGCGGCACGCGCAGCGTCTCGACGCCGGGCACCCGGCTTGGCGCGTGCACGACCTCCTCGTCCGAGCGCAGGTCGATCACCCGCCGCACGCCGAGTTCGCGGAACGCCGCGGCCCCGAGCTCGTCGATCGCGGCGAGGTTGCCGGACCGATAGAGCACGCCCGAGCGCGTGTGCGCGCGCCCGGCGGGCAGTCCGCCGATGTCGCGGAAGTTGACGGCTCCGGGAACCAGGCTCATCGCGGCCCGCTCAGGACGTCGCGGGCGCGGAGGCCAGGTCGGCGGCGCGGGGCGGCACGGCGTAGCGACCGGCGATGACGACGCGGTTGAAGGCGTTGATCGAGATCGCGAGCCAGCTCACGCCGAGGTACTCCTTCTCGCTCAGCACGCCGCCGACGCGGTCGTACACGTCGTCCGGGATGCCGTCGCGGTGGATGAAGGTGTAGGCCTCGGCGAGCTCCAGGGCCGCGCGCTCGCGCGCGCTGAAGACGCCCGACTCACGCCACACGGGCAGCTGCGCGAGGTCGTCGTATGTGATGCCGGCGGCCACACCCCGGTCGGAGTGGATGCGCGCGCAGTAGGCGCAGCCGTTCAGCTGCGAGCAGTGCAGCAGCACGAGTTCCTTGAGGCGGTCATCCACCCCGTTCTCGCGTGCGATGCGTCCGACTTCGCGCGAGAAGGCGTCGAGCGCCTTGTAGGCGGTCGGCTCCGACTTCGACAGATGCACCCGCAACTCGGCCATGAGGACACCCTATCGAGCGACTTCGACCTCAACGCCGATTCGTCCGAGATCAATCTGCATGGCCGACTTAGCTGTATTTCACCATATGCATCAGTAGCTCGCGAATATGGCGTGCATGTTGATCCGCGATTTCCGGGGCTCCGCGCGGCGGCGGCACAATGGGACCCATCCCGGCCTCCGCCGGGATCCACCTCGACCGGAAGCACGCATCCCGTGACAGAGAACGACGCCGCCCTGGCCGCCGCCGACGCGCGCGATGAGTTCTCCTTCCTTCCCGGCCAGGCCGCCCACCTGGGTGTCGCGACGCCGACCGCGCGGCGCGTCCACGCCGCCCTCGCCGATGGCCGCATCGTCAGCGCCCTGCTCTTCGGCGAGAGCGCGCCGCGCGTCGTCCTGCTCCACGGCGCGGGCCTGAACGCCCACACGTGGGACACCACGACGCTGGCGCTCGGCGCACCGGCGCTCGTGCTCGACCTGCCGGGACACGGCGACTCGTCGTGGCGCGAGGACGCCGACTACCGCCCGCGCACGCTCGCGCCCGACGCGATCCGGACGATCGAGGAGTGGGCGGACGCACCCGTCGTGCTCGTGGGTCATTCCCTGGGCGGCCTGACCGCCGCGGCCGTCGCGGCCGCACGCCCCGATCTCGTCGCCGCGCTGCTGCTCGTGGACATCACCCCCGGCGCGGCCGGAGGCGCGGGCTCGGCCGAGCTGCGCCGCTTCTACGAGCAGACCGTGTTCGCCTCGCGCGAGGAGGTCGTCGAGCGCGCCATGGCCTTCGGCCTCGGCGGCTCGCTCGAGGACACCCGGCGCGGCGTGTTCCACAACACGCGCGTGCTTCCCGCCGGCCCGGACGGGAGGAGCACGGTGGAGTGGAAGCACCACTTCGCCCGGCTCGCGCACCAGGCCCTCGCCGCTCCCGCTCCGGCCGAGGCATCCGCGCCGCTCGTCGACGCGACGGGCTGGGACGACCTCGCGGCCGTCGCGGCCCCCGTCACGCTCGTGCGCGGCACGCGCGGCTTCGTCGACGATGCGGCCGCCGACGACTTCGCCCGCCGCCTTCCATCCGCGACGGTCGTGACGCTCGACGCCCCACACAACGTGCAGGAGGTCGCGCCGGGCGCGCTCGCCGCGCTCGTGTCGGCGCACCTGGACGATGCGGGGACCGCCGGGCGCCCGCCGTCCGCGACGCCCCACCCTCTTGCCCCGCATCCGACGGCCGCCCCCGACGGCACCGCAGACGACCCGACAGCGGACGCGCCCTGAACCGCGAACCGCTCGGCGCGACCCGCGCCGCACGCTCCGAAAGGACACCCATGCACCGCTTCCCCACCCGCCATCCGCGCCGCGCCGCCGTCGCCGGCGTCGCGGCCGCCGTCGCCGTCGCGCTCGCGGGGTGCACGTCGACGCCCAGCGAGGCGCCCACGGGCGAGCCGGACCCGGAGGCGACCCTCCGCCTGGGCCTCGTGCTCGAGCCCGAGAACCTCGACATCCGCCACACCTCCGGCGCCGCGATCGAGCAGATCCTGATCGACAACGTGTACGAGGGCCTCGTCACCCGCACGCAGGAGAACGAGATCGTCGCGTCGCTCGCCGAGGACTACGAGATCTCCGAGGACGGCCTCACGTACACGTTCACGCTCGCGGACGGCGTGACGTTCCACGACGGCGGCGAACTCACCGCCTCGGACGTCGTGGCCACCTACAACGAGGTGCGCAACGACGAGACGCTGATCGGTCACGCGCAGCTCGCGCACGTCACCGCGGTCGACGCCCCCGATGAGCGCACCGTGGTGCTGACACTCGACCAGCCCGACCAGAACCTGCTGTTCTCGCTCACGGGCCCCGCGGGCCTCGTGTTCGACGAGGGCGACGACACGGACCTGAAGACCGCCGCGAACGGCACGGGCCCGTTCACGCTCGAGAACTGGACCCAGGGCGACGGGCTCACGCTCGCACGCTTCGACGACTACTGGGGCGACGCGGCGGGGGTGTCCGCGGTCGAGATCAGCTACATCCCCGACTTCACGGCCGGCGTGAACGCCGCGCTCGACGGCAGCCTCGACGTCCTGACGGCCGTGCAGCCCGAGCTCTCCCCGCAGCTGGACGGCCAGAACGGCTTCACGCTCACGCGCGGCGCGACGACCGACAAGGCGACGCTCGCGTTCAACAACCAGCGCGAGCCGCTGGACGATGTGCGCGTGCGCGAGGCGCTGCGCCTCGCGATCGACCACGACGCGCTGATCGAGGCGGTGGGCGCGGGCGCGACGCAGTTCGGTCCGATCCCCGCGCTCGACCCGGGCTACGAGGACCTGTCCGACGTCGCGCCGTTCGACCCCGAGCGCGCCCAGGAGCTGCTGGCCGAGGCCGGCCAAGAGGACCTGTCGCTGACGCTGACGATCCCGTCGTTCTACGGCACGACCGTGTCGACGTATCTGGTGTCCGCATTCAACGACATCGGGGTGGACCTGAAGGTCGACCCCGTGGAGTTCGGCACGTGGCTGCAGGACGTCTACACCAACAAGGACTACGACCTCAGCTTCGTGCTGCACGTCGAGCCGCGGGACTTCTCGAACTTCGCCGACCCCGACTACTACTTCGGCTACGACAACGCCGAGGTGCAGGAGCTGTACGCCGAGGCGATGGCCACGGTCGACGCCGAGGAGTCGGCCGCGCTGCTGGCCCAGGCCGCGCGCATCGTCGCCGAGGACCACGCCGCCGACTGGCTGTACACGGGCGAGACGATCACGGCGGTCGGCCAGGGGGTGACGGGCTTCCCCGTCGACTCGATCAACTCGCGCATCGACCTCTCGGCCGTCACGCTCGCGACGCCGTGACCCGGTGACGCCGGAGCACCCGCACCCGTGATCAGATACGCGCTCACGCGCCTGGCCCTCCTCGTGGTCGGCCTGCTCGTGGCGAGCGCGCTCATCTTCACGGTGCTGCGGGTGCTGCCCGGCGACGTCGCCCAGCTCATCGCGGGCACGCAGGGCTCCCCCGAGCAGATCGCGCGCATCCGCGAGGAGCTCGGGCTGAACCGCCCGCTGTGGGAGCAGTACGTCGCCTGGATCGGCGGCGTCGTGCGCGGCGACCTCGGAACGTCGATGCTCACCGGGTCGTCCGTCGCGGGTCAGCTGTGGGAGAAGGCCCAGGTGACGGTGCCCCTCGGCCTGCTGGCGATGCTCGTCGCCCTGCTGATCGCCGTGCCGTTCGGCGTGCTGTCCGCCGTGCGCCGCGGGCGCGCGGACGGCACCGCCATCAGCGTCGTGTCGCAGGCCCTCGCAGCGGTCCCCGTGGTCTGGGCGGGGATGATGCTCGTCGTGCTGTTCGCGGTCGTGCTGGGCTGGCTGCCGGCCCAGGGCTTCCCGCGCTCGGGTTGGAGCACCCCGGATCTCGCCCTGCGCTCGCTCGTCCTCCCCGCCCTCACGATCGGGATCGTGGAGGGCGCGATGCTGCTGCGCTTCGTCCGCAGCGCCACGCTGCAGGCCGTGGGGCAGGACTTCGTGCGCACGGGCGCCGCGAAGGGGCTCACGCGCACGCAGGCGCTCATCCGCCACGGCCTGCCGTCCGTGGGCCTGTCGATCGTGACCGTGATGGGGCTGCAGGTCGCGGGGATCGTCGTCGGGGCGGTCGTGATCGAGCTCGTGTTCAACCTGCCGGGGATCGGCCGCATGCTCGCGACCGACGTCGGATCACGCGACCTGGTGATGGTGCAGGGCGAGCTGCTCGTGCTGACGGGCTTCGTGCTGCTGATCGGCTTCGTCGTCGACCTCGTGCACCACTCGATCGATCCCAGGCAGCGGGAGGCATGATGCGCACGCTCGCTCGCCTGTGGCGCCTCTCCACGGGCAGGTTCGGACTGATCGTGATGGCCGTCGTCGGACTCACGGCGCTGGTGTCGCTGTTCTGGACGCCGTTCGACCCGAAGACGGTCGACATCGCGGCGCGCTGGGGCCTTCCCGGCTGGCCGCACCTGCTCGGCACGGACGGCACGGGACGCGACATCCTGAGCCTGCTCATGGCGGGCGCGCGCACGACCGTGTTCGTCGCGTTCGGCGCCGGCGTGGTGTCGACGGCGGTCGGCATCCTGCTCGCCGCGCTCGGCGCCCTCACGCCGCGCTGGACGCGCGAGTCCGTCGCGGTGCTGATCGACATCCTGATCGCGTTCCCCGTGCTGCTGATCGCGATGATGATCTCGTCCGTGTGGGGCGGATCGCTGTGGGTCGTGGTGTGGGCGGTGGGCATCGGCTTCGGCGTGAGCATCGCGCGCGTCACGCGCCCGGAGCTGCGTCGTGTGCGCGCCAGCGACTACGTGCTCGCCGGACGCGCCGCCGGCCTGACGGGCCTGCAGAACCTCCGCCGGCACCTGCTGCCCAACGTCGCGCCGGTGTTCATCGTGCAGCTGTCGTGGTCGATGGCGGTGGCCGTGCTCGCCGAGGCGGGCCTGTCCTACCTGGGCTTCGGCGCCTCCGTGACCGAGCCGTCGTGGGGTCTCCTGCTCAGCGAGCTGCAGCAGTACCTGCAGATCCACCCGCTGTCAGTTGTATGGCCGGGACTGGCGATCACGCTCACGGTGCTCGCGCTCAACCTGCTGGGCGACGCCCTGCGCGAGGCGACCGACCCGACCCTGCGGGGCCGCGACCACGTGGCGGGGCCGAAGGCCATCGCGCACACGACGCCGGGGGTGGTCGCATGACGCTCGAGGTGACCGACCTGGCCATCGAGATCGGCGGACGCCGCGTCGTCGACGGCGTCTCGTTCACGGTGCCGGACGGCGCGCGCGTCGGCCTCATCGGCGAGTCCGGGTCGGGCAAGTCGCTCACCGCGCTCGCGATCCTCGGCCTGCTCCCGGACGGCGCGACCGCGCGCGGCAGCATCCGCTGGAACGGGAGCGAGCTGATCGGATGGAGCGACCGCGAGCTCGCCGGGCTGCGCGGAGACGAGATCGGGATGGTCTTCCAGGAGCCGCAGACCGCGCTCAACCCGATCCGGACGGTCGGACGCCAGATCGCCGAGTCCGTGCGCATCCACCGGAACGTCTCGCGCACCGAGGCGCGGCGCCTCGCCGTGGAGGAGGCCCGGCGCGTGCGACTGCCCGATCCCGAGGCGATCGTGCGCCGCTACCCGCACCAGCTGTCGGGCGGCCAGCGCCAGCGCGTCGCGATCGCGATGGCGCTCGCCTGCGCGCCGCGGCTGCTGATCGCCGACGAGCCCACGACGGCACTCGACGTGACGATCCAGGCCGAGATCCTGCAGCTGCTGCTCGGTCTCGTGGAGGACAGCGGGATGTCACTCGTGTTCATCACGCACGATCTCGCGGTCCTCGCACAGGTCGCCACGCACGGCGTGGTGCTCGAGGACGGGCGTGTGGTCGAGGAGGGACCGATCGCCGGGCTGCTGTCCACGCCCCGCCATCCCGTGACGCGGGGGCTGCTGCGCGACGCGACCGCGACCCTGTGGAAGCCGGCGGCCGCGGACGGCACGGGGGCCGGCTCATGACCGATCCGATCATCCGCGCCCGCGGGCTGACCCGCCGCTATCCGCTCCCCCGGGAGGCGCCCTTCGCGCCGCGCCGGGAGAACGTCGCCCTCGCCCCCACCGATCTCGACATCGCCGCCGGATCCGCGGTGGGCGTGATCGGCGAGTCCGGCTCGGGCAAGTCGACGCTGATCCGGCTGCTGCTCGGTCTCGACCGCCCGACGGGGGGCACGGTCGAGGTCGACGGCCGCCCGGTGGACGCCGCCGCGCGGGCCCGCTCGCTGCACTGGCTGCGGCGCGCGACCGGCATCGTGTTCCAGGATCCGTACGCGTCGCTCGATCCGCGCATGACGGTGGAGAGGATCGTCGCGGAGCCGCTGTGGGCGCTCGGCATCCCGGGCGACCATGCGGCGCGCGTGCGAGAGGTGCTCGCCGACGTCGGTCTCGACCCGGCGATGGCCGCACGCTATCCGCACGAGTTCTCCGGTGGTCAGCGGCAGCGCATCGCGCTCGCCCGCGCGATCGCGCATCGCCCCCGCGTCCTGGTGGGCGACGAGCCGCTGTCGGCGCTCGACGTCACGGTGCGCGCGCAGATCCTGCAGCTGCTCGCCGAGCTGCGTGGGCGCGAGTCGCTCACGCTCGTCCTCGTCTCGCACGACATCGGCGTCGTCCAGAGCCTGTGCGACACGGTCGCCGTCATGAAGGACGGCGAGATCGTCGAGCACGGCGCCACCGCCGATGTGCTCCTGAAGCCGCAGCACGCGTACACGCGTCGCCTGCTCGCGGCCATCCCCACGCTTCCCGCCCGCGACTGAGCCGAGCGCGGTGCCGCCCGGCCGAGGCGGGACGTCGCCGGCCCGCCCCGCTTCCACGGACCTTCACGGCTCGTTCACCGTCGGGCCACCGGAGGGAAACACGGACGGGCGGTGGCTTCCCTAGGGTGCCGGAGTCGGCCACAGCAACGACTGATCCCGGGCCGGCGATCTCCCGCTGCATCACACATACCCGGAAGGTACTCATGCAGACCACCCTGAAGCGCGGCCTCGCGCTCACCGCGGGCCTCGCGCTCGCTTTCGGCCTCGCCGCCTGCTCGCAGACCCCGTCGGCGTCGGAGACCCCCGCCGCCGAGGGCACGACCGGCGCCGAGGCGCCCGCGGCCGAGGGCACGTTCGCGCAGGACGAGAACACGATCGTGTTCGCCACCCTCCCCGACCACGAGGGCGCCGACCAGGACGCGCAGCCGATCGCGGACTGGGTCGCCGAGATCACGGGCAAGGAGGTCCAGTTCTTCGAGGCGACCGACTACACCGCGGTCGTGCAGGGTCTGGCCGCCGGTCAGATCGACGTCGCGCAGATCTCGTCGTTCACGTACTACCAGTCGCAGGCCGCCGGCGCGGAGATCGAGCCGATCGGCGCGCAGATCACCGCCGAGGGCGAGCCCGCCGGCTACTACTCGGTCGCCATCAAGAAGGCCGGCGACCCCACCGCCTCGCTCGAGGAGTACGCGGGCCAGAAGGTCTGCTTCGTGAACCCGACGTCGACCTCGGGTCGCGCCATCCCGACCGCCGCGCTCATGGACGCCGGCGTCGAGGTCCCCGAGTCGGACATCGTCTACGGCGAGGAGCACGACCTGACCGCCGCCAAGGTCGCCGAGGGCACCGACTGCAGCGTGGGCTTCGCGCAGGACGCCGACGCCGACCCGCTGATCGAGGAGGGCTCGCTCGAGGAGATCGACCGCTTCCTGGTCCCCGGCGCCCCGATCGTCATGCAGGCCGCGCTGCCGCAGGACGTCAAGGACGTGCTCGTCGAGAACCTCGCCGACAGCACCTCGGCCGACCTCGAGGCCGCCGGCATCGAGTCGAACGCCTTCCTCGACGAGAACTGGTTCGGCTTCGAGGCCGTCGACGACGCGTACTTCGACACGATCCGCAGCGTCTGCGAGCAGATCGCCGACCAGGTCGAGGCCTGCCGCGCCTAAGCGCCCGGCACGTCACGGAACCGAACGAGAGAGCGAACTGAGATGACGAACAGCGGCACCCCCACGCAGAGCACCGCGAGCGCGGTTCGGATCGACGGTCTGGGAAAGACATACCCGGGATCGTCGACCCCCGCTCTGTCGGGGGTGTCGCTGTCCGTCACCCCCGGCGAGATCCTCGTCCTGCTCGGCCTGTCCGGCTCGGGCAAGTCGACGCTCCTGCGCCACATCAACGGGCTCGAGACGCCCACGACCGGCACCGTCGTGTCCCTCGGCAAGGACGTCGCGACGCTCAGGGGCCGCGCCCTGCGGGAGCTCCGCGGCCGGATCGGCTTCATCTTCCAGCAGTTCGAGCTCGTGGGCCCGCTCACGGTGCTCGAGAACGTGCTGACGGGCGCGCTGGCCACCCTCGCGGGTCCGCGCGTCGGCATCTTCACCTACCCGAAGGCCCTGCGGCAGAAGGCGCTCGAGCACCTCGACCGCGTCGGCCTCCTCGAGCGCGCGTACCAGCGCGCCGACACGCTCTCCGGCGGTCAGCAGCAGCGCGTGGCGATCGCCCGCGCCCTGATGCAGGACCCGGACATCCTGCTCGCCGACGAGCCCGTCGCCTCGCTCGACCCCGAGTCCTCCAGCCAGGTGATGGCCCTCGTCCGCGAGATCGCGGCCGAGCGCGGCCTCACCGTCGTGTGCTCGCTGCACCAGGTGGACCTCGCGCTCAGCTGGGCCGACCGCATCGTCGGCCTGCGCGCCGGCGAGGTCGTGCTCGACATGACCACCGAGAACCTCACGCGCGAGCAGGTCATGGAGATCTACGGCCGCGTCGCCACGACGACCGCCGAGATCGACGCCGTCGCGGCCGAGCTCGCCGAGGCGCGCGAGCAGGTGCTCGCCGCCGAGATGAAGCGCAACGCGGGCGACCGCCTGCAGCAGGGCTTCGCCGCGGAGGACCCCTCGTGATGACCGCGATCGCCGAGCGCATCGCCCTCGTCGAGCGCCCCGCGCCGCGCGTCTCGACCGTCGTCTCCTACGCCGTCATCATCGGCATCCTCGCGGCCGGCATCTGGTCGGTCGTCGCGCTCGACTACAGCATGCAGAGCCTCGAGGCGACATCCGGCAACATCCAGCGCTTCCTGGGCATGGCCCTGCCGATGCAGTGGCCGGGCTTCGAGGTCTACGCCACGGTCGGCGCCGGCGGCGTGAAGACGTTCACGTCCGAGTGGGTCGGCATGGAGCCGGTCTGGGAGATCCTGCAGGCCGTCGTCATCACGCTCGCGCTGGTGATCGCGGCCACGGCGCTCTCGGCGCTGCTGTCGATCCCCGTCGCCTACGGCGCCGCGCGCAACACCTCCCCCGGCCCGATCGTCATGGCCGTCTGCCGCGGCATCGGGGTCCTCGCCCGCGCGATCCCCGACATCGCCTTCGTGGTGTTCTTCGCCTTCCTGTGGTTCAACTCGGGCGCCCTGCCCGCGATCGTGGCGATCGCGCTGCACTCGATCGGCATGATCTCGAAGATGTTCGCCGACGCCATCGAGCAGATCGACGAGGGCCCGCGACTGGCGATCCGGTCCGCGGGCGGATCCAAGGCCCAGGAGTTCTGGATCGGCGTGGTCCCGCAGGCGCTCCCCGCCTGGATCGCCGTGGCACTGCATCGCGCGGACATCAACCTGCGCGGCACGGTCATCCTGGGTGTCGTGGGCGTGGCCGGCCTCGGCCTCGAGCTCGACGAGGCGCTGCACGCGGGCCCGTCGGGCATGCGCCGCGTCATCCCGCTCGTGATCATCATCATCGCGCTGTGCCTCGCGTTCGAGATCATCTCGTCGCTGCTGCGGGCCCGGCTGCTGGGCGTGAAACCCACCGGGAAGGGCGCGGGCGCCGCGATCGCGCGCGCGATCGCCAAGCGCACGGGTTCGGCCCTGACCGGCCCGACCCGCCCCGATGCCGTGGCCCAGCGCCACGAGCGCGTCGAGGCCGCCATGCACCGGCCGTGGGACCGCGGACGCATCACGTCGACCGTCGGCATCTGGCTCGGCATCGCGATCGTCGTGGGGTCGTTCCTCTACGCCCAGCCCGACGTGCTGAAGATCTTCGCGCCCCAGTGGGACCAGGTCCACAACCCCGCTCTCGACCGCGCCGTGTGGCCGCTGTCGTTCGGCAGCCGCGACTGGGCCGACGTGATCGGCGCCGTGCTCACGACCGTGCAGGTCGCGTTCGCCGCGACCCTCCTCGCGACGGTCATCTCGGCGGTCATCGGTCCGCTGTCGGCGCGCAACGTCGCGCCGGCGCCGTGGGTGCGCAACACGTTCCGCGGCATCACGATCTTCCTGCGCGCGATCCCCGACCTCGTGGTGGCGATCCTGTTCATCATCGCGACCGGCTTCGGGCCGCAGGCCGGCGCGCTCGCACTGGGCATCGGCGGCGTGGGCCTGCTCGGCAAGCTCATCGGCGACTCAATGGAGGAGGTGCCGAACGGCCCCGAGCGCGCGGTCTCGGCGGCGGGCGGCAGCCGCGCACAGGTGTTCTTCTCCTCGACCGTGCCCATGTCGGTGCCCGCGCTCGTCAGCCACCTGATGTACGTGCTCGACCACAACATCCGCTCCGCGACCCTGCTGGGCGTCGTCGGCGCGGGCGGCATCGGCTTCCTGCTCCTCAACGCGCTGCAGGGACGTCACTTCGACCAGGTGCTGTCGTTCCTCATCGTGATCGTCGCCATGGTCGTGATCGTCGAGGGCGCGTCCGTGCTGATCCGCCGCGCTCTGAAGTGATGGCGGAGCGCTACGACCTGGCGGTCGTCGGGGCCGGCATCGTCGGCCTCGGCCACGCCGCCGCCGCCATGGAGCGCGGGCTGAAGGTGGTCGTCGTCGACCGGGCGACCGCCGTCACGGGCGCGACCGTGCGCAACTTCGGCCACATCGGCACGTCGGCGCACGCGGGAGAGGCGCGGGAGTACGCCGAGCGCGCCCGCGAGCTGTGGCTGCGCTACGCGCCGCGCGCGGGCTTCTGGCTGCGCGAGCCCGGCACCCTCGTCGTCGCGCGCACCGAGGAGGAGCGCGCGGTGCTCGCCGAGGCGGGCGAGGGCGTGGCGCTCACGGGCGAGGAGGTCATGCACCGCGTGCCGGTCACCGGCGCGGTCGCGGGGGCCCACCTGCCCCGCGACGTGCAGGTCGATCCCCGCAGCGCGGCGCCGGCGCTCGCCGGCTATCTGCAGCGCCGCGGGGTGGAGTTCCGCTGGCGCACCGCGGCGCTCGGCGTCGAGCCGGGCGTCCTGCACACGAGCCGCGGCGAGATCGCCGCCTCCGCCATCGTGCTCGCGGTGAACTTCGACGTCGACCACCTGTTCCCCGAGATCGCCGAGCAGCACGGGATCGTCCGGTGCGGGCTCGACATGATGCTCGCCGACGGCGTGGGACTCGGGATCCCGCTGCTCACCGGGTCGTCGATGCTGCGCTACTCGGCGTTCGCCGGCACCCGCGCGGCCGCCGCGCTGCGCCGGCGCTTCGAGACCGACGCTCCGGAGATCCTGACGCGCGACGTGAACCAGATGTACACCGAGCGGCCCGACGGCACGCTCGTGGTGGGCGACACGCACTACCGCGGCACCACCGTCACGCCGTTCCAGGACGAGGCGGCGTTCGAGCTGCTCACACGGCTCGCCCGCGAGCTGTTCGACGGCAAGGCGATCCGGATCCGTCAGCGCTGGCAGGGCGTCTACGCATCGGCTCCGCAGGACTTCCTGCGCGCGGCCCCGATGGACGGCGTGCGGGTCGTCTCGGTCACGACCGGCATCGGCATGACGACCGGCCTCGGACTCGCCGAGTCGGTCGTCGACGAGCTGTTCTGACGGGAGGGACCCGCCCTTGACCGCTCCGCGGTACCGGGATGTGGCGGCGGCGATCGCGCAGAGCATCGCCGACGGGGACGTGCCCATCGGCGCCGCGCTGCCCGGCGAGCATCGCCTCGCCGCGGTGCACGGCGTGGCGCGCGGCACCGTGCGCAGTGCGCTGGCCCTGCTGGCGCGGCGCGGCGTGCTCGAGCCGCGCCGCGGCGCCGGCTGGATCGTGCAGTCCGCGTCGCTCACGCACGGCCTGTCGGGCTTCGGATCCTTCGCATCGTGGGCCCGCGCACGCGGCCTCACGCCGTCCGGTCTCGTCGTGGCCGAGACGACGGCGCCCGCGACCGGCGACGAGGCGCGTCTGCTGAGCGTCGGAGCGGGCGCGGATGTCCTGCGGATCACCCGGCTGCGGGCGCTCGACGGCCAGACGGTGATGATCGAGCGCAGCTGCTACCCCGCGCACGTGGCGTCGGCCGTGGCGGGGCTCCCCCGCGACACGCCGTCGTACGCCGCCGTGCTGGCCGACGCCGGATTCGCGGAGGAGTTCGGCTCGCACCGCATCGACGCCGTCGCCGCCTCGGGCGAGGACGCCCGCCTGCTGGGCGTGCGCCGGTCCAGTCCGCTGCTGCGCGTGAAGCGCCAGGCCTTCGCGCGCGACGGCCGCCCCATCGACCTCAGCGAGGACCGCTATCTCCCCGGCACGGTGGCCTTCGAGGCCCGGGCGAGCGCGTCCTCCGGCGCCTTCGGGCGCATCCTCGGCTGAGCACCCGCGGGCACGTCAGCCCGCCCGCGAGACCGCCGTCCTGGACAGGTGTGCACACCCGTCCCCGCGGATTCCGGCCGCGCGGCGCCCCGGTCGCGCGGCGTTGCCTGCGCGTTCACCCGGCGTTCCCCGTCGGCTCGAAGACTCGGCGCGGCGCTCTCACCCGCGCGCCCTTCGGAAAGGAACCAGCGATGTCCTCCGCACACTCCCCCGCACGGCCCCGCGCCCGCCGGGCACTGCTCGGTGCGCTCACGGCCGCCGTGCTCGTCGCGAGCCCCGCCGTCCCGGCCCTCGCCACCGACGCGCTGCCCGCGGCCCCCGCCACGACCGCCGCCGCCTCCGGATCGACCCTCGCCGTCGCGGACCGCGAGCTGATCGAGGGCGAGCCGCTCGTCGTCGAGTGGGCGACGGACCGGCCGCATGCCCTCAACTGGGTGGGCGTCTACCCGACGTCGGCCGGCACCCCGGACGGCAGCCCCGGCTCCACGCAGTGGCAGTACACGCCCGGCGCGTCCGGCACCGTCACGTTCGAGGGCCTGCCCGCCGGCGACTGGAGCGTCTACCTGCTCGCGCAGGACGGCTACGCCCAGCTCGCCGCGCCCGTCTCGTTCACGATCTCGGCCGACCCCGACCGGCCGCAGCCGGGCGATCCCGACGCGCCGGTCGACATCGACCCCGTGGTCACGGACAACGCCACCGATGAGGTCCTCGCGCGCGAGGGCTTCGGCGCCGACGGCGCGACCGGCTGGGCCGTGACGTTCGACGAGGCGATGGCGGCCGCGGGTGCGGACGCGCACCGCGGCTGGACGTTCACCACGCGCACCGAGTGGACCGCGGGCATCGACGAGATGCGCACGCGCTTCGCCCGCGCGCAGGACACGATCGCGGTCGCCGATCCCCAGCAGTTCGGCGACCTGCCGTTCGACGCGACGCTGACCGGCGCGCCCGTGCCGGTGGCCGGTCTCGGAGCCGTGCGCCTCACGTTCGACAGCCACTACCGCGGCGCCCCGGATCAGGCCGGCGTCGTGGAGGTCAGCTTCGACGGCGGCGAGCGCACGCAGGTCCTCCGCCTCGACTCGACGACGGTCGCCGACGGCTACGACGCCCGCCGCATGAACGAGGCGCAGGACGTCACGGTCGAGGTGCCCGCGGGCGCCGAGCAGGCTGTGTTCTCGTGGCGCCTCACGGGCGACGCGTCGTCCCGGTACTGGGCGATCGACTCCGTCGCCGTCCATGAGGTCATCGTCGACGCCGAAGGCGCATCGACGCAGGCGTGGGTGATGAGCGACATCCAGGGGCACCCCGAGGACTGGCAGCACGCGCTCGGCGACTACGCCCGGCTCGCGCCGGAGGCCGACGGCATGCTGCTCGTCGGCGACCAGGTCAACTCGGGCACCGCGGCCGAGTGGGACGAGATCTACGCCGTCATGGACGCGACGGCCGGCATCCGGCCCCGTCAGACCATCGCGGCGATCGGCAACCACGAGCGGTACGCCGCGGGCGGGTTCGACGCCAACCGCGACCGCTTCCTCGCGTTCGCACAGCGCGACCGGGTGTGGGACGAGTACGTGCTCGAGGGTCCCGGCGGCGACGTGCCCGTCATCGTCCTGGGGCAGGAGTTCGCCTCGCCCTCTGACGTCGCGATGAGCGACGCGCAGGTGGCGTTCCTCGAGGAGCGGCTCGCGCACTGGACCGCGCTCGACAAGCAGGTCGTGGTGATGACGCACTTCCCGCTCGGCGACACCGTGTCGGCCTCGTGGATCCCGCACTACCACGAGCACCACAAGATGAACGACCGCCTGACGAGCATCCTCGGCAACTACCCCAACGCCGTCGTGTTCAGCGGCCACACGCACTACCCCGCCGAGCTCGGCGACTGGGCCGTGCAGCGCCGCACCGCGGACGGCCACCCCGACGGCTTCTGGGCGGTCAACACGCTCGCGATGCACGTCGAGTGGGATGCGCGCGGCGAGGACACGGCGGACATCAGCGAGGTCGTCACGCGCGACATCGACCAGGGCCTGCTGCTCGACGCGTACGCCGACCGCCTCGTGGTGAAGGCGTACGACTTCGCGGCGGACGAGCAGCTGCGCGAGGTGATGATCCCGAACCCGCTCGTGGCCAGCGAGACCGTCGCGGCCCCGGCCGTCGAGGCCGGCGAGCCGCGGATCGTCTCGACGCACCGCCTCGGCATCAAGCCCGGTGCGAAGCTGACGGTGGACGAGGGCGAGTGGACCGAGGGGGCGACGTTCCGCTACCAGTGGCTGGCCGACGGCACGCCGATCCGGGGCGCGACGAGCGAGCAGTTCCACCTGACCGGTTCGTGGAAGGGGCGCGACATCTCGGTGCGCGTCACGGGCGAGGTCGACGGCCTGCTGCCCGCGACCGCGGAGTCCGAGCCGGTGCGGATCCGCTGATCCCGGACGACGGAGGGCACGGGGCGATCACCGCCCCGTGCCCTCCGTCGTCT
This sequence comes from Microbacterium sp. JZ31, assembly GCF_016805985.1. Classification (NCBI taxonomy): domain Bacteria; kingdom Bacillati; phylum Actinomycetota; class Actinomycetes; order Micrococcales; family Microbacteriaceae; genus Microbacterium; species Microbacterium sp. JZ31. Next base: position 2,411,179 of record NZ_CP017661.1, read on the forward strand.
CCCGGGTTGCGCAGGCCGCGTGACGGGGCGTCAGCCCTCGCCGAAGATCCGCTTCAGGATGCCGGTCTTCTTCTTCGGATTCAGCTGCTTCTGCAGGTAGACGGTGCCGAGCCAGCGGTCGAACTTGTAGCCGACCTTGCCCATCCTGCCCACCTCGACGAAGCCGAGCTTCTCGTGCAGCGCGATCGATCCCTCGGCGCCCTTGTCGCTGATCACGGCGACGAGCTGACGCAGGCCGATCTCCTCGCACGCCGCGATGAGCGCCTCGAGCAGCGCGCGGCCCAGTCCCTTGCCCGCCGCCGCCTGCCCCAGATAGATCGAGTTCTCGACCGTGTACCGGAAGGCCGACTTCCCCGCCCACGGCGACACGAGCGCGTAGCCCAGCACCTGACCGGTCGGGCCGACGGCCACGAGGAACGGCAGCCCGAGCTTCTGCAGGTGCTCGAACTTCTCGCGCCACCGCTTCTGCGTCCACGGCTTCTCGTCGAACGTCACGACGGAGTTGCGCACGTAGTAGTTGTAGATCTCGCGGATGTCGGGGATGTCCGCGAGCGTCGCGGGGCGGATCGTGTACGAGAACGGCCGCTCGGGCTCGGGCTGCCTGCGCAGGTGGCGCGGCAGCACGCGGCGCTTCTGGTACTCCTCCTCCAGCATGCGCCCAGCCTACGGCCGCGCCGGGATGCGCCAGTCGACGGGCGCCGCGCCCTGCTGCTCGAGCAGCGCGTTGACGCGCGAGAACGGCCGCGAGCCGAAGAACCCGCGGCTCGCCGACAGCGGCGACGGATGCGCGGACTCCACCCACGGCACCCCGCCGTCCGCGCCGGACGACTGCAGCAGCGGCTTGAGCCCCGCCGCGTCGCGCCCCCACAGGATCGCCACGAGCGGCCCGCCGCGCGCGACGAGCGTCCGGATGGCGTGCTCGGTCACGCGCTCCCAGCCCCAGCCGCGGTGGGACGCGGGGGCGCCGGGCCGCACCGTGAGCACGCGGTTGAGCAGCATGACGCCCTGGTCGCTCCACGCCGACAGGTCCCCGTGCGGCGCCGGCTCGATGCCGAGGTCGTCCCGCAGCTCCCGGTAGATGTTGACGAGGCTGCGCGGCAGCGGGCGCACGTGCTCCTCGACCGCGAACGACAGCCCGATCGGATGTCCCGGCGTGGGATAAGGATCCTGTCCGACGATCAGCACGCGCACGTCCGCGAGCGGCCGCTGGAACGCCCGCAGCACCCGGTCCCCCGCGGGCAGGTAGCCGTGCCCGGCCGAGACCTCGCCGCGCAGGCGCTCGCCGAGCGAGGCGATGTCCCCCGCGACCGGCGCGAGCGCCTCGGCCCAGCCGGCGTCCATCAGCCCCGCCGCGGCGAGCTCGGGCAGCGTCTTGGCCATGTGCCCCTCGTCCCCCGTCGTGGGCGTCGCGTTCAGGCGGACGCCTCGAGCCCCGCGTCCTCCTCGCGGACGGTGCCCTTCCACGACCACGGGAAGTCGATCCAGAGGTCCGTCGCCTTCCAGGCGTAGTCGGGCTCGATGATCGTCGTGGGCTTGGTGTAGATGGTGACGGAGCGGACGTCCGCGCCCTGGGCCTTCAGCAGGTTCACCGCGAGGGCGAGCGTGCGGCCCGAGTCGGCGACGTCGTCGACGAGCAGCACGCGCCGGCCGCCCAGGTACGCCATGTCGAGCTCGGGCGGCAGGACCTCGGGCGCGTCCAGCACCGTGCCGATGCCGGTGTAGAACTCGACGTTCAGCGCGCCGCAGTTCTTGGCGCCGAGGCCGTAGGCGATGGCTCCCGCGGGCAGCAGCCCGCCGCGCGCGATCGCCACGACGACCTCCGGCTCGAATCCGTCGTCCAGGATGCGCCGCGCGAGGTCGCGCGTGGCCTCGCCGAAGCCGTCCCACGTGAGGTGCTCGCGGATGTGGGTGTCTGCCACAGTGGTTCCCTTCGTCGTCAGTCGCGCGGCTTCAGCGGGCCGCGGGCCAGGAGGTGCTGCGCCGACTGCGCGACGGGGCGCATCGTCACGAGATCCAGGTTGACGTGACGGGGCGCGTTCAGCGCGTACGCGATCACGTCGGCGACGTCCTCCGCGAGCAGCGGCCCGTCGACGCCCTCGTACAGCGCGTCGGCGGCGGCGGCGTCGCCCACGCGGTTGAGGGTGAACTCCTCGGTGTGCACCATCCCCGGCGCGATCTCGATCACGCGGACGGGCTCGCCGTTCAGCTCCTGACGGAGGGCGTGCACGAGCATCGCCTCACCCGCCTTCGCGGCGTTGTAGCCACCCCCGCCGGGGTACGCGACCTGCGACGCGGTCGACGTCACGAACAGCGTGTCGGCGTGCGACGCACCCGACCGGATCGCCTCGCGCAGCTGCGGGAGCAGGGCCCGCACGAGACGCTGACCCGAGAGCACGTTGACCTCGTACATCCAGGTCCAGTCGTCCGGATCGCCGTCCTCGACGCGGTCCGTGCCGCGCGCGCCGCCTGCCACGTGCACGAGCGCGTGGAGGCCGCCCGTCGCCGCGACGTGCGCCGCGAGCGCGTCGACGTCGGCCTGCGACGTGAGGTCGGCCGCGAACACGGCGGCGCCCGTCTCCTGCGCGAGGGCCTCGAGGCGCTCGGCCCGGCGCGCGACGCCGAGCACGTCCCATCCGGATGCCCGCAGGGCCCGCACCGCGGCGGCGCCGATCCCCGAGCTCGCTCCCGTCACGACCGCGCGCTTCACCGCGCCTGCTTGGGTGTCTGCCACCTCTCCACCGTACCCGGGCACGCGCGGCCAATATGACGTCACGTGTCCGTTCGATTGCCCGCCCAGGGCGGCGGACGTAACGTCTCTGCAAGGCCTCGCATGGCCGCCGACTTCACCCCGGACCGGAGGTTCCCATGACCGATGACGTCACGCCGCAGCAGCTGCGCTTCGAGACTCTGCAGATCCACGCCGGTGCCGCGCCGGATCCTGTCACGGGCGCCCGCGCGACGCCGATCTACCAGACCACGTCGTACGTGTTCCGCGACTCCGACCACGCGAAGAACCTGTTCGCGCTGGCCGAGACCGGCAACATCTACACGCGCATCCAGAACCCCACGCAGGACGTCGTCGAGCAGCGCCTGGCCGCGCTGGAGGGCGGCACGGGCGCTCTGCTGGTCGCGAGCGGCCAGGCCGCCGAGACGTTCGCGGTGCTGAACATCGCGCAGGCCGGCGACCACATCGTCTCGTCGTCGTCGATCTACGGCGGCACCTACAACCTGTTCAAGTACACGCTCGCGAAGCTCGGCATCGAGGTCACGTTCGTGGAGAACCAGGACGACCCGGGCGCCTGGCGCGCGGCCGTCCGCCCGAACACGAAGCTGTTCTTCGCCGAGACGATCGGCAACCCGGCGATCAACGTCCTCGACATCCGCACGGTCGCGGACATCGCCCACGAGAACGGCGTGCCGCTGATCGTCGACAACACGATCGCGACGCCGTACCTGATCCGTCCCTTCGAGCACGGCGCCGACATCATCGTGCACTCGGCGACCAAGTTCCTCGGCGGTCACGGCACCGTGATCGGCGGCGTGCTGATCGACGGCGGCACGTTCAAGTGGTCGGAGAACAGCGAGCGGTTCCCGGGTCTCACGACGCCCGACCCGTCGTACCACGGCGCCGTCTACACCGACGCGGTGGGCGACGAGCTCGCGTACATCATCAAGGCGCGCGTGCAGCTGCTGCGCGACCTGGGCGCGGCGATCTCGCCGCAGAGCGCATGGCAGCTGATCCAGGGCATCGAGACGCTGTCGCTGCGCATCGAGCGCCACGTGCACAACGCGCAGCACGTCGCCGAGTGGCTCGAGAGCCACCCGGATGTCGCCACCGTGAACTACTCCGGTCTGCCGACCTCGCCCTGGTACTCCGCGGCGAACACGTACGCGCCCAAGGGCGTCGGCGCCGTGCTGTCGTTCGAGCTCAAGGGCGGCGTGGACGCCGGCCGCGCGTTCGTCGACTCGCTGCAGCTGTTCAGCCACCTGGCGAACATCGGCGACGTGCGCTCGCTCGTCATCCACCCCGCCTCGACCACGCACTCGCAGCTCACGCCCGAGCAGCAGCTCAGCGCCGGCGTCACGCCGGGCCTCGTGCGGCTCTCGGTCGGCCTCGAGAACGTCGAGGACCTGATCGCCGACCTCGAGCAGGCGCTCGCGACCGCGCGCGCCGCGTCGGCCGCCGCGCGCGCCTGAGGCGCCTTCGCCGCGAGACCTCATCCGGCGTCCGAGTCATCGCCGCACGGCGATGACTCGGACCGGGGATGAGGTCTCGTGCGTTTCCGGCGGGCGTAACAGTGGGCGGATGCCCGTGCCGGCCCAGGCAGAATGAAGCGCATGGACTGGCAGATCTCCGAGGACACGGTGCCGTCGAGCCTCGTCACGGAGGCCGACGCCCGGTCCATGGTGGGCCGCCCGCCCGCGTCCGGCGCCTGGCGCGACGGCGACCCGGCCGGCGACCGCCGCTTCGCGGGCTTCGGCGAGCTGAGACTCGAGGGCGGCGGCGTGCTGCCGTCGTTCCGGCTCGCGTACGAGACCTGGGGCGAGCTGAACGCCGCGCGCGACAACGCGATCCTGATCGCGCACGCGCTCACGGGCGACACGCACGTGCGCGGCGACGCCGGTCCCGGGCATCCCACGGCCGGCTGGTGGGGCGACATCGTCGGCCCGGGCGCCCCGATCGACACCGACCGGTGGTTCGTCGTCGCGCCGAACATCCTCGGCGGCTGCCAGGGCTCCACGGGTCCCGCGAGCATTCATCCGGACGGCGAGGCCTGGGCGTCCCGGTTCCCGTACCTCACGATCCGCGACCAGGTCACGGCGCAGGTGCGGCTCGCGGACGCGCTGGGCATCGACGTGTGGGCGGCCGTGGTCGGCGGCTCGATGGGCGGCATGCACGCGCTCGAGTGGGGCGTGGCGCATCCGGACCGGCTCGCGCGCCTCGCGGTGCTGTCGGCGCCGCCCCTGACGACCGCGGATCAGATCGCGCTGAACGCCGTGCAGCTGCAGGCGATCGACATGGATCCGCGCTTCCGCGGCGGCGAGTACTACGACGCCGCGGACGGCGACGGCCCGCATCGCGGCCTCGCGCTCGCGCGGCGCATGGCGCTGCTGAACTACCGCAGCCCCACGGAGCTGAACTCCCGCTTCCAGCGCTCGTGGCAGTCGGGCGTCAGCCCGCTCGGCCACGGCGGCCGGTTCGCCGTGGAGTCGTACCTCGACTTCCACGGCAACAAGTTCACGCGGCGCTTCGACGCCAACACGTACATCCGCCTCGTCGGCGCGATGGACTCGCACGACGTGGGCCGCGAGCGCGGCGGCGTCGAGGCGGCGCTCGCGCGCGTCACGGCGACGACGCTCGTGCTCGGCATCGATTCGGATCGCCTGTTCCCGATCGACGGCCAGCACCGGATCGCGCGCGGCATCCCCCGCACGCTCGACGGCGACGACGCCGTGGTGCTGAACAGCGACTTCGGCCACGACGGGTTCCTGATCGAGACGGCCGCCGTGGGGTCCCACCTGCGGCGCCTGCTCGCCACAGGCTGAGGCCCGCCGCTCCGGACCGGGCCGCGCCCGGCCGCCGCGGCGCTACGCCGCGAGCCGGGCGCGCAGCGAGTCGAGCAGCACCTGCGCGGCGAGGTCGAAGGCCCGCTCGGCGCGCGCGTCGCGGTCGGACTCCTCCGCCAGCACGCGCCCGAGCGTGCGCGTCGGTCCGTCGGGCTTCCAGACGTCCGCGGGGGACGCGAGATCGAAGCCGAAGCCGATCGCGAACGCGTCGATCAGCGTGACGATCGTGAGGATCTCGCCGTCGGGGAATCCGGCGCCCGCCAGCGCCGTGGCCATCTCGTCGTAGGCGCCGATCACGGCGGGGTGGGTGATCGTCTTGCCCACCAGCAGCGGGACGAGCAGCGGATGATCCGCGTACATGCGCCGATGGGCGCGCATCAGCCGCAGGAGGAACGCGTCCCACGACTCCCCCGCCTCCGGATGCACGGCGTAGCGCGAGACGAGCCGACCGCGCATGAGCTCGACGATGCCGTCGCGCCCGTCCACGTGGTTGTACAGCGACGACGGCCGCACGCCCAGGCGCCGCGCGATCGCGTTCACGCCGAAGGGCTCGCCGGAGTCCACGAGCTCCAGGCCCGCGTCGGCGATCCGTTCGGGCGACAGCACTGTCACGCGCGGTCTCGGCACCGGGCCGTCCTCTCGCCGGATGGGATCGAAGGGACGCCGGGTCTTCCGTCCGGCGGCTCCCGTGTGCATAATAACGAACACCATTCGTACGAATGCCATTCGTTTTCGAAGGCCGCCCCACCCCCACCCTGCCGGTCCCACCCACCCGGAGTTGTCATGACTGCCCTCGACCTGTCCACGCGCGTCCCGCTGCGCTTCCCCACCGCGACGGCCACCTTCGCCATCGGCATCGCCGGCTACCTCGGCGTCAACCTCTCGCCCTACATGATCACCGCCGCCCAGGAGGGCCTGGGTCTCGACGTCCTCGCCGCCAGCTGGCTCGTCACCGCGACCCTGCTGCTGACCGCCGTCACGGGCCTCGGGATCGCCCCGCTGTGCGCCGGCGCCCGCCGGCTGCTCGTCGCGCGGATCGGACTGGTGGTCGCGCTCGCCGGCTTCGCCGCCGCGGCGCTCGTCCCGTCGCTCATCGCGGTCGGCCTCATCCTCGGCGGCATCGGCGCCGGCGGCGCCGTGGCCGCCTCGGGCGCCGCGCTCGCCGCGTTCCGCAACCCCGACCGCGTGGCGGGCTTCAACGGCCTCGCCAACCGCGCCGTGATGACGATCGTGCTGGCCGTGGTGCCGGCCATCGGCCTGGCGCCGCTGAACGTGTTCGGCTCGCTGGCGCTGTTCAGCCTCATCGGCCTGCTCGTCTCCGTCTGGCTGCCCGCCGCGCCCGTCGCGGCGCCGCAGGCGGGCGCCGCGATCGCCGAGGCCGTGCCGATCGAGGTCGCCCCGACGGGCACCGTCCGCGCACCGCGCCCCGCCTCGCGCGCCGTCACGATCGCGGGCTTCGGACTGCTCGCGGTGTTCGCGCTCTGGGCCGTCAGCGAGGACTCGCTCTGGGCCATGGCCGGAGTCATGGGCGCCGACCTCGCGGGCCTGACGCCCGAGGGCCTCGGCATCGCCCTCAGCGGCTCGACCGCGGGAGGCCTGCTCGGCTCGCTCGCGCTCATGATCCTCGGCGACCGCCTGGGCCGCGCCGTGCCGCTCGTCGTCCTGCTCGTCGCGGGCGGCGCCCTGAAGATCGCCGAGGGCTTCGTCACCGACCCGACCGTGTTCATCGTCGTCTTCATCGCGTGGAACACGATCTACGCCGTCGCGTTCATGTACTTCGTCGCGACGTCCGCCGCGCTGGATGCCGACGGCCGCTGGTCGGGCCCGCTGTTCGCCGTCTACCTGGTGGGCTCCGCGCTCACGCCGGTGATCGGCGCCGCGCTCGTGGGCGTCTTCGGGTACCAAGGCTTCGCCATCACGCTCGGCGTCGCGAGCTTCGTGCTGGCCGTCCCCGCCGGCGCGATCGCACTGCTCTCCACCCGGCTCGACCGCGCCGCGGCGCGCGAGATGGAGACCGTCGCATGACCCGCACGCTCTATCGCCATGCACGCGTGTTCACGGCCGACGAGCGGGGCTTCGCCGAGGCGCTCGTCGTGGACGGTGCGCGCATCGCGTTCGTCGGCACGGAGGCGGATGCCGTCGCGCAGGCGGGACCGACCGCCGCGTCCGTCGACCTCGAGGGACGCCTCGTGCTGCCCGGCTTCGTCGACGCGCACACGCACCTGCTGATGACGGGAGACGCGCTCGGTCAGGTCGGCCTGACGCACGCGCGGACGCTCGCCGACATCCAGGATCTGCTCCGCCGGGCGCGCGCGGAGGGTGCGGACGACGCGCCCCTGCGGGGACGCGGCTGGCTCTTCGACGCGGTGCCGGGCGGACGGCCGACCGCCGCGATGATCGACGAGGCGGTCGCCGACGTGCCCGTCTACCTCGACGCGAACGACTACCACTCGTGCTGGGTCAACTCGTCGGCGCTCGCCGAGCTCGGCATCACGCGCGAGACGCCGGATCCGATCGGCGGACGCATCGGACGCGACGCGCACGGCGAGCCGGACGGCATGCTCTACGAGACCGCCGCGCAGCAGTTCGCGTGGGCGCACCGCGACGCGACGACGACCGACGCGCAGCGGGACGCGTCGGTCGAGCGCGTGATCGCGGCCTACCTCGCCGCCGGCGTCACGGGCGTGGTCGACATGGCGTTCGACGCGCACGGCCTGGCGGCGTTCGAGCGGGCGCACGCGCGCCGCGGCGGCTCTCTCCCCCTGCGCGTGGCCGCCCACTGGTTCGTGGCCAACACGGGAGACGACGACGCGAACCTCGCCCAGGTCGCGCGCGCCGCGGAGCTCGCCGCGGCCTCGGGCGCCGTGCGCGTGGTCGGCATCAAGCTGGTGCTGGACGGCACGATCGACGCCTGCACGGCCGCGATGCGCGATTCGTACGCGAACGGCTCGAACGCCGAGCCGATCTGGCCCGCCGAGCGGCTGGACCCGGTGGTGGCCGCCGCCGACGCCGCCGGCATGCAGATCGCGCTGCACGCGATCGGCGACGCGGCGAGCACCATGGCCCTCGACGCGATCGAGCACGCGATCGCCGCGAACGGCCCGCGCCCGCGCCGGCACCGCATCGAGCACCTCGAGTACGCCGCCCCCGGCACCGCCGAGCGCATGGCCCGGCTCGGCGTCACGGCGTCGATGCAGCCGGTCCACGCCGACCCGGCCATCTTCGCCAACTGGGCCGCTCAGCTCGGCGACGCGCGCGCCGAGCGCGGCTTCGCCTGGCGCGAGTACGAGGAGGCCGGCGCGCTCCTCGCGTTCTCGACCGACGCGCCCACGGCCCCACTCGACGCGCTCGCGAACATGTACGTGGCCGCCACGCGTGCCTCCGCCCTGGACCCGGCCGTGCCCGCCGTGCACCCGCAGCAGGCCGTGCCGCTGGATCGCGCGCTGGCCCACGCGACGCGGGACGCCGCGACGTCGATCGGCGACGGATCGTGGCGCGGGCGCCTCGCACCCGGCTACGCCGCCGACTTCGCGGTGGTCGACGCCGATCCGTTCGGCGATCCGGCCGCGCTGCTGAGCGCACGCGTGGTCCGGACCGTCGTGGACGGGCGCACGGCCTTCGAGGAGTAGCGGCTCAGGCGCCGAGCATGCCCTCGACCGCCCGCAGCAGCAGCGCGGAGCGGTCGGAGCCGGCGCCCCAGCGGACGAGGCCCTGTGCACCTGTGCCGTCGATCATGGCCAGCACCTGCCAGGCGGCCCCGGCCGCGTCGGCCACGCGGAAGTCGCGCGTCGCGAGCCCGGCCTCGACGACGTCCTGCACGAGGCGCTGCCACGCGTCCATCTGGGTGCGCACGGCCGCCGCCAGCGCGTCGTTGCGGCGGCCGAGCGCCCACGCCTCGACCCACACGGCGGTCACCTCGTCGCGCTCGCCGCTTGCGAGCGTCCGGATGAGCGCGGCGAGCGCCGCACGGGGATCTCCCGCTCCCGCCACGATCGCGGTCACCTCGTCGAGCTCGCGCGCCACGATGCCCGCGAACGCGTCGGCGACGAGCGCGTCCATCCCGTCATCCGCGTAGTGCGCCACGAGCGCGGGGGCGACGCCGGCGCGGGCGGCGACCGCGCGCAGGGTCACGGCGCCGAGGCCGTCGGCGAGCGCCACGGCGCGCGCCGCGTCGGCGATCGCGGCGCGGCGCTCCTCCGGGGCGCGGCGCGGGGCGCGCGGGCGTGATGCGGTTGACACCCTGCCAGCGTAGCCGTTAGCGTCGACTTATTGATCGCATGATCAATAGAACGGAGACCCGGATGTCCTGGCGCATGCCCGCAGAGACCGCGCCGCACGAGCGCACCTGGATGGCCTTCCCGCGCGTGGGCCCGACGCTCGGCGAGAGCGACGTCGAGCGCGAAGCCGGCTACGCCGCGTGGGCGGCCGTCGCGCACGCGGTCTCCCGCTTCGAGCCCGTGACGATGCTCGTCGACCCGAGCGAGATCGGTCGCGCCCGGCGCATCCTTCCGGCCGACATCGAGCTGATCGAGGCGCCGGTCGACGAGTTCTGGATGCGCGATCACGGCCCGACGTTCGTCACGGACGGCGAGCGCCTGGGCGCGGTCGACTGGGTCTTCAACGGGTGGGGCGCCCCCGACTGGGCGCAGTGGCAGCTGTCCGCGGCGCACGCGCGGCTGATCGCCGAGCATGTCGGCGCGGAGGTCCTCTCGTCGCTGCTCGTGAACGAGGGCGGCGGCATCCACGTCGACGGCGAGGGCACGGTGCTCGTCACCGACACCGTGCAGCTCGACCCGCGCCGCAACCCGTTCGCCGACCGCGCGCGGGTCGAGGCCGAGCTGGCCCGCACCCTGGGCGCGACGCGCGCGGTCTGGCTGCCGCGCGGCCTCACGCGCGACTATGACGACTTCGGCACGAACGGCCACGTCGACATCGTCGCGACCATCCCCTCCCCCGGGCGGCTGCTGCTGCACGACCAGCAGGATGCGGCGCATCCGGATCACGTGGTCACGCGCCAGCTGCGCGACATCCTGCAGGACCAGACGGATGCCGCCGGACGCCGGTTCGAGATCGTCGACCTGCCCGCCCCCGCCACGCTGACGGACGGGCACGGCCCCGTCGACTGGAGCTACGTCAACCACCTCGTCGTGAACGGCGGCGTGATCGCCTGCGGATTCGGCGAGCCCGAGGCCGACGCCCGCGCCGCCGCGATCCTCGCGGACGAGTACCCGGGCCGCGAGGTCGTGACCGTGGACGCGCGCGAGATCTTCGCGCGTGGCGGCGGCATCCACTGCATCACGCAGCAGCAGCCCGCCCTCGCCGCGGTCCCGCAGCGTGCGCAGGGGGACGTCCGATGATCGAGGTGCACGAGGCGACGATCGCCGACCTGCGCGCCGCGCTCGAGGACGGCCGCACCACGGCGGTCGCGCTCGTCGAGGCGTACCTCGCTCGCATCGCCGCGTACGACGGGGAGCTGAACGCCGTCGTGGTGCGCAACCCGGAGGCCGTCACCGAAGCGCGCGCGTCGGACGAGCGCCGCGCGGCCGGAGAGTCCCTCGGCCCGCTCGACGGCATCCCCTACACCGCCAAGGACAGCTACCTCGTGCGCGGCCTCACCGCCGCGGCGGGGAGCCCCGCGTTCGCCGACCTGGTCGCGCAGCGCGACGCGTTCGCGATCGAGCGGCTGCGCGCGGGCGGTGCGATCTGCCTGGGCCTGACGAACATGCCCCCCATGGCGAACGGCGGCATGCAGCGTGGGCTGTACGGCCGCGCCGAGAGCCCCTACAACCGCGCGTACCTCACGAGCGCGTTCGGCTCCGGCTCGTCCAACGGCTCCGGCACCGCGACGGCGGCGAGCTTCGCGGCCTTCGGGCTCGGCGAGGAGACGTGGTCGAGCGGCCGCGCGCCGGCGTCGTGCAACGCGCTGTGCGCGTACACGCCGTCGCGGGGCGTGATCTCGGTGCGCGGCAACTGGCCGCTCGTGCCGACGATGGACGTCGTCGTGCCGCACACGCGCACCATGGCCGACCTGCTCGAGCTGCTGGACGTCGTGGTCGCTCCCGATCCCGACACGCGCGGCGACTTCTGGCGCTCCCAGCCATGGGTGCCGGTTCCGCCCGTCTCCCGTCCCGCGTCGTACCCCGCGCTCGCGCGCGAGGCCTCGCTCGCGGGGCGTCGGATCGGCGTCCCGCGCATGTACATCGGACGCGATCCGGAGGCCGGCACGAACCCGGACGGCGGCATCGGCGGGTCCACGGGAAAGCGGATCGTCACCCGCCCTTCCGTCCTCGGCCTGTGGGCCGACGCGCGCGCGGCGCTCGAGGCGGCCGGCGCCGAAGTCGTCGAGGTCGCCTTCCCGCTCGTGACGAACTACGAGGGCGACCGCCCCGGCGCGCCGACGATCCGGACGCGCGGCATCGTCCCGCCGGAGTACCTCGACCGGGAGATCCTCGACCTGTCGGCCTGGGCGTGGGACGACTTCCTCGCGGCCAACGGCGATCCGGCCCTCCCGGGGCTGGCAGAGGTCGACGGCGCGGCGATCTTCCCCGCGCCCGAGGGCGCGCTCCCCGACCGCTACTCGGGCTTCGACGACGACATCGCGGCGTACCCGGACTGGGTGCGCGCGCATCCCGGCACGACGCTGCAGGACTTCGCCGACCTCGCTGCGGGCCTCGCGGGCCTCGAGGAGACGCGCCGGATCGACCTGGAGCGCTGGATGGACGACCTCGGCCTCGACGCGGTCGCGTTCCCCGCCATGGCGGACGTCGCGCCGGCCGACATGGACGTGGATCCCGCGTCCGCCGACCTCGGCTGGCGCAACGGCGTATGGGTCGCGAACGGCAATCTCGCGATCCGCCACCTGGGCGTGCCGACCGTCACGGTGCCCATGGGCACGATGCCCGACACCCGGATGCCCGCAGGCCTGACGTTCGCGGGGCGCGCGTACGACGACGCCGCGCTGCTGGCGCTCGCGGCGGCGTTCGAGGCGACCGGCTCGCGCCGCACTCCTCCCCCGCTCACGCCCCCGCTCTGACCCACCCCGCCCGCTGGTTGAGCGAGAGCGCGCAGCGGCAGGGACCGGCCCGTTTCGACTCGCTCCGCTCGCTCAACGAACAACAGGGAAAACAACCCCCTGCTGGTTGAGCGAGGGAGCGCAGCGACAGGGACCGGCCCGTTTCGACTCGCTTCGCTCGCTCAACGAACAACAGGGAAAACACCCCGCCCGCTGGTTGAGCGAGAGAGCGCAGCGGCAGGGACCGGCCCGTTTCGACTCGATTCGCTCGCTCAACGAACAACAGGGAAAACACCCCGCCCGCTGGTTGAGCGAGAGAGCGCAGCGGCAGGGACCGGCTCGTTTCGACTCGATTCGCTCGCTCAACGAACAACAGGGGAAACACCCCGCCCTATGGTTGAGCGAGAGAGCGCAGCGACAGGGACCGGCCCGTTTCGACTCGCTTCGCTCGCTCAACGAACAACAGGGAAAACAACCCGCCTGCTGGTTGAGCGAGGGAGCGCAGCGACCGAGTCGAAACCGCCCGGACCGACGAACGGGGGCGGGGAAGGATTCCTTCCCCGCCCCCTGGGGGTTCTCGCGTGTGCGGCTCTCAGGCCACGCGGATGAGCTTCTTGTTCACGAACTCGTCGGCCGCGAGCAGGCCCAGCTCGCGCGAGGTGCCGCTGCGCTTCACGCCGCCGAACGGCAGCTCGGGGCTGTCGGCGAGCACGCAGTTGACGTAGACCATGCCCGCCTCGATCGCGTCCGCGACGCGGCCGGCCTGGGCCGGGTCCGTCGAGAACACGTACGAGCCGAGGCCGAACGGGGTGTCGTTCGCGATGCGCACGGCGTCCGCCTCGTCGGCCGCGCGGTAGACGACGCCGACCGGGCCGAACAGCTCCTCGCGGTACACGTCCATGTCGGGCGTCACGCCGGTGAGCACGGTCGCGGGGAAGAACGCGCCGTCCCGCGTGCCGCCGACCGCGACCTGCGCGCCCTGCGCCACCGCCGAGTCGACCTGCTCCTGCAGCCGCTCGGCCGCTGCGAGCGACGACAGCGGGCCGAGCACGGTGTCCTCGTCCGTCGGGTCGCCCACCTTGGCGGCAGCCATCGCCGCCGTGAACTTCTCGACGAAGGCGTCGTACAGCTCGTCGACCACGATGAAGCGCTTGGCGGCGTTGCAGGACTGGCCGGTGTTGTCCAGGCGCGCGTCCACCGCGTTCTGCACGACCGTGTCGAGGTCGTCCGTCGACAGCAGCACGAACGGATCCGATCCGCCCAGCTCGAGCGCGACCTTCTTCAGGTGCTGCCCCGCGAGCGACGCGACGGCCGCGCCGGCGCGCTCGGATCCGGTCACCGAGACGCCCTGCACGCGCGGGTCGGCGATGATCGTCGCGGCCTGCTCGTTCGAGGCGTACACGTTCACGTAGCCGCCCTCGGGCAGGCCCGCGTCGGCGTAGATGCCCGCGAGGATCGCGGACGACTCGGGGCACTGCGGCGCGTGCTTCAGGATGATCGTGTTGCCGATCACGAGGTTCGGCGCGGCGAAGCGCGCGACCTGGTACGCCGGGAAGTTCCACGGCATGATCCCGAGCAGCACGCCCAGCGGGGCGCGGCGCACGACCGCGCTGCCCTCGCCGAGGATGTCGATCGGCTGATCCGCCGTGATCTTCTCGGCGCTGTCGGCGTAGAACTCCACGATGTCCGCCGCGAAGTCGACCTCGCCGCGCGAGGCCTCGAGCGGCTTGCCCATCTCGCGCGTCATGGCGGCCGCGAGCTCCTCGCGGCGCGCGCGGTGCAGCTCGGCGATGCGGCGTACGACCGCCGCGCGGTCCGCGACCGGCGTGGCGCGCCAGGCCTGGAAGCCCGCGTGCGCCGTGGCGATCGCGTCCTGGATCTCGGCGTCGGTGGCCTCGGGGTACTCCGCCACCGTCTCGCCGGTGGCGGGGTTCACGACTGCGTAGGTCATCGGATGCTCTCCTTTGCGCTGACAGGTGCTCCCACGGGGAGGATTCGACCGCGGAAGAATTCGGGCTGCCGCACGGCCATGATCGCCATGATGATCACGCCGAGCACGAGGATGGCGATGCCCAGGATGCCCACGATGCCGACGCCCGCGATGTTCTCGCCCGAGCCGTAGGTCGGGTCCAGCGAGTCGGACAGCGTCATGACGAACAGTGCGAGCAGGATGATGCCGCCCAGGAGCGGGGCGAGGAACCGCGTCAGGAAGGCCGACACGGAGTCGAACCACTGCTTGCGGAAGAACCACACGCAGGCGAACGCCGTGAGGCCGTAGTAGAAGCAGATCATCATGCCGAGCGTGAGGATGGTGTCCCACAGCACGTTCTCGCTGACGAAGCGCATCACGGCGTAGAAGCCTCCCGCGACGGCCACCGACACGATGATCGCGAACACGGGGGTCTTGTGCGTGGGGTGCACCGCGTCGAACTTCGCCGGCAGCGCCTTGTAGTGGCCCATCGCGAGCAGCGTGCGCGCGGGGCCGATGATCGTGGACTGCAGCGAGGCGGCCGAGCTGACCAGGACCGCGAGCGAGATCAGGAACGCCCACGGGCCCATGATGGAATCCGCCAGGCCGAAGAAGACGTTCTCCACCACGTCCTCGTTGAGCAGGCCGCCCTCGCCCTCGCCGACGCCGGCGAACATGATGAGCGCGAACGCCAGCAGCAGGTAGAGCCCGCCGACCACGATCACGGTGAGCGTGGCCGCACGGCCCGGCGTGCGCTCGGGGTCGATCGTCTCCTCGTTCATCGTGAGGGTCACGTCCCATCCCCAGAAGATGAAGATGGACACCGACAGGCCCGCGACGACCGCCGAGAGGCTGCCGACCGTGAACGGGTTCAGCCAGTTCGCGTCGAACGGGATCGAGTTCACGCCGCCCTCGAGCGCCTTGCCGATCGCGAGCGCGGCGAACAGCACCAGCACCGCGACCTGGAATCCGACCAGCACGACCTGGAAGACCTTCGACTCCTTCATGTCCCGGAACGACAGGTACGCCGCCCCGACCATGAAGAGCAGACACACGGCGACGTTGATGAAGGGGTTGAACGTCAGGTCGGCGATGGCGGGGTTGCCGGTGATCTGCGAGATCAGCAGGAAGAGGAAGTCCACCGCGACGGCCGCGAGGTTCGACAGCACGAGCACCGTGGCGATCACGAGGCCCCACGACGCCATCCAGCCGATCCACGGCCCGAAGGCCCGGGTGGCCCACGTGAACGTCGTGCCCGAGTCGGGCATGACCTTGTTCAGCTCGCGGTAGCCGAGCGCCACCAGCAGCATCGGGATGAAGCCGAGCAGGATGACGGCGGGGGCCTGCGTGCCGACCTCGGCGGCCGCGGGGCCGAGCGAGATCGTGAACGTGTACGCGGGAGCGACGGTGGACACGCCGATCACGGTGGCGCCGAACAGTCCGACCGCGCCGACGGCGAGGCCCTTGCTCGAGATCACCTGGGTGATCAGGCCGGGCTTGCCGGCCTGTGCGGTCTCGCCGGCGCCGTCGGCCTGGCGGGTTGTTTCGGTCATGCGGGTTCCTCTGGGGTTCGGGTAGGTGGGGCCCGGGGTGGGGATATCAGGCTCCGAGGTCGGTGATCAGGGTGTCGGCGACGAGGCGGCCCATGCGGATCGCGCCGTCGACGTGCTGGTAGCCGGCGCCTGCGATGTCGCTGCAGGCGAAGTGGACGGGACCCACGGGGGTGCGCAGGTCCGATCCGTACCGGTGCAGGCCGCCGAGGTCGAAGCTCGCGGCGTAGGCGCCGCGGGTCCATTCCTCGGCGCCCCAGTCGCTCTCGTAGTACACGACGGGGTTCTTGGCCTCGGGGCCGTAGTAGGCCGCGAGGGAGTCCAGGATGCGCGCCTTGCGCTCCTCGGCGGGCAGCTCGAACACGCCGTCCGCCTGCGCGTCGGAGACGAACGCGACGAGCGTGCCGCGCTCATCCTGGTGGTTCGTGTTGTCGTACGCCTCGTGGCACAGCTGGTACGGGCTGAACACGGTGCCGGACAGCCCCGCCTCGCGCCAGAACGGCCGGTCGTACACCGCGTGCACCTTGATCACGAGCCCCATGGAGAGGTGCTGGTGCAGCTGGTGCTGGCGTCGCGGCAGGGGCGGATCGAACGTGATCCGGCTGTACAGGACGGGAGCGTGCGCCAGGATGACGCGCTGGGCGCGCACGGTCATCCCGTCGCTCGTGACGACCACTCCGCCGTCGCCGTACTGGATCCGCCGCACGGGCTGGCCGAGGTGGACGTCGTCGCCCAGGCGCGCGGCGAGCCGCTTGGAGACCTCCTGCATGCCGCCGACGATCCGCCGGTCGAGGATGAAGTCGGCGTCGACGAGATTGGAGAAGCTGCCCGCGCTGGCGGCCATCAGCATGGCCTGCAGCGTCGAGAACGCGTGGGCGGGCTTGGTCAGCATCGCGGGGCCGATGAAGAGCGCGATGTTGTCGCGCGCCTCGACGTCGTCGGTCTCCTGCGCGAGCCACGCCTCGAACGAGATCGTGTCGAGCTCGGCGGCGCGCGGGTGCTCCCACGGCCGGTCGGGGTCGAGCTCGGCGACCATGGCGTCGAGCTTGTCGATCAGGCGCACGAGCTCCGCCTCGGTCTCGGGCGCCACCGGGAAGATGTCGCCCGTGAAGCGCGTGTGCTCGCCGGCCTTCGAGATGTAGATGCTGTCGCCCTCGCGGTAGCGCTCGAAGGTCTCGAGCCCGAGCTCCTCGAGCGTCTCGAGCAGCGCCTCCTGGTCGGGCGAGACCCACTGGCCGCCGATCTCGAGGGTCGCGCCCTCGATGTCGTCCGACCAGGTGCGTCCGCCGACGCGATCGCGGGCCTCCAGCACGGCGACGCTGAGGCCTGCCGACTTCAGCCGGTTGGCGGCGGTGAGGCCGGCGGGGCCGGCGCCGACGACGACGACGTCACGGGTGATCTCCGTCATGACCCTGCCCCTCACGCGGCCGCGAGCGCGGCGGTCACGACGTCGAGCGCCTCGTTCAGCAGGTCGTCGCCGATCGACAGCGGCGGCAGGAAGCGGATGACGTTGCCGAACGTGCCGCAGGTCAGCACGATCACGCCCTGCGCGATCGAGGCCTTCGCGATGGCCGCGGTGAGCGCGGCGTCGGGCTCGCCCGTCTCGGGGTCGACGAACTCGAGCGCCATCATGGCGCCGTGGCCGCGCACGTCGCCGAGACGCGGGTCGGAGGCCTGGACCGCAGCGAAGCGCTCGCGGATGACGGCGCCGATCTCGTTCGCGCGCTCGACGAGGTTCTCGCTCTCGTATGCGTCGATGGCGGCCAGCGCCGCGGCGCACGCGATCGGGTTGCCGCCGTACGTGCCGCCCAGGCCGCCGGGGTGCGAGGCGTCCATGATCTCGGCGCGGCCCGTGACGGCCGCGAGCGGGAGGCCGGCGGCGATGCCCTTGGCGGTCGTGATGAGGTCGGGCACGATGCCGAAGCGCTCGCTCGCGAACATCGCGCCGGTGCGGCCGAAGCCCGTCTGCACCTCGTCGGCGATGAACACGACGCCGTTCGCCTGCGCCCACTCGACGAGCGCGGGCAGGAACCCGTCGGCCGGCACGATGAAGCCGCCCTCGCCCTGGATCGGCTCGATGATGATCGCCGCGACCTGGTCGCCGCCGATCTGCTTCTCGATCATGGTGATGGCGCGCTTGGCGGCCTCGGCGCCGCTCAGGCCGTCGCGGAACGGGTACGACAGCGGTGCACGGTACACCTCGGGTGCGAACGGACCGAAGCCCGACTTGTACGGCATGGTCTTGGCGGTGAGTGCCATGGTGAGGTTCGTGCGGCCGTGATAGCCGTGGTCGAACGCCACGACGGCCTGGCGGCCCGTGTGCTTGCGGGCGATCTTGATCGCGTTCTCGACCGCCTCGGCACCCGAGTTGAACAGCGCGGTCTTCTTCTCGTGATCGCCCGGCGTGAGCCGGTTCAGCGCCTCGGCGACCTCCACGTACGACTCGTACGGCGACACCATGAAGCACGTGTGCGTGAAGGCCGCGACCTGGCGCTGCACGGCCTCGACGACCTTCGGGTGCGCGTTGCCCACCGTGGTCACCGCGATGCCGGAGCCGAGGTCGATCAGCGAGTTGCCGTCGGCGTCGACCACGACGCCGCCGCCCGCCGCGACGGCGGAGATGGGCGCGGTGTGACCGATGCCGACCGGAACGGCCGCGGCCTTGCGGGCGAGCAGCTCCTGCGAGCGGGGGCCGGGGATCTCGGTGACGAGGCGGCGCTCCTGCGGCAGCGCGGGTCCTCCGGTCACGGTGCCGGCGTGGGGCGAGTCGGTGGTGACGGTCATGCGGGCAGTCTAGGCGACGCGGGCAAGCCCCACAACGAATTCCGTCGTGCTACCCCTCAACCGCCGCGAAATCCGTAGCTGATATCGCGATCCTCGCGTGACTTCGATGCCACTGTCCGGATCGAGGGACGGTTCCGTCCGTTCAGGCCAGCGCGGGCGCGCGCCGCCGCTCGAGAGCAAGGCTCGCCAGCACGAGACCGACGCCCAGGACCGCGAGCACGATGCCGAGCCAGGCGGGCGCGACGTAGCCCCAGCCGAGCGCGATCACGCCGCCGCCGAGCGCGGCGCCGAGGCTGTTGCCGACGTTCATGCCGGAGTGGTTCAGGGCGGACGCGATCGTCGGGCGATCCTCGGACACGTCCATCAGGCGGGTCTGGACGGCGGGTCCCGCGAGCGCGCTGATCGCGCCGAACAGGAACATCGCGGCGACGAGCGTCGCGGGGATGTGCGACGCGGCGCCCACGACCGCCGAACCCACGGCGAGCAGGACGAAGGCCGCGATCAGGGCACGCGGCAGATTGCGGTCGGCCGCCACGCCGCCGACCAGATTTCCCACCGTCATGCCGAGGCCCGTCGCGACGAGGGCGATCGGCACGGCCCACTCGGGAGCCCCGGCCACCTCGGTCATGAGCGGCGCGATGTAGCTGTAGATCGCGAAGAACGAGCCGAAGCCGATCGCGCCGACCCCGAGCGCGAGCCACACCTGCCCGATGCGGAACACGCCCAGCTCGTGACGCAGCGAGCGCGAGCCGTCACCCGGCATGGCGGGCACCGTCAGCGCGATCATGAGCGCGGCGAGGGCGAACAGTCCGACGACGACGCCGTACGCGACGCGCCATCCGGCGAGCTGCCCGAGCCAGGTGCCGAGCGGCACGCCCACCACATTTGCGACCGTCAGGCCACTCATCACGATCGCCACGCCGCGGGCGCGGTTGCCGGGCCCGAGCAGCTCGGCGGCCACGACGGCGGCGATGCCGAAGTACGCGCCGTGCGGCAGACCCGCGATCAGGCGCGCGACCGCGACGGTCTCGAATGTCGGCGCGATCACCGTCAGGAGGTTGCCGACCAGCAGGCTCGCGGCCAGCACGATCAGCACGCGGTGCCGCGGGAAGCGCGCCGCGTAGCCCGCGATGAGCGGCGCGCCGATCACGACACCGAGCGCGTAGACGCTGATCAGCAGGCCGGCCTGGGCGATGGCCGCCTCCTGGCTGCCCGCCCAGGCGTCGGGCAGCAGCTCCTGCGCGATGCCGGGCAGCAGGCCCATCGAGACGAATTCGGTCATGCCAATGCCGAAGGAGCCGATGGCGAGGGAGAGGAGCGCCCACATCGCCGCCCCCCTCGACGTGGTCGAGGGAGTCACGAGTCAAGAGCTTAGGGCAGGATCGGGGCCCGCCGTCGCGCGCGCTCCCGATCGCCGCCCGGGTCGCGCGCTCCGGCGGCCGCCGCAGGGGCCTCCTGCGAGGCGAGCCCCAGCTCGTCGACGACCGCGGCCACGCGCGCCCGCTGGGCCTCGTCGAGGCCGCGAAGCGGCAGCGGCAGACTGCCGGGCCGGACCAGCCCGAGATGCTCGGCGACCGCGGCGACGACGCGCAAGCTCCCGCCGAACTGCGCGAACAGATCCCAGAGCGGGGCCAGTCGCTCGGACGCGCGGTTCGCCTCGTCCGCCCGGCCGGCCAGCGCCGCGCGGGTGAGGGCGAGCGCCGGCGCCGGCAGGGTGCCGGCGATGACCGAGTACCAGGCGTCGCAGCCTGCGTCGAGGCCGCGCGCGGCGAACGGGTCGCCCGACACGCCCACGGTGACGTGCGCGGGGACGACCGCGCGGATCGCCGCGACGCGTTCGCGCGCCGCGGCCGCGTCGACCGGCACGCCGGGGATCTTGATCGACGCGACGTTCGGCAGCGCGGCGATGCGCCCGTACAGCTCCGTGGTGAAGGCGAAGTGCGTGGTCCCCGGGTTGTCGTAGACGATCAGCGGGACGGACAGGCCCGCGGCGACGTCCTGGTACAGCCCGAAGACGTCGTCCTCGGTGAGCGCCTGGTAGCCCAGGGGCGCGAGCAGGACGGCGGCGGCGCCCGCGTCCTGGGCGTCGTCGGCGAGGGCCTGCACCTGGCTGGTGCGCATCGCGCCGATCCCCGCGAAGACGGGCACGCTCCCCGCGTTCTCCACCGCCCTGCGCACGACGAGGCGGCGCTCCTCCCGGGACAGGTAGGCGTAGGAGCCGGTCGAACCGAGCGCCGTGATCGAGTCCACCCCGGCGTCACGGAGGCGGGCGATCAGTCCCGCATAGGCCGGCTCGTCGACGGTGTCGTCGACGAGAGGGGTGAGGGGGAAGGCGCTGAGTCCGGTGAACATGCGCACGAGTGCTCCTTGTCGTGGAAGGGCGGGATCCTGCCGCCGGGAGGCGACGTCCGCGGCGAGGGCCGCTGTCTCTCAGGGCTGATCGCCCGCGGAGTCCTCGATCGCCCGCTCGAGGCGCTCGATCTTGCCGTCGAGCTCGCCCGCGTAGCCGGGGCGGATGTCGGCCTTCAGCACGAGCGAGACGCGCGAGCCGAACGGCAGGACCGCCTCCGTGGCGCGCTTGACGACATCCATCACCTCGTCCCAGGTCTCGCCCTCGATCTCGGTGAACATCGATGTCGTGCGGTGCGGCAGGCCGGACTCGCGCACGACCTTCACGGCCGCGGCGACCGCGTCGTGGACGGAGCCGTGCGGGTTGGCGTCGTTCGACCCGGACGGGGCGACGGAGAAGGCGACGAGCATGGGGGTGTCCTTTCGTCAGACGGTGGCGGCCGGCTGCACGGCGGGATGCCGCACATCGGAGCGGACGGGAACGCGCGCGAGCCGCACGATCGCCCAGACCATGAGGGCCACGAGCACGACGTTGCGCGCCGTGAGGACGGCGACCGCCGACACGTCGGCGACGAGCAGCAGCCCGTACATCAGGGGGTAGACGATCTGCGTGAGCGCGGCGGAGAGCAGGGCGAGGGCCGCGAGCGGTCGTGCGCGGCGCCGGTCGAGCACGATCCACAGCACGAGCGGCGGGATCAGCCAGTCGTGGAACTGCGGCGAGCCGACCTTGTTGAGCGCGATCAGCACGACGACGAGCGCGAGCGCGAGCGGCGGCAGCAGGCGCACGACCGACGCCCCGCGGCGCGCCTTGATCGCGCCGATCAGCACGACGGCCGCCGCGGCGAGCGCGAGCAGCGGCGTCATGGCCGCGATCACCACGTCGACGTGCGGGCCGGTCACCTGGAACGTAAGGATCTCGTCGTCGTAGAACAGCCACCAGCCGTCGAGCCGCAGCGCGGCTCCCCACAGGTACAGTCCGCTGACGGGAGCCTCGAGCTGCAGGCCGCGACCGGTCTGCGCCGTGACGAAGCCCAGCAGATGCGCCGCTCCCCCCGGCAGGATCACGGCGGCCGCGATCACCGCGGACGTCACGAGCGCACCGCCGACGATCTCGGCGCGGCGACGCAGCGCGACGAACGCGGCCGCGAGCAGCGCGGCCGGCCACACCTTGATCCAGGTGCCCGCCGCCACCAGCACGGAGGCGAGGAAGGGCCGCCGCACGAGCCAGAGCAGTCCCGCGATCGCGAGCGGCACGGTGACGGCGTCGATCCGGTACATGCCGACCGGGCCCAGCAGCAGGATGAACGCGAGCCAGAACCGCGCCGCCGCGCGCCGCGAGCGGGAGCGGCCGTCGCCGAGCAGCAGCCAGAACCCCGCGGCGTTGCACAGGGTCACGAGAACGGCCCACGCGATGGTGTAGCCGCCGAGCCACGCGAACGCGTGCGCCAGGATCAGGGGCGCCAGCGCGAGGTGCGGGTAGACCCACGGCTCGGTGATGCCGACGATGCCCGCGCCGTGCAGCGCGGCGGTCGACCACGGCTCGTACACGAAGTAGACGTCGCCCATGGGCTGGTTCGGCATCCGCCAGCCGAGCCACGCGACGAGCAGGTGCACGGCCGCGAACGCGAGCCAGAGCACGAGGGTGCGGCTCCATCGGGACCCGCCGGGGAACGGTCGCCGACGCACGCTCCACATCCTAGGAGGCGGCGGACAGCGCCGCGGCGTACGCCCGCGGCAGGTGCGCGGCGACCTCCAGCGCGGTGATCGGATGTCCCGCGGCGCCGTCCGCGACGCCGGCGGCGAGGCGCGCGGCGTGGCCGTGCAGCCAGGCTCCCGTCGCGGCGGACTTCGCCAGTCCCTCGGCGTCGAGCGGGCCCGCGGCGGCAGCGGCGGCCGCGACCCCGCCGATCACGCCCGCCAGCACATCGCCCGTGCCGGCGGTCGCCAGCCAGGGCGTGCCCGCGCGCACCACGGCGTACCAGCCGGTCGGCGCCGCGACGATCGTCGCCGCGCCCTTGAGCAGCACGGCTCCGCCGAGCGCCACGGCGGTCTCGCGGGCGACGAGCAGCCGCTCGTCGAAGCCGCGGCGCAGCCGGTCGGCGAGCGGATCGTCGCCCTCGACGTCGTCCACGCCGAGCCCGAGCGGGATCCGCACCTCCTTGAGCTCGCCGTCGTGCGGCGTGACCACCACGGGTCCGCGCGCCTCGGCCGCGAGATCGAGCGCGCCGGCGTCGACGACGACCGGGGCGCCCGATCGCAGCACGTTCACGAGCGTCGCGCGCTCGGCGTCCGTGCGCGCTCGCGCGTCCATGCCGGATCCGATCACCCAGGCGTCGGTCCGGCCCTCCCCGTCACGACCTCCGGCCGGCGCTGCAGCACCAGGCGGGCGACGTCGGGGTCGCCGATCCAGCGCACCATGCCGGCCCCGCCGCGGGCCGCTCCCTCCACGCCGAGCACGGCGGCGCCCGGGTAGGAGGTCGACCCGGTGCGCAGACTCACGACACCCCGGGAATACTTGTGGGAGGTCGCGGTTGGCATCCGGAGCACGGATGCGGCATCCGCCGCGGTCCATTCCCGAGCTTCCATGTCGTCACCCTATGCCCGTCCGTCGGGCACGCGATCGGAGATCCATGAGCCTGCTGTTCAGCCCGCT
This sequence comes from Microbacterium sp. JZ31, assembly GCF_016805985.1. Taxonomy (NCBI): domain Bacteria; kingdom Bacillati; phylum Actinomycetota; class Actinomycetes; order Micrococcales; family Microbacteriaceae; genus Microbacterium; species Microbacterium sp. JZ31. The sequence goes on from NZ_CP017661.1 coordinate 2,435,064, forward strand.
GTCCCTGCGCGACGTCACCGTGCGCAATCGCCTCTGGGTGGCGCCGATGTGTCAGTACAGCGCCGAGGACGGCCTGCCGAACGACTGGCATCACGTGCACCTCGCCCAGTTCGCGTCGGGCGGCGCGGGCCTGGTCGTCGCCGAGGCGACCGCGGTCGTGCCGGAGGGCCGGATCTCGCCGCGGGACACGGGGCTGTGGAGCGACGCGCACCGCGACGCGTGGCGCCCGATCGTCGACGCGATCCACTCGCGCGGCGCTCTCGCGGGCGTGCAGCTCGCGCACGCGGGGCGCAAGGGCTCCACGTGGTGGCCGTTCTCGGGGCAGCGAGGCAGCGTCCCCGCCGAGGACGGCGGCTGGACCGCCGTCGCGCCGTCGGCCATCGCCTACGAGGGCTATGCGACGCCCGTCGCGCTCGACGCCGACGGCATCGCGGCGCTCGTGGAGGGCTTCCGGGCGGCCACGCGTCGCGCGCTGGACGCCGGCTTCGACGTGCTCGAGGTGCACGCCGCGCACGGCTACCTGCTGCACGAGTTCCTCTCGCCGCTCAGCAACGAGCGCACGGACGAGTGGGGCGGATCGCTCGAGAACCGCGCGCGCGTCGTGCTGGACATCGTGCGGGCGGTGCGCGCCGAGGCCGGCGAGGCCGTCCCCGTGCTCGTGCGCTTCTCCGCCTCGGACGCGGCTCCCGGCGGCCTCGAGCCCGACGACGTCGCGCGCGTCGCGCGCTGGGCCCTGGACGCCGGCGCCGACCTGTTCGACATCTCCTCGGCGGGGCTCGTCGCGCACCAGCAGCTGTCGGTCGGCCCCGGCTACCAGGTGCCGTTCGCGGCGCGCATCCGCGAGGTCGCCGAGGTGCCCGTCGCGGCGGTCGGGATCATCACGAGCGGCACGCAGGCCGAGCAGATCCTGCAGGACGGCGACGCCGATGCGATCTTCGCGGCGCGCGAGTGGCTGCGCGATCCGCACTTCGGCCTGCGCGCCGCGACCGAGCTCGGCGAGGACCCCGAGTCGCTGTGGCCGCCGCAGTACCTCCGGGCGCACCGTCCGGCTCGCCAGGCGGCGGTCGCCGTGCGCTGAGCCCACGTTCCATGACGTGAGCCCGCCTCGTTCCCGAGGCGGGCTCACTGCGTGGTGCGTGCCGGCTTACCGCCGGCGGCGGGTGGCGTCGTGGATCTCGCCGATCAGCTCCTCGAGGATGTCCTCCAGGAACAGCACGGCGGTCGTGCGGCCCTCGGCGTCGCGGACGCGGGCGAGGTGACGGCCCTGGCGGCGCATCACGGCGAGCGCGTCCTCGAGATCGGTCGTCTCCTGCACCGGCACCATGTGGTGGATGCGCTTGGCCGGGATCGGACGGGCCGCCTTCGCGGGCACATCCTCGTCGTCCGCCGCGCGCAGGATGTCCTTCAGGTGCACGTAGCCGACCGGATCGCCCTCGGGATCGACGATCACGTAGCGCGAGTAGCCGTGCTTGGCGACCGCGCGTTCGATCTCGTCGGGCGTCGTCGTCTCCGGCAGCGACACGATCTCGCCGAGCGGCACGGCGACGTCCCCCGCCTTCTTGTCCGTGAACTCCAAGGCGGCGGCCACCGTGCCCGACACGTCGTCGAGCACGCCCTCGCGACGCGACTGCGTCACGATCGTCGCGACCTCGTCCAGCGTGAACGTCGACGCCGCCTCGTTCTTCGGCTCCACGCGGAACAGCCGGAGCACGGCGTTCGCGATCCAGTTCAGCGCCCAGATCAGCGGATGGAACACCTTCGACACCCACACGAGCGGCGTCGCCAGCAGCAGCACCGCGCGATCGGGCACGGAGAACGCGAGGTTCTTCGCGACCATCTCGCCGAACACGACGTGCAGGTACGACACGAGCACGAGCGCGATCACGAACGCGACGGTGTCGACGAGCCCCTCGGGAAGACCCGTGAGCCCCAGCGGCACCTCGAGCAGGTGGTGGATCGCCGGCTCGGACACGTTCAGGATCAGCAGCGAGCAGATCGTGATGCCGAGCTGCGACGTCGCGAGCATGAGCGTCGCGTGCTCCATGGCGTACAGCGCGGTGCGCGCGGCGCGCGAGCCGCGCTCGGCGAGCGGCTCGATCTGCGAGCGGCGCGCCGAGATGACGGCGAACTCGGCACCGACGAAGAAGGCGTTGGCGAGCAGCAGCACCACGAGCCATGCGATTCCGGCCCAGTCGCTCATCGGTCGCCTCCCTTCGTCGCGGCGGATCCGGCGTCGGCGGGGCGGCCCTCGATGATCGGATCCGGCACGGGCGCGGGGTCGGGGGTGAACCGGACCCGGTCGACGCGGCGGCCGTCCATGCGCTCGACGGTCAGCACGCCGTCCTCGAGGCGCACGGCGTCGCCGACGGCCGGGATGCGCTCCAGCACGCTCATGATGTAGCCGCCGACCGTGTCGTACGCGTCGTCCTCCGGCACCTCGATCTCGGCGCGGTCGCGCAGCTCGTCGGGGCGCAGCTGACCCGGGAAGGTCAGCGAGTCGCGGTGGCGCACGACGCCCGCCAGGCGCCGGTCGTGCTCGTCGGCGACCTCGCCCACGATCTCCTCGACCAGGTCCTCGAGTGTGACCACGCCGGCCGTGCCGCCGTACTCGTCGACCACGACCGCCATCTGGTAGCCGCGCGAGCGCAGCTCGGAGACGAGCTGGTCGAGGTGGACGGTCTCGGGCACGCGCAGCGGCTCGGTCGCGAGCGCGGCGGCGGGCACGTCCGCGCGCCGCTCGCGCGGCACGGACACGGCCGCCTTGAGGTGCACGATGCCCACGATGTCGTCCATCGAGTCGCCGAACACGGGAAACCGGCTGTGGCCGGTCTGACGTGCGAGCTCGATCACGTCGTCCGTCGAGTCGCCTGCCGCGACGGCGTGCATGCGGGGCCGCGGCGTCATGACGTCGCCCGCCGTGAGGCGCGCGAAGGTGAGGCTGCGGTCGAGCAGGGTCGCGGTGTCCTCCTCGAGCACGCCCGCGAGCGCGGAGCGCCGCACGAGCGACGACAGCTCCTCAGCCGTGCGAGCGCCCGACAGCTCCTCCTTCGGCTCGACGCCGAGTCGGCGCAGCACGGCGTTGGCGCTGCCGTTGAGGAGCACGATGGCCGGCCGGAAGACCGTCGTGAAGGCGATCTGGAACGGCGTGACGATCTTCGCGGTGGCGAGCGGCAGCGCGAGCGCGAAGTTCTTCGGCACGAGCTCGCCCAGGATCATCGACAGGATGGTCGCGATCGCCACGGCGACGACGGTCGCGATGGGCGAGACCGCCCCCTCCGCCAGGCCCCACGACAGGAGCGCGGGCTCCAGCAGGTGCGAGAACGCCGGCTCGAGCGTATAACCCGTCAGCAGCGTCGTGAGCGTGATGCCCAGCTGAGCGCTCGAGAGGTGCGTGGACGTCTGCCGCAGCGCGGCGATCGTCATGCCGAGGCGGGTCTCGCCCCGGTCTCGGCGGGCCTCGAGATCCGCGCGGTCGAGGTTCACGAGTGCGAACTCGCTCGCGACGAAGAGGCCGGTGCCGACCGTCAGAAGGAGCCCCACGCCGAGCAGGATCAGGTCCATGCCGATCCCCCTCCGCTCATCGCGAAGTCGTGGCTGTGGGGCGAGGGACTACTGGGAGGGTCATCCATAGGTCTCCGAGTCTAGGGGCGACGCCTATGCGTCGGTCGAGAGCGGGGAGCTCCGCTCGTCCGGGATCCCGTGCCGCCCATCCCACCAGTCGAGGACGCGGGTGCCGACGAGCGTGAGCCACTTGGACGGCTCGCCGGGCGGCACATCCGTCTCGAACCACTGGAGGCCCGGCTCACGATCGCCCTGCAGCCAGGTTCCGTCGCGACGCCGCGCGGAGCGGATCACGTCGATCGCCTCCGCCAGTCGCGGATCCGGACCCGTGCCGTCCTGCAGCGCCGCGGCGCGGAAGTGATCGGCCGCGCGCAGCGCGCTGTAGCGCCAGCGGAACGGGAACAGGAACCGCGCCGCCCACGGCCCGACGGTCTCGCCGGTCGAGAGCCGGCGCAGCAGCCGCCGGTCCAGCAGGTACTCCTCGCCGCGCAGGCGCGCGGCGCGCACCGACGTGTCTCCGGACAGCACCTCGTACTCGCGCAGGCCGATCACCGCGTTGAGCGTCGAGTGGAACGACGAGCGCGTGCTCCCCTCCGGCCACTCGCAGTTCCAGCCGCCGTCCTCGAGCTGGTGGGCGGGGAACCATGCGGCGAGCGCGGTCACGTCGACGCCGAGCCAGGCGCCGGACGACAGCGTCATGGCGTTGATGCAGACGTCGGTCTCGCCGCCCCAGTACGGCAGGTCGTCGTACTCCCAGCGGCAGTTCGCGGCGATCCGCTCGGCCGTGTCGCCGAGCACCTCGGCATCGAGGCCCCAGCCCTGCAGCGCCTTCAGGCTCCAGTCGGTCGACACCCACGGCTGGGCGCCCTCGTCGGTCTCGCCGATCGCGACGCCCGCGGCGCACCAGCCCTCGCCCGGGAAGTGCGCGCCGCGCGCCCACGTGCCCTCCGGGTCCTGCCTCTCCAGCAGCATCCGGCCGAAGCCCTCGGTCGCGACCCGCGCGCGCGTCGCCCGCCACACGTACTCCGGCAGCTGCAGGAGGTCGCGCTCGACCTGCCAGCGCAGGGCCGGGTCGGCGTCGAGCAGCCAGTCCGCGAGCTCGGGGGCGATCGCCATGGCGTCACAGTACGACGCGGCAGGAGGCCCGCGCGAGGGACCTCCTGCCGCGTCGGGGAATCAGGCTTCCGCGGCGTCGCTCGTCACGACGTCGGCGGGCCGGGCGGCGGGCGCCGCCGGCGCCGCCGGGCGCATGCCCTCGCCGATCGCCTCGCCCACCGCGCGGCCCGCAATGAGGGCCGCGAGGTCGACGCCCGTGGCGGACTTGACCGCGTCGAACGTGGCGCGCATGCCGACCGCCTGCTCGCTCGCGAGGTGCGCGGACGCCCCGCCGTCGCCGCCCAGCACGGTGATGGAGCCCACGCGCTCGTAGCCCTTGGCGAACTCCGCCATCATCGGCACGACCGCCTCGATCGCGCGCTGCGCCATGAGCGCCTCCTCGTGCTCGGCGATCGCGGCGGCCTCGGCCTTGATGGCGGCGGCCTTCGCCTCACCGGCCAGGCGGATGGCCTCGGCGTCGGCCTCGGCGCGGAACTTCGTGCCCTGCGCCTCCTGCTCCGCCGCGAATGCGGCGGCCTCGGCGGCGGCGCGCTTCGCGAGGGCATCCGCCTCGGCCGCGAGCCGCACGGTCTCGGCGTCCGCCGCCGCGCGCGTCTTCAGCTCCTGGGCCTTCTGCTCGGCGATCTTCGCCTGCGCCTCGGCCTCGCGGATGCGCGCGTAGGCCTCCGCGTCGGCCTGCTTCTGCTGCTCGTACGCCTCGGCGTCGGCCTTCTGCTGGCGCTCGTACGTCGCGGCCTCGGCCACGCGGCGCACCTCGGCGTCGAGCTTGGCGGACTGGTTCATCGCCGCCTGCTCGAGGACCCCCTGCTCGAGCTTCTCGCGCGCGAGCTTCTCCGCCGCCTCGGCCTCGGCGTTCGCGCGGCCGATCTCGGCCTTCGCGTTGGCGGTGTTCTTCTGGTACGCCGTGTACTCGACGAGGTTCTGCTCGTCCGTGGCGATCTTGTTGCGCTGCACCTCGCGCTGCGCCGAGATGCTGGCGACCTGCGCGTCGCGCTTGACGCGCTCGATCTCGCTCGCGCCGAGCGACTCGATGTAGCCGTTCTTGTCCGTGATGCCCTGGATCTGGAACGAGTCGAGGATCAGGCCCTGTGCCTCGAGGTCGCCCTTGATGTTCTCGGCGATCTGGTCGGACAGCTGCTGGCGGTCGCGCATCAGCTGCTCGACCGTGAGCATCGCGACCACACCGCGCAGCGAGCCCTCGAGCTGCTCGCGCGTGAACTGCTCGATCGCGTTGTCCTGCGACGCGAAGCGCTCGGCGGCGCGGCGCACCTGCTCGGGCTCCGAGCCGATCTTGAACAGCGCCACGCCCGTGACGTCGACCGTGACGCCGTTGGACGACTGCGCGGTCGGCTCGACGTTGATCTGGCGGGCACGCAGCGAGATGAGCTCGGCGCGCTGCGTGATCGGGTTGACGATCGCTCCCCCGCCCGTGACGACCGTGATCCGCGACGACGTGCCGTCCTCGCCGCGCTGGTTCTTGCCGACGATCACGAGCGCCTCGTCCGCCTTGGCGATCCGGTACCAGGCCCGGAACAGCAGGATCACGATGAGCGCCAGGACGATGACGCCGATCGCGATCGGGCCGACGAGGAAGAGGAGGGAGATGGGATCCACGGGTGCTCCGGTTTCGGTATCGCGAGCGGCCCCCTGCGCGCTCGCATGCCCGCTCAACATAGCGACACGCGCGGCGGGGCGCATCCGCCCTGAGAGGGACCTCCGCGTCGCACCGGCGCGGGGAGGCAGTCGGGCGAACTGGGCTAGGCTTTTGAGGCGTACGCGTGAGGCGCAGAGCGACGCGCGAACACGAGAACGGGTGCCGATCCAGAGGCGCCCGGGCTACGAATTTCACCGATGAAAGAAGGCGAATCGGCCGTGTCGAGCCAGGGAACGGGCACCGGAACTGCGAACGAGGGAGAGTTCGGGGCCAATCAATGGCTTGTGGATGAGCTCTACGAGCAGTTCACGACCGACAGGAACTCGGTGGACAAGGAGTGGTGGCCGGTCCTCGAGGCCTACCACGCGGGACGCTCGGGTCAGACCGCGGCGGCCGCGCCCGCGCAGGCATCGGCCGGCGCCACCGCGGCCCCGGCACCCGCCCCGCAGGAGTCGCACCCCATGACCGCGCCGATCCCCGTCGTCGGCCAGCAGCCGGTCGCCCGCACCACGGCCAAGCCCGCGAAGCCGGCGCCCATCCCCGCGGATGCACCGCAGAAGGCCACCGCCCCGGCCGAGAACGGCGAGGCGAAGGCGGATGAGGACGTCGTCACCGTCCTGCGCGGCATGCCCAAGACGCTCGCCAAGAACATGGACGAGTCGCTCACGGTCCCGACCGCCACGAGCGTGCGCACCATCCCGGCGAAGCTGATGATCGACAACCGCATCGTCATCAACAACCACATGTCGCGCACGCGCGGCGGCAAGGTGAGTTTCACGCATCTGATCGGCTGGGCGCTGATCCAGGCGCTGAAGGAGTTCCCGAGCCAGAACGTGTTCTACGCCGAGATCGACGGCAAGCCCTCGGTCGTCGCGCCGGCGCACGTCAACCTCGGCATCGCGATCGACCTGCCCAAGCCCGACGGCACGCGCGCCCTGATGGTGCCGAGCATCAAGAACGCCGACACGCTGTCGTTCACCGAGTACCTCGCATCGTACGAGGACCTCGTCAAGCGCGCCCGCGGCAACAAGCTCACGGCCGGTGACTTCGCGGGCACGACCGTGTCCCTGACCAACCCGGGCGGCATCGGCACCGTCCACTCGGTGCCGCGTCTGATGAAGGGCCAGGGCTGCATCATCGGCGCCGGCGCGCTCGACTACCCGGCCGAGTTTCAGGGCGCGAGCCAGAAGACGCTCAACGAGTTCGCGATCGGCAAGACGATCACCCTCACGAGCACGTACGACCACCGCGTGATCCAGGGCGCCGGATCCGGCGAGTTCCTGAAGAAGGTGCACGAGCTGCTGATCGGGCAGCGCGGCTTCTACGAGGACATCTTCGCGGCCCTGCGCATCCCGTACGCCCCGATCCAGTGGAACGCGGACGTCCAGGTCGACCTCGCCGAGCGCGTCGACAAGACCGCGCGCGTGCAGGAGCTCATCAACAGCTACCGCGTGCGCGGCCACCTGATGGCGGACGTCGACCCGCTCGAGTACGTGCAGCGCCTGCACCACGACCTCGAGATCGAGTCGCACGGCCTGACCTTCTGGGACCTCGAGCGCGAGTTCGTCACGGGCGGGTTCGGCGGCAAGCGCACGATGAAGCTGCGCGACATCCTCGGTGTCCTGCGCGACTCGTACTGCCGCACGACCGGCATCGAGTACATGCACATCCACGACCACGAGCAGCGCGAGTGGTTCCAGCAGAAGCTCGAGCAGAAGTACACCAAGCCCGACCACGACGACCAGCTGCGCATCCTGCGCAAGCTGAACGAGGCCGAGGCGTTCGAGACCTTCCTGCAGACGAAGTACGTCGGTCAGAAGCGCTTCTCCCTCGAGGGCGGCGAGTCGCTCATCCCGCTGCTCGACCGCATCCTGGAGGGCGCGGCCGAGGCGGGCCTCGACGGCGCCGCGATCGGCATGGCGCACCGCGGCCGCCTGAACGTGCTGACGAACATCGCGGGCAAGACCTACGGCCAGGTGTTCCAGGAGTTCGAGGGCGCGCTGCCCGGGAACAAGCGCGGCTCGGGCGACGTGAAGTACCACCTCGGCACCGAGGGCCGCTTCGTCGCCGAGAGCGGCGCCGAGCTCGACGTCTACCTGGCGGCGAACCCGTCGCACCTCGAGACGGTCGACGGCGTGCTCGAGGGCATCGTGCGCGCCAAGCAGGACCGCAAGCCGGTCGGCTCGTTCACGTGGCTGCCCATCCTCGTCCACGGCGACGCCGCGTTCGCGGGCCAGGGCGTCGTGGCCGAGACGCTGCAGATGTCGCAGCTGCGCGGCTACCGCACGGGCGGCACGGTGCACGTCATCGTCAACAATCAGGTCGGATTCACGACCCTGCCGCAGGACGGCCGCACCTCGGTGTACGCGTCGGATGTCGCGAAGACCATCCAGGCGCCGATCTTCCACGTCAACGGCGACGACCCCGAGGCCGTCGCCCGCGTGGCGGAGCTCGCATTCGAGTACCGCGAGCGCTTCCACCGCGACGTCGTCGTCGACCTCGTCTGCTACCGCCGCCGCGGTCACAACGAGGGCGACGACCCGTCGATGACGCAGCCGCTCATGACGAACCTCATCGAGGCGAAGCGCTCGACCCGGCGCCTGTACACCGAGGCGCTCGTGGGCCGTGGCGACATCACCGAGGAGGAGTACGAGGAGGCCAAGCGCGACTTCCAGGACCGCCTGGAGATCGCGTTCGCCGAGACGCACGCCGCCGAGACGGGATCGAACCCGGTCGTCGACGCCTCCGGCGCGGTCGAGACGGCGCCCGAGGGCGAGCCCGAGACGACGGGCGTGTCGACCGAGGTCATCCACCAGATCGGCGACGCGCACGCCAACAAGCCCGAGGGCTTCACGGTGCACAGCAAGCTGCAGCAGCTGCTCGACAAGCGCGTGCAGATGAGCCGCAACGGCCAGATCGACTGGGGCTTCGGCGAGCTGCTCGCGTTCGGCTCGCTGCTGCTGGAGGGCACGGCCGTGCGTCTCGCGGGTCAGGATGCGCGTCGCGGCACGTTCGTGCAGCGGCACGCGGCGTTCCACGACCGCGTGAACGGCCAGGAGTGGCTGCCGCTGGTGAACCTCTCCGACAACCAGGGCCGCTTCTGGGTGTACGACTCGCTTCTCAGCGAGTACGCCGCGCTCGGCTTCGAGTACGGCTACTCGGTCGAGAACCCCGACGCCCTCGTGCTGTGGGAGGCGCAGTTCGGCGACTTCGTCAACGGCGCCCAGTCGATCATCGACGAGTACATCTCGGCCGCCGACCAGAAGTGGGGTCAGCAGTCGAGCGTCGTGCTGCTGCTGCCGCACGGCTACGAGGGCCAGGGACCCGACCACTCGTCGGCCCGCATCGAGCGGTTCCTGCAGATGTGCGCGCAGGACAACATGACCGTCGCGCGTCCGTCGACCCCCGCGTCGTACTTCCACCTGCTGCGTCGCCAGGCGTACATGCGCCCGCGCCGCCCGCTCATCGTGTTCACGCCGAAGGCGATGCTGCGCCTGCGCGGCGCGACGAGCGAGGTCGAGGAGTTCACGACCGGCCGCTTCGAGCCTGTGATCGACGACAACCGCGGCAAGGACAAGAGCGGGGTGAAGAAGGTGCTGCTGCACGCGGGCAAGATCCACTGGGATCTGCGCGGCGAGCTGGAGAAGCGCCCGAACGACGCGATCGCGCTCGTGCGCCTCGAGCAGTTCTACCCGGCGCCGGTCGACGAGCTGAACGCGGTGCTCGACACGTACCCGGACGCCGAGCTGGTGTGGGTGCAGGACGAGCCGGAGAACCAGGGCGCGTGGCCGTTCATCGCGCTCGAGCTCGCGAAGAGCCTCAAGGGCCGCTCGATCAGCGTCGTCTCGCGTGCCGCGTCGGCGTCGCCCGCGACGGGCTCGTCGAAGGTGCACGCGACCGAGCACGCCGACCTCATGCAGCGCGCGCTCGCCTGATCCCGCGCTGACGCGAAGCGGCCGGTCCCCTCGGGGGCCGGCCGCTTCGTCGTTCCCCGGCGCGGGGGCACGCATCGAGTTGTCGAATCCGAGGACTACACCCGAATCGGAGGACCGGGATGACGATCCGGTCCTCCGTTTCGGCTCGTGTCCTGAGATTCGGACCGCGCCGCTCTCGGCTTCTTCAGCCGCGCCGGTCGCGCAGCCACACCGCGGCGAGCGCTCCCGCGACAGCGCCGAACAGGTGGCTCTGCCACGAGACGCCCGGTTGCGTCGGCAGCACGCCCCACAGCAGCCCGCCGTACACGGCTCCCACTGCGACGCCGATCAGGATCTGCCCGATCCGGCGGTTGAACAGCCCGCGCAGGATCACGTACGTCAGCCATCCGAAGATGAGGCCGCTCGCGCCGAGATGGAGCGTGCCGAGGCCGCCCGTGAACCACACGGCCGCTCCCGCACCGAACCAGATGATCGCGGTCGCCGCCAGGCCCCGGCCGTAGTCGACCGCGAGCGCGAGGAACCCGAGCACGAGCGCGGGCACGGTGTTCGCGATGAGATGCGGCCACCCGCTGTGCAGCAACGGCGCCCACAGGATGCCCCCGACGCCGTCGATCCGCCACGGGGTGATGCCGCCCGCGTCGAGCCGGTTCATCAGGACGGTGTCGACGATCTCGATCGCCCAGAGGGCCACGACGAACAGCACGACGGTCACGGCCGCCGGCCCGATCGCCCACCGGCTGCGGGTCTGCGGGACGACCGGTTCGCTCATGCCGCGATGATATCCGCGAGAGCTCTGGACCCGCCCCGCCGCCGCCGGCGTGCGCCTTCTCAGGAGATCCCGCGTCCTCAGGACCGGATGCGCCGATCCGGTCCTGAGAAGCCGTCATCCCCTGAGAACGCGTCGGGTCCGGTACGTCGGGCGGCCGGTCAGGCGGCGGACCGCACGACCACGGGCACGGGGTCGATGCTGACCTGCACCCGCTCGTCGAAGTCGAGGCGCTCGGTCGCGGCGTGCTGCAGCCAGAGCATCGCGCCCGACTCGGTGCGGACGAGCGTGCGCCGCAGCGACCCGAGGAAGGTCGACTCCTGCACGACGGCCGGGATCGTTCCACCGAGGCGCACGTTCTCCGGGCGCAGGAAGGCCTCCACGGGGCCGTCCGCGGCCTCGCCGACGACCGGAAGGTCGACGCCGAGGACGCTGGCGACGCCGCCCGCGACCGTCGCGGGGACGATCGACGACAGGCCGACGAACGCCGCGACACCCGGCGTCGCGGGACGCAGGTAGAGCTCCTCGGGCGAGCCGATCTGCTCGATCCGGCCGGCGTTCATGACGGCGATCCGGTCGGAGACGGCGAGCGCCTCCTCCTGGTCGTGCGTGACGAACACCGTGGTGGTGCCGAGCCGCAGCTGGATGCGCCGGATCTCGTCGCGCAGCTGCACGCGCACCTTCGCATCGAGCGCGGACAGCGGCTCGTCCAGCAGCAGCACGCGCGGCTCCGTGACGAGCGCACGGGCCAGGGCCACGCGCTGCTGCTGGCCGCCCGACAGCTGGTGCGGGAACCGGTCGGCGAGGTGGCCGAGGCCGACGAGGTCGAGGGCGTCGCCCGCGCGGCGCGTCGCGGCGCCGCGGCCCACGCCCCGGCGCCGCAGCCCGAATGCCGCGTTGTCGACGACCTTCAGGTGCGGGAACAGCGAGTAGGCCTGGAACACCATGCCGATGTCGCGCTTGTTCGTGGGTGTCCCCGACACGTCCTGCCCGCCCAGCAGGACGGATCCGCCCGTCGCCTGCTCGAGGCCGGCCAGCACGCGCAGCGCGGTGGTCTTGCCGCACCCGGACGGGCCGAGCAGCGACACGAACTCGCCGGGGCGGATGTCGAGATCGATGCCGTGCAGGACGCGGGTCGTGCCGTAGTCCTTCACGACCTGGCGGAACTCCACCCGCGTCCCCTCGCCGGCCTCGGCCAGCAGGGCGTTCTCTTCGGTGCGGGGCAGCCCGCGCGGGGCGTCGTCGACGGCGGTCATCGCGAGACCTTCTCTTCCTTCACAGACTCTTCCTTCACCGGCATCTCGGCGACGGGCACTTCCTTGGCGGCGGCTTCGCTCGCGGGCGCTTCGCTCGCCGCCGCTTCCCTCGCACGCGCCTTTCCGCGCGCGCCGGCTCGGCGACCGCCCGCGGCGAACCCGAGGGCGAGCAGCAGGAGGAACACCAGCCCGAGAGCCAGCAGGGTGAAGATCGCGGGCGCGACCGGATCCTGCTTCTGCACGACGACCATCGCCGTCTGGAGCACCTGGCGGTTCAGCAGCGACGCGATCGTGAACTCGCCGAGCACGACCGCGACGGAGATGAGCGAGGCCGCGAGCAGCCCCTGCCGCAGGTTGGGCACGAGCACGCGCACCACGACGTCGATCCAGCTCGCGCCGAGCGAGCGCGCCGCCTCGGTGAGCGTGCGCAGGTCGATCGCGTCGAGCGAGGCCTGGATCGCACGGTACGCGAACGGGAGCACCGTGATCCCGTACGCGAACGCGAGCGTCCACGCACCCGTGCCGAGCGCGCGGCCGATCTGCAGGTAGATCGGTGCGAGGCCCACGACGAGCACGATCGCCGGGATCGAGATCGGCAGCAGCGCCACGAACTCGAACGCGCGGCGCAGGGCCGGGAAGCGGAGGTTCACCAGGATGATCGTGGGCGTCACGAGGATCAGCACGATCCCGACGGTCACGACGGCGAGGAGTAGCGAGTTGCCGAGTCCCGTCCAGATCGGGCGGAGCGTGGCGGCGTTCGCCGGGTCCACGAGTCCCGCCCAGTGCGCGTCGGTCAGCTCCCCCGTGGCGATGTCGCGCAGGGTGTAGAGGAACGTGCCCACGAGCGGGACGAGGAACGCGCCGCCGACGAGGACGCCGATCAGCCAGCGGGTGGCGCGGCCCGGAGCGATGCCGGCGCTCATCGCTGCCACCTCGCGGCGCGCCGCTGCACGGCCGCGTACGCCCACATGGCGACTGCGACGATCACGATCATGCCGAGTGCCAGCGCACCGGCGAGGTTCTCGCGTCCGAGCACCGTCTCGCTCGTGAGCGCCGCGCGGATCTGCAGCGGCACGATCTGCGCGCCCTGGCTGGCCAGCGCCGCCGCGGTCGCATACGACGAGAACGCGTTGGCGAACAGCAGCAGCAGGCTCGCGAGGAACGCGGGGGCGAGCACCGGCACGCCGATGTGGGCCCAGAAGCCGCCGCGCGTGCCGCCGAGGGTCAGATTCGCCTCGGCCCACTGCGGCTTGAGCGCGGCGAGAGCCGGCATGAACGTGATCACCATGAGCGGCACCTGGAAGTAGATGTAGGGCCCGAACAGCCCGGCGAGCTCGTAGATCCACGGGCCGTCGGCGTACGGCTGGATGCCGATGCCCTCGAGCAGCACGGTCACGACGCCCTGCAGGCCGAAGGTCGCGATCCAGGCGAACGCGAGCATCACGCCGCCAAACTGCGCCAGCACGCTTGCGGCGGCGTCGACGACGCGGCGCATCGGGTGCGCCTCGCTCACGCCGAGGAGCGCGTAGCAGACGAGCGCACCGAGCACGGCGCCGATCACCGCGGTCGCCGCAGAGAGCCACACGGTGTTGCCGAACACGGCGAGGATCGTCGGGTCGCCGAGCGCCGCGAGGTTGTCGGCGGTGATGTTCCCGTCCCCGTCGAACAGGCCGGACGCGAGCGCGAGAACGGTCGGCAGCACGAGGAAGAGCAGGATGTACGCCGCGAACGGCACCAGCCCGAGCCAGGCGAGGACGGTCGCGCCGGCGGCACGCCGGCGCGGCGGCGGGGCGACCGCGGACCCGGCGCCGGTGACGGCGTCGAGGTCCGCGGCCGCGAGGGGGACGACGGTCACTGGACCGCCGCGGCCCACTTCTCGCCGAGCAGCACGCCGGCGGCGTCGCTCTGCTCCTCCGTGGGGACGAGCGTCTCGGCGGGCGTGGCGGGCAGCGCGCTCGCGAGCTCGGCGTCGATCGTGCCGGCCTCGGTCATGGCGTCCATGCGCGCGGGGCGGGCGCCGCCCTTCAGCCACAGGTTCTGCACCTCGTCGCTGTAGAGGAACTCCTGCCAGAGGCGCGCGGCCGCGGGGTGCGGGGCGTCCTTGTTGATGGCCTGGTTGTAGTAGCCGGCGTAGCCCTTGTCCTCGAAGACGACGACCTCCCAGTTCGGGTTGTCGACCTTGTGCGTCGCGTTCAGGTAGTCCCAGTCGAACACGACGGGCGTCTCGCCGCTCGCGACGGTCGCTGTGGTGACGTCGACCTTGAGCAGGTTGCCGGCCTTCTGCAGGTCGGCGAAGAAGTCGATGCCGGGCTGGAAGTCGTCCAGCTCGCCGCCGGACTGGATGGTCGCCAGGCCGACCGCGGCGAAGGCCGCACCGGCCTGCGTCGGGTCGCCGTTGATCGCGACCGCGCTCTTGTAGTCGGCGCCGAGGAGGTCCTCGAGCGACTCCGGCGCGGGGAACTTCGACGAGTCGTAGCCGACCGACATGTACCCGCCGTAGTCGCCGACGAACAGGCCGCTCGGCTCCTTCAGCGCCTCCGGGATGTCGTCCCACGTCTGCACCTGGTACGGCGCGAAGTGGTCGGTGTTCTGCAGCGCGACCGTGAGACCGAGGTCGAACACGTCGGGCGCGGTGTCAAGGCCCTCGTTCGTCTCAGCCGCGGCGATCTCCTCGGCGCTCGAGATGTCGGGCGACTGCTCCGTGATGGTGATCTCGGGGTAGGTCGAGGCGAACAGGTCGAGGATCTCGCCGTAGTTGGCCCAGTCGCGCGGCAGCGCGATGACGTTGAGCGCGCCCTCGGCCTTGGCGGCCTCCTCGAGCGCCTCGAACGAGCCGAAGTCGGCGACGCTGGTGGCGGTCGCGGCGTCTGCTGCGGCGCCGGACGCGTCGCCGTCCGCGGGGGCCGACGCGTTCGACGCGCAGCCCGTCAGGGCGAGAGCCGACGCGGCGACGAGGCCGAGTGCGGCGAACAGGGGTCGACGGATCATGGATGTCCTCCGGGGGATGGGAATGCCCGCGCTGTGGTGCGGGCGCGCTCGGGCAGCGCTCCTCGTCTCGGGGCGAGACGCCCTGACGCTACGCAGGCCGCGTGAACGTCCCGCTCTCCGGGAGGTGAACGGTTTCGGCGGCGCGGGTTACCGGCTCATGGCCCGTATTTCGGCATCCAACAGGACCCGATGTCAGTACACGATGCTGAGGAAGGGTGCGCGCGGCACCCGGAGGGCGGCATCCAGCGCGTCGATCGCCTCGGCCGAGCCGGTCGCCCGCCCGGCCGCGCGCAGCACCGGCAGCGAGAACCCGCCGAGGTAGACCGCGGACAGCTCGACCACCGACAGTGCGACATCCGGCTCGTCCTCACTCTCGGTGACAAGCGCGCGGCCGTCCGCGATGTCGACGCGCCACGTGCCGTCCGCGTAGCCCTGCGGGTCCGTCACGCGCAGGATCACGGACGCGTCCGCGGCGTACGTGCGCGCCTCGAGCGACGCCGGGACGTCCAGGATGCGCAGCCAGCCGTGGTCCGTCACGCTCGAGACCGCGACGCGCGCGTCGTCGATCAGCCACGGCAGCGGCTCGTCAACCGGGCGCATGTGGGCGGTCACCGTGCCGACCAGGTCGTGCTCGAGCGCGAAGCGCCACAGCGCGGCGAGCGCGACGTCGTCCTCGGCGATTAGATAGCGGATGGTGAGCTCGCCTCCGCGGTCGCTCTCCGGGTTCCCCTCGATCTGATAGGCCATGACGCCGCGAGGCTCGCCCGCCTCGTCGACGTAGCGCACGGCGCGTGCGACGTCGTTCTTGTCCTCCGCGAGCGCGACGCGCCCGCGCCAGCGCCGCGGCCAGCCCGGGATCTCGCCCACACGCGCGGGCAGCGTGCGCTCGTGCAGCTGCCCCATCAGGAGCGCGGCGTCCTCGCGGTCGATGTACTGCACGCGGCCGGGTGCGTCCGGTGCGGCCCAGCGCGCGCGACGCGCGTCGACCTTCCACGTCGCGATCTTCGTCGCGGGTCCGAAGCCGTATCGGCTGTAGATGGTCGCCTCGCTCGCCGTGAGACCGGCGGCGGGCACGCCCGCGGCGTGCGCGTCGCGCAGCTCGGCCTCCAGCAGCTGACGGGCGACACCGCGACGGCGGTGCGTGGCGGCGACCGTCACGGTGCTTACCGCCCAGGACGGCAGCGTGCCGCCCGGCACGGTCATGGGCGCGACCCACGAGCTCGCCGTCGCGATCGGCCGGTCGGCCTGCGGCGAGGCCGAGTCGTACACGCCCGTCACGCGACGCCAGGACATCGGCTCGCGCCAGTCGGCGACCTCCTCGGCCGTGAGCTCCGAGCCGGCGAAACCGCGGCGGACGGCGTGCGACCACGCCTCCATGACCGCCGCGCGCTCGTTCTCGATCAGGCGGTACTCGAGCCCTCGCTCCGCGAGCGCCGCACGGGCGGTCTCGTCGAGGGGAAGCGTGCGCACGTCGGGGAACTCAGCCATGCCTCGACACTATCCAGGCGTCGAAGGGGGTCGCAGACCCTTGCGCCGGCGGACGCGATGCCGCACGGGTCGGTGAGGATGCCCCGTCAGTGGGTCGCCTGCGCGTCGCGCAGGCGCGCGAGCACGAGGTGCTTGAGCTCCTCGGGTGCGGTCTCCTTGCACGCGCGCGCGACCACCTCGGTCAGCGTGCGCGACACCAGGGCCTCGTCGCGGCACTCCGCGCACGTGGCGAGGTGCTCGCTGATGTCGGCGTGCTCGGTCTTGCAGACCTCGTTGCGGAGGTACTCCTCGAGATCCTGACGCGCCTTCTCGCAGCCGCAGTCGGTCATTTCTCACTCCTGTTGGGACGGCGGCCCGCGGGGGCCTTGCCGGTGTTCGGGGCGGCGGCCTGGATTCCTCGCTCGGCCGCGTAGTCCTTCAGCAGGTCGCGCAGCAGCCGCCGACCGCGGTGCAAGCGGCTCATGACCGTGCCGATGGGGGTCTTCATGATGTCGGCGATCTCCTGATAGGCGAAGCCCTCGACATCCGCGAGGTACACCGCCATCCGGAAGTCGTCCGGGATGGACTGCAGCGCGTCCTTCACGACCGACGCCGGCATGTGGTCGATCGCCTCCGCCTCGGCCGACCGGCTGCTCATCGCGGTCGTCGACTCGGCGCCGCCGAGCTGCCAGTCCTCGAGATCGTCGATCGTGCCCTGGTAGGGCTCGCGCTGCTTCTTGCGGTACGTGTTGATGTACGTGTTGGTGAGGATGCGGTACAGCCACGCCTTGAGGTTCGTGCCCTGCGTGAACGACGCCCAGGACGCGAAGGCCTTCACGAACGTCTCCTGCACCAGATCCGCGGCGTCGCTCGGGTTGCGCGTCATGCGCATCGCGGCGCCGTAGAGCTGGTCCATGAACGGCAGGGCCTGCTCCTCGAACTGCCGGCGGGGGGTCGCCTCCGGCGCGTCGCCCGCGTCCGTCGCGGGCAGGGCCTGCCCCTCCGCCGTGGGCGCACCACCGCTCACCGGCTGCGCGTCGGCGTCGTCGGTGTCGGCAAGCTCGAGTTCCTCATCCATCACGCGCCAGTCTAGGCGCGCGCCCTGTATCCTTCCGGGCGCGTACGTGACGCGCTCGGGGCCAGAATCGTAGCCGTCATCCAGGTCCTCGCTTTCACTAGGCTGGAACCGATGAGCTCGCGCGTGTATTCCCCCGAAGCCCCGCAGGGCGAGTACGCCGCGCCCGTCGCGGACGGTCCCGTCGATGCGGCCCTGTCGATCCCCGGCTCCAAGTCGCTCACGAATCGGGAGCTGATCCTCGCGTCCCTGGCGGAGGGGCCGAGCCGCCTGATCGCTCCGCTGCAGTCCGACGACTCGCGCCGCATGATCGAGGGCCTGCGCGCGCTCGGCGTCGAGGTCGAGGAGGTGCCGGGCGAGAGCGGGTTCGGTCCCGATCTGCTCGTGCACCCCGCCGCCCCCTTCGCGGGCGGGGCGACGGTCGACTGCGGCCAGGCGGGCACCGTGATGCGCTTCCTCGCGCCGCTCGCGGGCTTCGCGTCGGGCGACGTGCTCGTCACGGCGCACGAGAACGCCCTGCACCGGCCGATGGCCGAGATGATCCGCGCGCTGCGCGACCTGGGCGTCGACATCGACGACGGCGGGCACTGGTCGCTGCCGTTCACGGTGCGCGGCCACGGGCACGTGCGCGGCGGCGAGATCTCGATCGACGCCTCCGCGTCGAGCCAGTTCGTGTCCGGCCTGCTGCTCGCCGCGCCCCGCTTCGACGTCGGCCTGCACCTGCGCCACGTGGGAGCGCGCCTGCCGAGCGTGCCGCACATCGACATGACGGTCGAGGCACTCGCCCGCCGCGGCGTCCACGTCGAGCGCCCCGCGCACGGCGAGTGGATCGTGCCCGCGGGGGCGCTGCGCGCCAAGGACATCGCGATCGAACCGGACCTGTCGAACGCCGCGCCCTTCCTCGCGGCCGCGATGGTCACGGGCGGGTCGGTCACGATCGCCGGCTGGCCGCCCCACTCGACCCAGCCGGGCGCGCAGCTCGCCGACATCCTGCAGCTCATGGGCGCGCGCGTCAGCCGCCGCGGCGGCGCGCTGACGGTGGCCGGCGGGCGCGGCATCCACGGCGTCGACCTCGACCTGTCGGCCGTGAGCGAGCTCACCCCGACGCTTGTGGGGCTCGCGGTGTTCGCCGACTCCCCCACGACCTTCCACGGCATCGCGCATATCCGCGGGCACGAGACCGATCGCATCTCGGCGCTCGCCGCCAACGTGACCGCGCTCGGCGGCATGGCGGAGGAGCTTCCCGACGGGATCCGGATCACGCCGACCGCCGTCACAGGACGCCCGCTCACGAGCGGCGTGTGGCGCGCGCACCACGATCACCGCATGGCGACGACGGGCGCGCTCGTCGGCCTGCGCGTGCCCAGCGTCGTCGTCGACGACATCGGCACGACGGCGAAGACCCTGCCGCAGTTCACCCAGCTGTGGGACGAGCTGCTGGGGGCGCGGTGACGCCGAGGACGCCGCTCGCGCGCGTCGTGCCGACCGAGCGAGGCGGCCTGCAGTGAGCTGGCTCGACGATCCGCTCGACGACGAGGACGAGCCGCTCTACGACGAGAGCGACGTCCGCGTCCGCCCCAACCCCAAGGGCAACCGCCCGCGCACCAAGCGCCGCCCCGCGCACGAGGACGCGATGATCGCGCGCGTGCTCGGCGTCGACCGCGGCCGCTACACCGTGCTCGCGGGAGAGGACACCCCGGATGAGCGCCAGCTGACCGCGTCGCGCGCCCGCGAGCTGCGCAAGACCCCGATCGTCACGGGCGACCGCGCGCGGATCGTGGGCGACACGACCGGCCAGGAGGGGACCCTCGCCCGCATCGTCGGCATCGAGGAGCGCACGTCGCTGCTGCGCCGCAGCGCGGACGACACAGACCAGGTCGAACGGGTGATCGTCGCCAACGCCGACCAGATGCTCCTGGTCGTCGCCGCGGCCGATCCCGAGCCGCGTCCGCGCCTGGTGGACAGGTATCTGATCGCCGCGCTCGATGCGGGCATCCGGCCCCTGATGGTCATCACCAAGACGGACCTCGCCGATCCGGCGCCGTTCCTGACGCACTTCGAGGGCCTGAACGACCTGCGCGTCTTCTTCAGCGCACGCGACGAGACGCCGGCCGACGCGATCGGGGAGGCGCTGATCGGGCACTCGACCGTGTTCGTGGGACATTCCGGCGTGGGCAAGTCGACGCTCGTCAACGCGCTGGTGCCGACCGCCGGACGCGCGACCGGCCACGTCAACGAGGTGACCGGGCGCGGGCGGCACACCTCGTCCTCGACCGTGTCGCTGCGCTACCACGGCCACGGCGGGTCCGGCTGGGTCATCGACACCCCCGGCGTGCGGTCGTTCGGTCTCGGGCACGTGGACCCCGCGAACATCCTGCGCGCCTACCGCGACCTCGAGGACGTGGCCGAGCAGTGCCCGCGCGGCTGCACGCACCTGCCGGATGCGCCGGACTGCGCGCTCAACGAGGCGGTCGCGGAGGGCCGGCTGCCCGCCTCACGCGTCGACTCGCTGCAGCGCCTGCTCGCGACCTTCAAGGACCGGACCGACTACTGACGGCGCCCCTCGCCCATCGCGCACCGGCCGGCATCGCTCATCCGCGCGATCCCGGTGCGCCGCCTAGGCTGGACGGGTGACTGAGACGCGCCTCGAACCCGGAACGCCCGCCCCCGACTTCACGCTGCAGGATCAGGATGGCAAGCCCGTATCGCTCGCGGACCTCCGCGGCGGCAAGGTCGTGCTGTACTTCTACCCCGCCGCGATGACGCCGGGCTGCACCACGCAGGCCTGCGACTTCCGCGACAGCATCTCGTCGCTCTCCGGCGCGGGCTACACCGTGCTCGGCGTCTCGCGCGACGAGCCCGCCAAGCTCGCCGAGTTCCGGGAGCGCGACGGGCTCACGTTCGAGCTGCTGAGCGACCCCGACGCGCAGGTGCACCGCGCCTACGGCACGTGGGGCGAGAAGATGAACTACGGCAAGGTCGTCGAGGGCGTCATCCGGTCGACGTTCGTGCTCGACGAGCAGGGCGTCGTCACCAAAGCCCTCTACAACGTCAAGGCAACCGGACACGTCGCCCGCCTGCGCAAGGAGCTCGGCGTCGACTGACGTCGCGGTCGCCGCGCCCTGCCGCCGCTAGCCCAGCCGCGGGGCGCAGGCAACCCCATCCGCCGCGCCAGAGCGGCATGCCTACCATCGGGCATGTCCGCCGAGCACTCAGGATCGCGCCGCCCCCGCACGGGAGCCCCCCGGCTGACCCGGCACGTCGCGCCGGGCGTCCACCGCCTCGAGCACGCGCACGTCAACTGCTACCTGATCGAGGATCAGGGCCAGGTGACGATCGTCGACACGGGCCTGCCCGCCTCGTGGCGGATCCTCCCGGACGTGCTGGCCGCCATCGGCAGCTCGCGCTCGGCCGTGCAGGCGGTCGTGATCACGCACGCGCACTTCGACCATCTCGGGTTCGCGCACGCGATCCATCAGGACTGGGGCGTGCCGGTGCATGGGCACCCGGACGAGGCGTACCTCGCGGTGCACCCCTATCGCTACGCGCACGAGTCGCCGCGGATCCGGTATCCCTTCCGCTATCCCGGATCCATCCCGGTGCTCGCCCGCATGGCGGGCGCGGGCGCGCTGCGGGTGCGCGGCCTTGAGGGGCTGCAGGCCATGGGGATCGACGCGGCGCTCGACGTGCCCGGCCGGCCGCGGGTCGTGTTCAGCCCCGGCCACACGTTCGGGCACTGCGCTCTGCACCTGCCCGAGCGCGGCGTGCTCTTCAGCGGCGATGCGCTCGTCACGTTCGATCCCTACACCACGGAGCGCGGCCCCCGCGTCGTCGCCGCGGCGGCGACCGCCGATACGGCCGAGGCGCTGCGTTCGCTCTCCCGGCTCGACGACACCGAGGCGGCGACGGTGCTGCCGGGCCACGGCGAGCCGTGGCGGCACGGCGTGCGCGCGGCGACGGCCGCCGCGCGAGAGGCCGGCGTCCGCTGACGCGGAACACCGGCCTCTCACTTCGGAGCGCGGAGCTTCAGGAGCTCGACGGGCTCAGAGTTCGACCGTGCGGTTCTCCCCCACATCGGGCTGCGTGCGCGTGACGGTCGCCTTGGCGATCTTGAACGCGGAGACGATCCCGGGCTCGTCCTTGGCCCAGTACTCGGCCGACTCGGCGTGCACGCGCAGAAGCACGATCGTCGGGTCCTCGCGTCCCTCCGGGAACCAGGCCTGCACGGCGGGCGTCCAGTACTCGTCGATCTTCTGCGCGTCGCGCACGAGCGTCGCCGTGCCCGCGACCGACAGGTAGCCCTTGCCCGAGTCGAACGCGACATTCACGGACGAGTTGCCGGAGATGTCGCGCACCTTCGGGCTGTTGTCCTGCACGAAGAACCACAGGTCGCCGTCGAACTCGACGTCCTGCGCGGCGAGCGGCCTGCTGTGCAGCTCACCCTCCGGGCTGACCGTGGTGAGCAGGCCGACCTTCGCGGCCTTGACGATCTTCGCGATCGTGGCGCGGTCCTCGTCGGTGGCGTGGGGCAGATTCTCCATGGATGTCCTCCTGGGTGTCGTCGTGCGGTCCACGCTACGCACGCGGAATCCGCGGCCCCAGCCGGTTGACAGCCGCGCGATCCGGCCTAGACCTGCCCGTCGTCACCCGTCCGGATCGATCTGCTCGCGTGTAAGCACGATGCCGCCGTGCTCGTTCGCCGACTCCACGAGCTGTGACAGCCACTTGCGGTTGAGCTCCCCCACGAGGGGCTCGGACAGGACGAAGCGGATCGGGATCGCCGGGTGGACCCAGATGGTCGTCTGCTCGTCGGAGTCGCCGTCCGCGTGCTGCCACGACACCGAGAAGCTCTCGTTGCGGCGCAGCTTGGCCATGATCACCGCCCGGAGGTGGGCGAGCGCGCGGTCCTCGATGAAGATCGGCCCGGCGCTGTCGTAGATCAATGTGCCCATGCGGCAGACGCTACGTCATGGCCGCCGCACGCGCCCTGTGCGCGCGGGGTCGCTGGCGAGAGATCTTCTTCATCGATGCTTCAGCGTTCGCTTTATTCAGCGATACGTGTATCGTTGGCGCGTGACCACCGCCACACTCACGCACACCGCGGCACTCGCCCGCCTCGGCCACGCCCTCTCCGACGCGACGCGAGCCGGCATCCTCCTCGCCCTTCGCGAGACGGCGGCCTACCCCTCGGAACTCGCCGAGCGGCTCGGCGTCTCCCGGCAGGTCATGTCGAACCAGTTGGCCTGCTTGCGCGGGTGCGGACTGGTCAGGGTGACGCCGGAGGGACGCCGAAGCGCATACCGCCTTGCAGACGACCATCTGGCGCCCGCTCTCGACGAGCTGCTCCGGGTCGTGCTCGTCGTGGAACCGGACTGCTGCTCCGGGGAAGGATGCACCTGCGCATGACGATGGCTCACGACCGTCGCGCGGTGCTCCAGCGGCGCATCCGGATGATCGTGGCCGCGACGATCATCTACAACCTCGTCGAGGCAGCGGTGGCGCTGTCTGCCGGCGCCGTCGCCTCGTCCGTCGCGCTGATCGGCTTCGGACTCGACTCGACGATCGAGGTGCTCTCCGCAGCGGCGGTCGCCTGGCAGTTCACCCGGAGCGAGCCGGAGCGCTGGGAGAAGGGCACGCTGCGGGTGATCGCCGTGGCGTTCTTCGCACTGGCCGGCTATGTCGCGGCATCCTCCACACTCGCGTTGGCCGGCGGCGCCGACGTCGGGCACAGCACCGTGGGGATCGTCCTCACCGCCCTCAGCGTGGCCGTCATGCCGCTGCTTTCCTTCGCGGAGCGCCGAGCGGGGCGAGAGCTCGGCTCCGCGACGGCGATCGCCGACTCGAAGCAGACGCTCGTATGCACGTACCTGTCGGCAGCAGTGCTGGTCGGCCTCGTCCTCAACTCCTGGCTCGGCTGGTGGTGGGCAGATGCCGTTGCCGGCTTCGTCATCGCGGCGTTCGCTGTGCGCGAGGGCGTCGAGGCCTGGCGAGGGGACGCCTGCGCCACATCCGTGGGCATGATCCTCGAGCAGGAGCCTGAACACGAGCACGAGCACGAGCACGAGCACTGACGACACCGAAGATCGCGCGGGCGCACCGCGCGCCCGGTGGGCGCGGCCCGCTCAATCGGCGCACGAACGCTCGGCTTGCTCGGTGAACTCCGGGGCGGGTCGGGTGGCCGCCTCTTCCGCCGTCCGAACCGCGCCATGTTGCCGGATGTCGTCGATCAGCCAGGACATCTCGAGGATCTCCTCGCGCTGCGCCTCGCTGATGGAGCGGGCCAGCTCGCAGACGCGGACATCGTCGAGGTGAGCGTGCTCGGACCTGGTGATGGCCAGGGAATGGTGCGGGATCATGCTGCTCATGTAGGCGACGTCATCGATGGTCACCTGACTGCGATCGAGGTAGACGCCGCCCCGAGCAGCACCAGGCTCACCGCGATGATCGCGATGTTGCCCTTGGTATTGCGGTACATCCGCGCCATCCACGCGAACATCACCAGCCCCATCGCGCCGCCCATGGTGAGCGCCATGAAGACGCGGCTCTCGCTGAAGCGGATGTGGCCCCATTCCCAGACGCCGACGAACATCGTCCCGTACATGACGACCATGCCCGTCAGGATCATCGCGGCGAATCGAACGTACTGCGACCAGCCTCGCTGCTTCTCGTGCGGGGCGTTTGCGTGCTCTGACATGTCGGGGGCCTCCTCACCGGTGCGTGGTTGGCAAGCGTACGCCCGACACGCCGCGTCCTCAGTCGCGTCTCTCGGCGGCCGAGGGGATGTCTCGGAAGGCGCTTCCGTCCCCGTACTGCTCTGACGTGACCACGCTGAACGTGCCGTTCGTCTCGAGAACCACGGCGGTGACGGAGCCCAGGTCGCCCGACCCGCTCTGTCGGACCGCCTGCCGCACTTCGGCGATGTCGACGCGCGTGCGGCGGAGTGCCGCCTCGTCAACGCGCCCCTTCCACAGCAGCACGGTGGGTTCGCCGGTCACCACCGCACGGAAGGGGTTCCATCGAGACGAGACGAAGGCGACCACCATCTGCAGGGCGATGAGCAGGACGATCGCGACCGCGCCCTCGGCGAAGGACACATCTGCGCTGAGCAGGATGGTGGCGAGCGTCGAACCGAGCGCCACGGTGACGACGAAATCGAACTGGTTGAGCTGGCCGAGCGTCCGCTTGCCCGATATCCGGAGCGCGACGATGGTCAGGACGTAGGCGGCGACGCCCACGGCGATGACGCGGAGGAGATCGGACCAGGTGTCGAACCACATGCGGCCGACGATACGTCGTTTCGGTCCGGTCGGTCACCGGCGGACGACAACTGCCCCGGCGATCGCCGGGGGCAGTTCGATGTCAGTTGCTCGCGCGACCGACCGCGGGGTTCAGAAGTCCCAGTCGTCGTCCTCGGTGGACTCGTGCTTGCCGATCACGTACGACGAGCCCGAGCCGGAGAAGAAGTCGTGGTTCTCGTCCGAGTTGGGCGAGAGCGACGACAGGATCGTCGGGTTCACGTTGGTGACCGACGCGGGGAACATCGCCTCGTAGCCGAGGTTCATCAGCGCCTTGTTGGCGTTGTAGTGCAGGAACTTCTTGACGTCCTCGGTCAGACCGACCTGGTCGTAGAGGTCCTGCGTGTACTGCACCTCGTTGTCGTAGAGCTCGTACATCAGCGAGAACGTGTAGTCCTTGATCTCGTCGCGCTCGGCCTGGGAGACGAGCTCGAGACCCTTCTGGAACTTGTAGCCGATGTAGTACCCGTGCACGGCCTCGTCGCGGATGATGAGGCGGATCAGGTCTGCCGTGTTGGTGAGCTTGGCGCGGCTCGACCAGTGCAGCGGCAGGTAGAAGCCCGAGTAGAACAGGAAGCTCTCGAGCAGGGTCGAGGCGACCTTGCGCTTGAGCGGCTCGTCGCCACGGTAGTACTCCATGACGATCTGGGCCTTCTTCTGCAGGTTCGGGTTCTCCACCGACCAGCGGAACGCCTCGTCGATCTCCTGCGTCGAGCACAGCGTCGAGAACACCGACGAGTAGCTCTTGGCGTGCACCGACTCCATGAACGCGATGTTCGTGTACACCGCCTCCTCGTGCGGCGTCAGCGCATCCGGGATCAGCGAGACCGCGCCCACGGTGCCCTGGATCGTGTCGAGCAGCGTCAGGCCCGTGAACACGCGCATGGTGAGCTGCTGCTCCTCCGGCGTGAGCGTGTTCCACGACTGGATGTCGTTCGACAGCGGCACCTTCTCGGGCAGCCAGAAGTTGTTCACGAGGCGGTTCCACACCTCGACGTCCTTCTCGTCCTGGATCCGGTTCCAGTTGATCGCCTGGACGTGGTCCAGCAGTTTGACCGCTTCAGTCATCTCTCGTTCTCTCTCAGATCCGGTCGGGCGTCAGAGCGTGCAGCTGACGCACTGATCGATGTCCGTGCCCTCGAGGGCCATCTGGCGCAGGCGGATGTAGTAGATCGTCTTGATCCCCTTGCGCCACGCGTAGATCTGCGCCTTGTTGATGTCGCGCGTGGTGGCGGTGTCCTTGAAGAACAGCGTCAGCGACAGGCCCTGGTCGACGTGCTGCGTCGCCGCGGCGTACGTGTCGATGACCTTCTCGTAGCCGATCTCGTACGCGTCCTGGTAGTAGTCCAGGTTGTCGTTCGTCATGAACGGCGCCGGGTAGTAGACGCGACCCAGCTTGCCTTCCTTGCGGATCTCGATCTTCGACGCGATCGGGTGGATCGACGACGTCGAGTTGTTGATGTACGAGATCGAGCCGGTCGGCGGCACGGCCTGCAGGTTCTGGTTGTAGATGCCGTGCTGCTGGATGGACGCCTGCAGCGCACGCCAGTCGGCCTGCGTCGGGATGTGGTGGCCGGCGAACATCTGCTTGACCTTCTCGGTCTGCGGCGCCCACTCCCGCTCGACGTACTTCTGGAAGAACTCGCCCGTGGCGTACTTCGAGTCCCAGAACCCGTCGAACACCTGGCCGCGCTCGATCGCGAGCTTGTTCGACGCGCTCAGCGCGTGGAACAGCACCGTGTAGAAGTAGATGTTCGTGAAGTCCAGGCCCTCTTCCGAGCCGTAGTACACGCGCTCGCGGGCGAGGTAGCCGTGCAGGTTCATCTGGCCGAGGCCGATCGCGTGCGAACGGTCGTTGCCGTCCTCGATCGAGCGCACCGAGCGGATGTGGCTCTGATCGCTGACCGCGGTGAGCGCGCGGATCGAGGTCTCGACCGTCTGGCCCAGGTTCGGGGAGTCCATCGCGAGCGCGATGTTCAGCGAGCCCAGGTTGCAGGAGATGTCCTTGCCGATCTGGTCGTACGAGAGGTCCTCGTTCAGCGTCGTCGGCGTGTTCACCTGCAGGATCTCGCTGCAGAGGTTGGACATGTTGATCCGGCCCTTGATCGGGTTCTCCCGGTTCACCGTGTCCTCGAACATGATGTACGGGTAGCCCGACTCGAACTGGATCTCGGCGAGCGTCTGGAAGAACTTGCGCGCGTTGATCTTGGTCTTCTTGATGCGCGGGTCGTCCACCATCTCGCGGTACTTCTCCGTGACGGAGATGTCGCCGAAGGGCACGCCGTAGACGCGCTCGACGTCGTACGGCGAGAAGAGGTACATGTCCTCGTCGTTCTTGGCGAGCTCGAACGTGATGTCCGGCACGACCACGCCGAGCGACAGCGTCTTGATGCGGATCTTCTCGTCGGCGTTCTCGCGCTTGGTGTCGAGGAACTTCATGATGTCGGGGTGGTGCGCCGAGAGGTACACCGCGCCCGCGCCCTGGCGCGCGCCGAGCTGGTTGGCGTAGCTGAAGGAGTCCTCCAGCAGCTTCATGACGGGGATGATGCCGCTGGACTGGTTCTCGATCTGCTTGATCGGGGCGCCGGCCTCGCGGATGTTCGACAGCAGCAGGGCCACGCCGCCGCCGCGCTTGGACAGCTGCAGCGCCGAGTTGATGCCGCGCGCGATCGACTCCATGTTGTCCTCGATGCGCAGCAGGAAGCAGCTGACGAGCTCGCCGCGCTGCGCCTTGCCCGCGTTGAGGAACGTCGGGGTCGCGGGCTGGAAGCGGCCCGAGATGATCTCCTCGACGAGGTTCCACGCGAGGTCCTGGTCGCCGTCGGCGAGGGCGAGCGCGGTCATCACGACGCGGTCCTCGAAGCGCTCGAGGTAGCGCTTGCCGTCGAAGGTCTTGAGCGTGTAGCTCGTGTAGTACTTGAACGCGCCGAGGAACGTCTCGAAGCGGAACTTCTTGCCGTACGCGAAGTCGTTCAGGCGCTCGACGAACTCGAACGGGTACTTCTCGATGACGGCGCCCTCGTAGTACTCCTTCTCGACCAGGTAGTCGAGACGCTCCTTGAGCGAGTGGAAGAACACCGTGTTCTGGTTGACGTGCTGCAGGAAGTACTCCCGCGCGGCGCGCTTGTCCGCGTCGAACTGGATCTTCCCGTTCTCGTCGTACAGATTGAGCATCGCGTTGAGGGCGTGATAATCGAGCCCATCGAACTTCGCGTTGTGCTTGAAGTCCGCATCCGTGGTCAGGGCTGCTGCTTCCACCATCGTTCCAATCCGTCGGTGACGCGCTCGACGTCGTCGGGTGTGCCGAAGAGTTCTAGCCGGTACAAGTGAGGCACGTTGCACTTGCGGCTGATGATGTCGCCGGCGATGCAGAAGCCGTCGCCGAAGTTGGTGTTCCCCGCCGAGACGACCCCGCGGATCCATCGGCGGTTGCGCTCGTCGTTGAGGAAGCGGATGACCTGCTTGGGCACCGCCCCCCGCCCGTCACCCCCGCCGTAGGTGGGGGTGACGAGCACATAGGGCTCATCGACGACGAGTTCCTCGTCGCCGCGATGGAGAGGGATCCGCTCGGCCCGCATGCCGAGCTTCTCGATGAAACGTGCGGTGTTGCCGGACACGCTCGAGAAGTAGACGAGCAGCGGCGCCTCGGTGGGCGCGACCGTCGCGGTCATCTCTCCTCACTCCTTCTTCCGCCGGACCCGCCGGCAGCTCGTGCGGATCGGCGATGTCCTCGAAGAGGGCCGATCAGGCGAGGCGCGTGGCGAGCTCGTCGATCATGTCGGGACGGAAGCCCGACCAGTGGTCCTCGTCGGTCACGACGACGGGAGCCTGCATGTAGCCGAGGGCCTTGACCTGCTCGAGCGCAGCCGGGTCCTGCGAGAGGTCGACGACCTCGTAGTCGATGCCCTTCGAGTCGAGCGCGCGGTACGTGGCCGTGCACTGAACGCAAGCGGGCTTGGTGTAGACCGTGATCGCCATGACGCTTCTTCCCCTTCAAAACCGTCTCAGACTCGGCGGACCTCCGCCGGGATCTCAATACTACATATGGGTGCAGACATTCCGGGGCACCACTAGGGCTAGTAGTTACACGGTTGTCATTTTCCACCGTTGTCCACCGCCCCACCACAGGTCTCTCCACCGATCCATCCACAGCCGGCCGATCGGCGGAGGGGCCGATCGAGGCCGGAAATCGCGGTTCCCGGGCGAGGCCGAGCACCCTCTCCACAGGTACAACGCTAGGGAGGGCCTCTGACATCCCACAGGCTGTGGATCGGGCCCTCTCGGCGTGTCGCGGCGTGTCGCTCGCGGCGGCGATCCGCCCTCGCTCGAGCGCCCCGACGGCGCGCTCCGCGCCGCCCTGCGCACGCCGTCGGTGACGGCCTCCGCGCGATAATCTGAAGGGATGTCGTCCTACCGTGAGCTCGCACGCACTTCGGGCGTCGTCCGCATCATCGCCGCGCAGCTGACGGCACGGTTCCCGTCCGGGATGGTCAGCCTCGGCATCCTCATCCACGTCGAGCATCTGACGCACTCGTACGGCGCCGCGGGCACCGTGCTCGCGGCCATGTCGATCGGGCAGGCCGTGTCCGGTCCGATCACGAGTCGCTGGATGGGTCGCTGGGGCATGCGTCCCGTGCTGTCGGTGCTGACGCTGATCTACGCCGCGGCGATCGCGGTCGTCGCGCTCGTGCCGCTTCCGATCCCGGTGCTCGTCGCGCTGGGCCTGCTCGCGGGGCTGTCGACCCCGCCCGTGCAGTCGGCCGTGCGCACCATCTACCCCAAGCTCGTCAACTCCCGTCAGCTCACGGCGCTGTACTCGCTCGACGCGTCGCTGCAGGAGCTCATCTGGGTCGCGGCCCCCGTGCTCGTGACGTTCCTCGCGCTGCAGGTGTCGTCCGTGCTCGCGCTGCTCGTGATCTCCGCCATCGCGCTCGCGGGCGGAGCGTGGTTCATCTTCTCCCCCGAGGTCGGGCGGGTGCGGATCCCCCGCAGCCGCAGCTCGTTCGGCCGAGTGCTGCGCAAGCCCACCGTGCTGCTGACCACCGCCATCGGCGTGCTGTTCATCGGATCGACCGCCGCGATCGAGGCGGGCATCGTCGCGACGTTCGGCGAGGGCGGCGTGGAGTCCGGGCTCGTGCTCGCCGCGTATGCGTTCGGCAGCCTGACGGGCGGCCTCGGCTCGGGCGGCATCCCCATGAGCCCGTGGTCGACGGCGCGCCGCCTCGTGATCGTCGCGATCGGCAGCGCGCTCACGCTCGTGATGGTGGAGAACCCGTTCTGGCTGGCGTTCGCGCTGTTCGTGGCGGGCGTCGGCTTCGCCCCCGCGCTGGCGACGATGCTGGCGAGCACGTCCGCGAGCGTGAAGTTCAGCGAGACGGCCGAGGCGTACGGCTGGATCAACACGGGGCAGCTGATCGGCGCGGCGCTCGGATCGATGGCGGCCGGCTTCGCGATCGACGGCACGGGCCCGATCGGGGCGTACCTCGTGAGCATCGCGATGATCATCGGCGCGGCGGTGGTCGCCGCCGTGTTCCACCGGGGCTTCCCGGACCTGCGCGGTCGCGACGCGTCGCCGATCCCCGACACGGAGCAGCTCCCCGTCATCACCTGAGTCCGGCGTCGCCCGCGTCGGCGGGCAATAGCCTGGTGCGATGACGCCTTCTCCCGTCGCCCTCCCCCGCCTGCACTGGGGCGATCCGTCATCCGACCGCCGCGCGCTGCTCGTGCATGGGCTCGGATCGTCGGGGGCGCTGATGTGGCGCTTCGGCGTCGCGCTGGCCGACGCCGGGTGGCACGCGACCGCGGTCGACCTGCGGGGACACGGCGATGCCCCGCGCGCGCTCGACTACTCCGTGGCCGCGTATGCCGCCGACGTCGCACGCACGCTGCCGGATCACGGCGGCTCGTGGGATCTCGTGATCGGCCACTCGCTGGGGGGCGCGGCGACGACCGTCGCGGCCGCGGACGACCCGGCGTGGACCAGGCGCGTGGTGCTGATCGATCCGGCGATCGTGGTGGACGAGCGCGACGCCGGCATCGTGCGCCGCAGCCAGGAGCGCGCGTTCGCCGACAACCGCATCGAGGCCGTGCGCGAGGAGCACCCGCACTGGCACCCGCAGGATCTCGAGCTGAAGGTCGACGCCGTGACCCGCGCGAGCCGCTGGGCCGTCGAGCAGACGAGCACGCAGAACGCGACGTGGGACGTCCGCGACGCGGCGTCGCGCGTCACGGTGCCGCTGCACGTGCTCGGCGCCGATCCCCAGGTCTACGCCCTGTTCACGGGCGCGACGGCCGAGGCGGTGCT
Organism: Microbacterium sp. JZ31; assembly: GCF_016805985.1. Lineage (NCBI taxonomy): Bacteria > Bacillati > Actinomycetota > Actinomycetes > Micrococcales > Microbacteriaceae > Microbacterium > Microbacterium sp. JZ31. Next base: position 2,466,481 of record NZ_CP017661.1, read on the forward strand.
GCGCAATCCGGCCGCGTCGCTGTCGGTCGTGACCGGCGCGGGGCATTCGCCGCACCGCGACAAGCCGGAGCAGACGATGCGGCAGCTGCTCGAGGTGATCGGCTGATGTCCTTCGACGTGCGGGACGTGCTGTCCGACGAGCTGATCGAGCGGATCCGGTCGCGCGCGGCCCGTGTGGACGCCGACAACGTCTTCCCCGAGGAGGACCTGGCCGAGCTGCGCGACGCCGGCTACCTGCGCGCACTGGTGCCGGCCGCCCGCGGCGGTCTGGGCCTGACGCTGGCCGAGGTCTCGCTGCTGCAGCAGCGGCTCGCGGAGGCCGCCCCGGCCACGGCGCTCGCGATCAACATGCACCTCGTCTGGACCGGCGTGGCGAAGGTCATGCAGGATCGCGGCCTCGACGACCTCCGCTTCGTGCAGGAGGGGGCCGCCGCCGGCGAGGTGTACGCGTTCGGGATCAGCGAGGCCGGCAACGACCTCGTGCTGTTCGGCAGCGGAACCGACGCTGCGCCGCTGCCCGACGGCTCCTACGCCTTCACCGGGAGGAAGATCTTCACGTCGCTCGGGCCGGTGTGGACGCAGCTCGGGCTGCACGGGCTCGACACCACGTCGCCCGACGGGCCGCAGATGGTCTACGCCTTCGTGGGACGCGACGAGCGGATCGTCACCCGCGACGACTGGGACACGCTCGGCATGCGCGGCACGCAGAGTCGCACGACCGAGCTGAACGGCGTGATCGCCCCGGCCGAGCGCGTCGTCCGCCGCGTCGCGCCCGGCCCGAACCCCGATCCGATCGTGTTCGGCATCTTCAGCGTGTTCGAGCTGCTGCTGGCGTCGGTCTACACCGGCGTCGCGCGCCGCGCGCTCGACCTCGCCGTCGCCGCGGCCAGGTCGCGCACCTCGAAGAAGACAGGCAAGGCGTACAGCCAGGACCCGGACATCCGGTGGCGCATCGCCGAGATGGCGCTGGCGTACGACGCCCTCCCGCCGCAGCTCGCGGCTCTGTGCCGCGACATCGACGAGCGGACGGATCACGGCGCGCGCTGGTTCTCGCTGCTGTCGGGCATCAAGCATCGCGCGACGGCCACGGCCAAGCGCGTCGTCGACGACGCGATGCTCGTGGCGGGCGGCTCGTCGTACTTCTCGTCGAACGAGCTGTCGCGCCTGTACCGCGACGTGCTCGCGGGAGCCTTCCATCCGTCCGACCCGGAATCGGCCCACGCGACGGTGGCGTCGGCGTGGCTCGGGCCGCTGGAGGCGTAGCCGGCGTCAGGAAACGGCGAGCGGGCGGAAGCCTGCCTGCCAGATCGCCTCGAACGGCTCGCCGAGCAGCGCCTCCAGCAGGGCGAGGTGCCGGTCCTCCGGGAAGTCCGCCGAGGCGAGCGCGGCCTCCGCCGGCAGCGGATCCCCCTTGTTCTCGACGACCTCGCCTGCCGCCTCGACACGAAGGCGCTCGGCGGCGCCGACGGTCTGGAGAACATACATGTCGGCCGTGCTGCCGAACATCACGATGTAGGCGGTGCTGCCGAGCGCGCCTGCCAGCTGCTTCGTGACCTCTCCGAAGTCCGTGTCGACGACGACGGCGTGCTCGCCCACCTGCGCGGCGGCGGAGGGGGACCCGAATGAACTCGCCTCGTCGAAGGACAGGACGTCCGCGGCCAGAGGCAGCGCGTCCACCGAGGTCCCGGGGAGGACGCCGATCGTGATGTTGTAGCCCATGACACGAACATAGATCACGTCCGCGGCGTGGCCTTCGGAGCTCGCCCGCGCGCTCAGCGTCCGTCGAAGTCGAAGGCGCGCAGCAGCTCGGCGACGGCCTGCTCGCGGTCGTCCTCGGCGCCGCTGTCGAACATGTGCGTGACGTGCGTGCGCAGGTGGTTCTCGAGCAGCAACCGATTGAGAGACTCGAGGGAGCGCTGGATCGCACGCGACTGCGTGATGATGTCCATGCAGTAGTCCTCGTTCTCGATCATCCGCCCGAGCCCGCGCAGCTGGCCCTCGAGGATGCGGGTGCGGTGCAGCGCACGCTTCTGGATGTCTTCGATCACGTCAGCGAGGGTACCCCCTCCGGGTATGAGCCGGGTGCGGGGAAGGCACGCGTCCGAGACAGAAGCGCGTGCGAGGATGACGGGCATGGCCTCCGTCGATCTGCTCTCCCCCGCCGACCAGGAACGACTGCGGGGCCTGCGCCGCATGAAGGCCGTCGCCCTCGGGGCCCTGCTGTTCATGGCGGTGCTGTTCGCCTTCGGCTTCGCACTGCAGGACCGGATCACGGCGTTCGCGTACATCCGCGCCGCCGCGGAGGGCGGGATGGTCGGCGCCCTCGCCGACTGGTTCGCCGTGACGGCGCTGTTCCGCCGCCCGCTCGGCCTGCCGATCCCCCACACCGCGATCATCCCGACGCGCAAGGACGAGATCGGCCGCAACCTCGGCGAGTTCGTCGAGACCAACTTCCTCGAGGCCGGCGTCGTGCGCACCAAGCTCGCGTCGACGCCGATCTCGGCACGGCTCGGAGCGTGGCTCCGGCAGCCCGCGCACGCCGAGCGGATCGCGTCGGAGGGCGCGGCCGTGGCGCAGGGGGTGCTGCGCGCGCTCAGCGACGACGACGTGCGGGACGTCATCGAGACGCTCGCGCGCCGCCATCTGATCGAGCCGGGGTGGGGCGATCCGCTCGGCGGCTGGCTCGAGCGCGTGATCGACACCGGCGCGCACCATGGCGCCGTGGATCTCGCGGCCGAGACGGTCGAGGCGTGGCTGGAGGCGAACCCGGAGGCGTTCCAGGGACTGGTCTCGCGGCGCCTGCCGTCGTGGGTTCCGTCGATCGCGCAGCGCCTCGTCGACCACACGGTCTACAACGAGGCGGTCACCTTCGTCCGCGCGCTCCGGACCGATCCGGCACACCCCGCCCGGCGCGCGATCGACGGCTACCTGTCGCGGCTGGCCCAGAACCTGCAGCACGATGACGCGACGCGCGGCCGGCTGGAACAGGCCAAGTCGACCCTGTTCGACAGCCCGGGTGTCCGTCGCCTCGCCGCGGAGGCGTGGGGCGCGGCGAAGCAGGGGCTCCTGCGCGAGCTCGAGCAGCCCGACAGCGCCCTGCGGATGCGCCTGCGCGACGCCCTGGCCGAGATCGGCGCACGCCTCGAGGAGGAGCCGTCGCTGCGGGCGCGCGTCGACACGTGGGTGACGGACGCCGCGGTGTTCATCGTCGACCGCTACCGGCACGACATCGCTTCTCTCATCAGCGACACCGTCGAGCGATGGGATCCGCAGGAGACCACGGAGAAGATCGAGCTGATGGTGGGCCGCGACCTGCAGTACATCCGCCTGAACGGCACCGTCGTCGGCGCGCTCGCGGGGCTCGTGATCTTCACGATCGCCCACGCGCTGCTGGGCTGATCGGGCTCGTGCGCGGCGACTAGTCGACGCGCTCCACGCGCCCGCCCGTGAGCCGGACGAGCTCGTCGAATGTCAACGGGAAGACGGAGTGCGCCGTGCCGGCGGCCGCCCACAGCTGCGGATACGTCGACAGGTGCTCGTCCACGACGGTCTCGATCGGCGCGGGATGACCCGTCGGCGCCACGCCGCCGATAACCTGCCCGGTCGCCGCGAGAACCTGTTCGGCCTTGGCCCGCTTGATCGGCCCTCGACCGAGGCGCTGTGCGAGCGCGGCGGTGTCGACGCGGTGGGCGCCGCTCGTCATCACGAGCAGGGGGCGGTCGTCGCACCAGAACACGAGACTGTTGGCGATCGCTCCCACGTCGACGCCGAGCGCCGCGGCCGCGAGGGCCGCAGTGGACGCGGCATCGGGAAGGAGCACGATCTCGCCGTCGATGCCCGCCTCCTTCAGGCGCGTGGCGACGGCGACATTGCGAGGGTGCAGCTCGGCGACGGACATGCGCGCCAGTCTACGGAGAAACCCCGGCTCGCCTCGACGAGACGAAGTACCCGGGAAATGCAGAAGGGCCACCCGTCGTTGGGTGGCCCTTCTGTCTTAAAGGAAGTCCGGCGGTGTCCTACTCTCCCACAGGGTCCCCCTGCAGTACCATCGGCGCTGAGAGGCTTAGCTTCCGGGTTCGGAATGTGGCCGGGCGTTTCCCTCTCGCTATGACCGCCGAAACACTGTCGATGTTTCGAACGTTTAGCACGCTGTGTAATTGTGCGTTGTTCTCGACCGTACATCGAGAACCACTCAGTGGACGCGAACGCTTCGCAGAAAGCGAGGTGTTATCAAGTCATCGGCTTATTAGTACCAGTCAGCTGCACACATTGCTGTGCTTCCACATCTGGCCTATCAACCCAGTAGTCTGGCTGGGAGCCTCTCACCCGAAGGTATGGAAGTCTCATCTTGAGGCCGGCTTCCCGCTTAGATGCTTTCAGCGGTTATCCATCCCGAACGTAGCTAATCAGCGGTGCTCCTGGCGGAACAACTGACACACCAGAGGTTCGTCCAACCCGGTCCTCTCGTACTAGGGTCAGATCCTCTCAAACTTCCTACGCGCGCAGCGGATAGGGACCGAACTGTCTCACGACGTTCTAAACCCAGCTCGCGTACCGCTTTAATGGGCGAACAGCCCAACCCTTGGGACCTACTCCAGCCCCAGGATGCGACGAGCCGACATCGAGGTGCCAAACCATGCCGTCGATATGGACTCTTGGGCAAGATCAGCCTGTTATCCCCGAGGTACCTTTTATCCGTTGAGCGACAGCGCTTCCACAAGCCACTGCCGGATCACTAGTCCCGACTTTCGTCCCTGCTCGACCTGTCAGTCTCACAGTCAAGCTCCCTTGTGCACTTACACTCGCCACCTGATTGCCAACCAGGTTGAGGGAACCTTTGGGCGCCTCCGTTACTTTTTGGGAGGCAACCGCCCCAGTTAAACTACCCACCAGGCACTGTCCCTGAACCGGATCACGGTTCGAAGTTAGACATCCAGAGTGACCAGAGTGGTATTTCAACAACGACTCCACAGTAACTGGCGTCACTGCTTCAAAGTCTCCCACCTATCCTACACAAGCCACACCGAACACCAATACCAAGCTGTAGTAAAGGTCACGGGGTCTTTCCGTCCTGCTGCGCGTAACGAGCATCTTTACTCGTAATGCAATTTCGCCGAGTTCGCGGTTGAGACAGTTGGGAAGTCGTTACGCCATTCGTGCAGGTCGGAACTTACCCGACAAGGAATTTCGCTACCTTAGGATGGTTATAGTTACCACCGCCGTTTACCGGGGCTTAAATTCTCAGCTTCGCCTTGCGGCTAACCGGTCCTCTTAACCTTCCGGCACCGGGCAGGCGTCAGTCCGTATACATCGTCTTGCGACTTGGCACGGACCTGTGTTTTTAATAAACAGTCGCTACCCACTGGTCTCTGCGGCCCACACACGCTTTCGGAGCAAGTCCTAATACGCGCTGGGCCCCCTTCTCCCGAAGTTACGGGGGCATTTTGCCGAGTTCCTTAACCACGATTCTCTCGATCTCCTTGGTATTCTCTACCTGACCACCTGAGTCGGTTTGGGGTACGGGCGGCTGGAACCTCGCGTCGATGCTTTTCTTGGCAGCATAGGATCACCCACTTTTCATCCGCATCGTGTCTCAGCCTCATGACTCCCGGATTTGCCTAGGAGTCGGCCTACGCACTTGCACCAGGACAACCATCGCCTGGCTTGGGCTACCTTCCTGCGTCACACCTGTTAATACGCTAACCGCACCAGCATGGGGTCGCGCGCTCCACCACCCGGTGTCACCCGAAGGTGACGATGGATGGTTTCGGGCGCTTAGCACCACTGGATTGATTGGGGCGGTTCTTCGCCGGTACGGGAATATCAACCCGTTGTCCATCGACTACGCCTGTCGGCCTCGCCTTAGGTCCCGACTTACCCAGGGAAGATTAGCTTGACCCTGGAACCCTTGGTCTTTCGGAGGACGTGTTTCTCACACGTCATTCGCTACTCATGCCTGCATTCTCACTCGTGTGGCGTCCACGGCTGGTTTCCACCGCCGCTTCACTCGCCACACGACGCTCTCCTACCCATCAAAACGGCTGGACCACGAAGGCCTGCCAATAGTTTCAATGCCACAACTTCGGTGGCGTGCTTGAGCCCCGTTACATTGTCGGCGCGGAATCACTTGACCAGTGAGCTATTACGCACTCTTTCAAGGGTGGCTGCTTCTAAGCCAACCTCCTGGTTGTCTGAGCAACTCCACATCCTTTCCCACTTAGCACGCGCTTTGGGACCTTAGTTGGTGGTCTGGGTTGTTTCCCTCTCGACTATGAAGCTTATCCCCCACAGTCTCACTGCTGCGCTCTCACTTACCGGCATTCGGAGTTTGGCTGACGTCAGTAACCTGGTAGGGCCCATCGGCCATCCAGTAGCTCTACCTCCGGCAAGAAACACGCAACGCTGCACCTAAATGCATTTCGGAGAGAACCAGCTATCACGAAGTTTGATTGGCCTTTCACCCCTATCCACAGCTCATCCCCTCAGTTTTCAACCTAAGTGGGTTCGGCCCTCCACGACGTCTTACCGTCGCTTCAGCCTGGCCATGGATAGATCACTTCGCTTCGGGTCTAGGACACGCGACTGAAATCGCCCTATTCAGACTCGCTTTCGCTACGGCTACCCCACACGGGTTAACCTCGCCACGTATCGCTAACTCGCAGGCTCATTCTTCAAAAGGCACGCTGTCACACCTACCAGGGGTGCTCCAACGGTTTGTAAGCAGACGGTTTCAGGTACTATTTCACTCCCCTCCCGGGGTACTTTTCACCTTTCCCTCACGGTACTTGTCCGCTATCGGTCATCTGGGAGTATTTAGGCTTATCAGGTGGTCCTGACAGATTCACACGGGATTTCTCGGGCCCCGTGCTACTTGGGATACTCTCCACGCCAGCACACGCATTTCGACTACGGGGCTGCCACCCACTCTGGCCGGCCATTCAAGACCGTTCGTCTATACGCTGCTGTCACGTCGACCCTTCGGCAGAAGGGTCAGGAAAGTCCCACAACCCCGAACGTGCAACGCCTGCCGGCTATCACACACGCCCGGTTTAGCCTCATCCGGTTTCGCTCGCCACTACTCACGGAATCACTGTTGTTTTCTCTTCCTGTGGGTACTGAGATGTTTCACTTCCCCACGTTCCCTCTACCCGCCCTATATATTCAGGCGGGAGTCACCAGGGCTTGATCCTGGCGGGGTTTCCCCATTCGGACATCCTCGGATCAAAGCTCGCTTATCAGCTCCCCGAGGCTTATCGCAGATTGCTACGTCCTTCTTCGGCTCCAGATGCCAAGGCATCCACCGACTGCTCTTAAAGACTTGAAATCACATGAGCCATAAATCAAAAGATCTATGTTCGCTATCTTTAAAGATGCTCGCGTCCACTGTGTAGTTCTCAAAGTACGGGCGGGTACCCCTTCCTCCCCCCACAACCGTGGAGACCAGAAGAGGCCCAGAAGGAGGGAACCAGAGGTTCCGGTCCTTCAGGACCCAACAGCGTGCAGCCGCCCCGCTCCCCGACCCCACCGTTCCAGACCTGCAAGCAGGTCGTACTAACTGGAGTCAGCTGCGCTGACGGCATGTCAAATGTTCCACCCATGAGCTAACCGGCATCACACATTCGGTGATGATCCGGCGCCTGGACACCCGTAGGTGCCAGATGCTCCTTAGAAAGGAGGTGATCCAGCCGCACCTTCCGGTACGGCTACCTTGTTACGACTTAGTCCTAATTACCGATCCCACCTTCGACGGCTCCCTCCACAAGGGTTAGGCCACCGGCTTCAGGTGTTACCGACTTTCATGACTTGACGGGCGGTGTGTACAAGACCCGGGAACGTATTCACCGCAGCGTTGCTGATCTGCGATTACTAGCGACTCCGACTTCATGAGGTCGAGTTGCAGACCTCAATCCGAACTGGGACCGGCTTTTTGGGATTCGCTCCACCTCACGGTATTGCAGCCCTTTGTACCGGCCATTGTAGCATGCGTGAAGCCCAAGACATAAGGGGCATGATGATTTGACGTCATCCCCACCTTCCTCCGAGTTGACCCCGGCAGTATCCCATGAGTTCCCACCATTACGTGCTGGCAACATAGAACGAGGGTTGCGCTCGTTGCGGGACTTAACCCAACATCTCACGACACGAGCTGACGACAACCATGCACCACCTGTATAGAGACCTTGCGGGGGGACTGTTTCCAGCCCTTTCCTCTATATGTCAAGCCTTGGTAAGGTTCTTCGCGTTGCATCGAATTAATCCGCATGCTCCGCCGCTTGTGCGGGTCCCCGTCAATTCCTTTGAGTTTTAGCCTTGCGGCCGTACTCCCCAGGCGGGGAACTTAATGCGTTAGCTGCGTCACGGAGACCGTGGAAAGGCCCCCACAACTAGTTCCCAACGTTTACGGGGTGGACTACCAGGGTATCTAAGCCTGTTTGCTCCCCACCCTTTCGCTCCTCAGCGTCAGTTACGGCCCAGAGATCTGCCTTCGCCATCGGTGTTCCTCCTGATATCTGCGCATTCCACCGCTACACCAGGAATTCCAATCTCCCCTACCGCACTCTAGTCTGCCCGTACCCACTGCAGGCCCGAGGTTGAGCCTCGGGTTTTCACAGCAGACGCGACAGACCGCCTACGAGCTCTTTACGCCCAATAATTCCGGATAACGCTTGCGCCCTACGTATTACCGCGGCTGCTGGCACGTAGTTAGCCGGCGCTTTTTCTGCAGGTACCGTCACTTTCGCTTCTTCCCTGCTAAAAGAGGTTTACAACCCGAAGGCCGTCATCCCTCACGCGGCGTTGCTGCATCAGGCTTCCGCCCATTGTGCAATATTCCCCACTGCTGCCTCCCGTAGGAGTCTGGGCCGTGTCTCAGTCCCAGTGTGGCCGGTCACCCTCTCAGGCCGGCTACCCGTCGACGCCTTGGTGAGCCGTTACCTCACCAACAAGCTGATAGGCCGCGAGCCCATCCCGAACCAAAAAATCTTTCCCACCAGTAACCATGCGATTCTGGTGCGTATCCGGTATTAGACGCCGTTTCCAGCGCTTATCCCAGAGTCCGGGGCAGGTTGCTCACGTGTTACTCACCCGTTCGCCACTGATCCACTCCAGCAAGCTGGAGCTTCACCGTTCGACTTGCATGTGTTAAGCACGCCGCCAGCGTTCATCCTGAGCCAGGATCAAACTCTCCGTAAAGAAACAATGCTGCGATCAGCCGGGAAAACGACCGAAGCAGCGAGTTTGATGCTGACCAAAAACGGATGTCAAAACTGACTTCCAAAATTGATCCAAAGGAATCTCGCAACCAACCAAAAGGTCAGTTGCCGAGGTTATTTGGCATTTGACAAGTGCACGCTGTTGAGTTCTCAAGGATCGGATGCTCCCAGCCCTGCGGCTCCCACCGCAGCCCTCCGGGGCAACTTCTCTATCTTATCCGTCCCGGTCTCGCTGTCAAATCGACACGCCGTTGCGCGAACCGCGCTACACAGCGTCCCGATCGGCCAACAAGACCAGACCAGACACACCACACGTCCGCTCCCCGAGAGGATCTTCGTTGTGGTGTTCGTCGTCGACCTGGGGTGGGAACCTTCCGGCTCAACCTCACCGCTTGGCGGCGACAAGGGAATACATTACGTGGATCCCGGGGACCCGGCAAACCAGGGCCGCTCCCGGGCGTGTCGCGACCGCACGGGCCGGCGGTGCGCGCCCCGCGACGGACCGCTGTCAACCCCTCTGCGCGCGCCCGGAGCGGTTCCTAGCATGGCCGCGTCCAGTCACGACGGAAGGAAGCACCATGGCCGACAACCCCACGCCCATCGAGCTGCAGAAGTACCTCGGCGGCGTCGACTACCCCGCCAGCAAGGACGACCTCGTCTCCCGTGCGCGCGACAACGGCGCGCCCGACGACCTGGTCTCGAAGCTCGAGTCGGCGGGAGAGGACTCGTTCGACTCCCCCGCCGACGTGAGCCGCGCCGTCGCAGGCAGCTGAGTGACGTCGCGTCGTACGGCCGGCGCGTGGGCCGAGTCCCCCGCGCCGGCACCGGCGGTCCTCGACGTCCTCATCCCCACCGCGGGCCGCGTGGCCGAGCTCGCGGTGACGCTCGCGGGGCTCGCGGCGCAGGACGATCCGCCCTTCGACGTCGTCATCAGCGATCAGTCCGATGACGACGCGCCCTCCCACCCCGCGGTCGCCGCGATGCGCCGCGTGCTGCAGGCACAGGGGCGGGGCGTGCACGTGCATCGCCATCTCCCCCGGCGCGGGCTGGCGGAGCAGCGCCAGTTCCTGCTCGACAGCTCCTCGGCCGACGCGGTGCTTTTCCTCGACGACGACGTGTGGCTCGAGCCCGGCCAGCTGACCCGCATGCACGACGCTCTCCACGAGCTCGACTGCGGGTTGGTGGGGATGGCGGTGCAGGGCCTGTCGTACCTCGGAGACGACCGCCCCGCCGAGCGGGAGGCGTTCGAGCCGTGGGGCGACCGCGTGGAACCCGAGCGCTTGAGCCGGGACTCCGCCGCCTTCGAGCGCTGGCGCCTGCACAACGCCGCCAACCTCGCGCACGTGGCGCGAGACGTGCCGCTCCCCGACCGAGGATGGCTGCCCTACCGCGTGGCGTGGATCGGAGGGTGCGTGATGTTCCGCAGGGACGCGCTGATCGAGGCCGGCGGCTTCGAGTTCTGGCGCGAGCTCGGCTCCCGGCACTCCGGCGAGGACGTGCTTGCCCAGTGGCGCGTGATGTCGCGGCGGGGCGGTGCCGGGCTGCTTCCGAGCGGCGCGGTGCACCTCGAGGCGCCGACGACGATCCCCGATCGGCCGGTCGACGCGTTCGACGTCATGGACGTCTGATCCGCCCGCCACGGGCGCCGCCCGATCGGGCCGAGCACCCGCGCGCACCCGCCCGAATACTCGTCCGCTTCTCCCGCCGGCGCAAGCCCCTCACGGAGAAGCGCTTCTCGCCTCGATCCTCAGGGCATGACTCCGCCCCATCGACGCGAGACATCCGCCTCCGAGCAGGCGACCGCCGTTACCGATCCGAGCGCCGACGCGCTCGTGCTCGAGCACCTCGAACTCGCGCGGGCCGTGGCCCGGCGCTTCTTCCGCCGCCACAGCTCGCGAGACGAGGATCTCGTGCAGGTGGCGTACGTCGGGCTGGTGAAGGCCTCACGCCGGTTCGATCCCGTGCGGGGGCACGAGTTCGCCGCGTTCGCCGTGCCGACCATCACCGGCGAGATCAAGCGCCATCTGCGCGACTCGGCCTGGTTCGTCCGCCCACCCCGCCGGGTGCAGGAGCTGCGGGCGCGGATCTCGGAGGCCGGGCCGCGCCTGGCGCAGACCTTCGGCAGGGAGCCCACGGCCTCGGAGCTGGTCGACGACCTGGGCGAGCCCATGGCGGAGGTGCGCGAGGCCCTCGCATGCGGCGACCACATGCAGCCCGCGTCGCTCGACAGCCCGGTCGGCGCCGATCGCGACGCGACAATGGGGCAGATGCTGCCCGCGCAGGGCGACGATCTCGATCGCGCGGAATCCGCCGTCGTGGTCACGGCGGCGCTGCGCGCCCTGTCGCCGCGTGATCGTCGGGTCGTCATGCTGCGCTTCTTCGAGGATCGCACGCAGAGCGACATCGCGGGAGAGCTCGGCGTCACGCAGATGCAGGTGTCCCGCATCCTCACGCGCACCCTCGCCGCGCTGCGCGACCACATCCAGAACGGGCCGCCGCCCGCGCGCCGTCGCGTGGCCTGAGACGCAGCGCTACCGCGTCACGCGGCCTGCGGCCTGCAGCACGTCGTCCACCGTGACCGCGAGCAGCGCGGGATCGGGATCGGCCGCGAACGTCTCGCCCCGGCGCACGCGCGCGTCGGTCAGCACGATGTGCGGCCCCGCGGGCGGCCCCCAGTGCTCGGGCGCGGCTGGGCCGAACAGCACGACGGACGGCGTGCTGTAGGCCGACGCGAGGTGCGCGGCGCCGGTGTCGGCCGAGATCACGAGGCGGGCGTGCTGAATCGCGCCGGCGAACCGGCCGAGGTCGAGCCGCCCGGCGAGCACGGCGTCGTCGTCCAGTCCGGCGCGTCGCGCCACCTCGAGGGCGCGCTCGCGCTCCTTGGGCCCTCCCGTGAAGACCACGCGATGCCCGTCGTCCGCGAGCGTCCGGGCCACGGCCGCGAAGCGCGCGACGGGCCACAGCCGGGACCCGTACGCGGCACCGACATGCAGCACGGTCGGACCGTCGAGCCCGGGGGCCGTGGGTGCCGGGGCCAGGCCCACCTCGTCCGGATCGGCGGCGACGCCGTACGCCCCCACGAGCCGCACCCAGCGCTGCCGCTCGTGCACGTCGGCGCGCCACGCAGGGGGCGGCTGCTCGGCGTGCGTGTCGGCACCCGCGGGTCCGTCGAGCTCCTCCACGCGATGCACCATGCTCACGCGGGCGCCGAGGGCGTCGACGAGTCCCCGGCTCTCCGGGCCGCTGCCGTGCAGGTTCACCGCGATGTCGATCCGTCCCCGCTCGAGGGGCAGCGGATCGTCGAGCCCGGGTGTGGGCAGCAGCGCGTCCACGCCGTCGATCAGGTCGACCACGGGCTCCAGCCACGCGGGCACGGCGAGCACCAGCCTGTGCCGCGGAAACGCGCGCCGGAGCCCGCGAATCGCCGGCACCGCGACGAGCAGGTCCCCCAGCTTCAGCGCCCGCAGCGCGAGCAGCTCGGGACGTCTGTCGGGGCAGCCCAGCTCCTGCATGGCCCCAGCATCGCAGGAGCGCTTCGCCGCGCACGAGTCGGAGAAGAGACGTTTGCCGCCGCGGAGAAGTGGGAAGTGCTCGGGTATGGCCATCGACCGCGTCTTCGCCCCGCGACCTCGCGCTGTGCTGTTCGACCGCGACGGCACCCTCGTGGAGGACGTGCCCTACAACGGCGACCCGGCGCTCGTGCGGCCGATGCCGGCCGCGGCGGCCGCGATCGCCCGCGCCCGCGCCGCCGGCGCCCGGATCGGCGTCGTGTCGAATCAGTCGGGCGTCGCGCGCGGTCTGATCACCGAGGGCCAGGTCGAGGCCGTGAACGCCCGCGTGGACGAGCTGCTCGGCCCCTTCGACGTGTGGTGCTGGTGCCCGCACGGACCGGACGACGGCTGCGCGTGCCGGAAGCCCCGGCCGGGTCTCGTGGTCGAGGCGTGCCGTCGCCTGGGGGTGGATCCCGCCGACGCTGTCGTGATCGGCGACATCGCGGCCGACATGGGTGCGGCCAGGGCCGCGGGAGCGCGCGCCGTGCTCGTGCCCACGCCCGTGACGCTGCGCGAGGAGATCGAGGCGGCCGGCGAGGTGGCCGCCGACCTCGACGCCGCGGTGGGCATCGCCCTCATGGCACCGGCCGCATCGGCGACCGGCGGGAGCGGCGGATGACGCGCCGGGCGCTCGTGGCGCGGCTCGACAGCCTCGGCGACGTGCTGCTCGCGGGACCCGCCGTGCGGGCCGTCGCGGCGGCGCCGGACGTCGACGAGGTCTGGATGCTCTGCAGCGCGATCGGCGCGGAGGCGGCGCGCCACCTGCCCGGTGTCGATCGCGTGCTCGAGTGGGACTGCCCGTGGATCACCGCGACGGCGCCGAGCGCGACGCGCGAGCGGATGCGCGACCTCGACCGGCTGCTGGCCGAGGCGCGGCCGGACGTCGCCGTGATCCTGACGTCGTTCCACCAGTCGCCGCTGCCGCTGGCGCTGCAGCTGCGGCTGGCGGACGTGCCGCGCATCGTCGGCGCGTCGGTCGACTTCGCCGGATCGCTGCTGGACGTCCGGCTGCGTCCCGGCGAGGACTTCTCCGAGGACCTGCCGGAGCCCGAGCGCGCCCTCGCGATCGCCGGCGCCGGCGGCTTCGCGCTGCCGGACGGCGACGCGGGCGAGCTCCGGCTGACCTCGGCCGCCCCTCCCCCGGCCGAGGTCGCGCACATCCGCGATCTCGTCGTGGTGCACCCCGGCGCGTCGGCGTCCGCTCGTCGCTGGCCCGCCGAGCGTCATCGCGAGGCGGTGCGGCTGCTGCACGAGCGGGGCTGGCAGGTCGCCGTCACGGGTGGCCCGGACGAGCGCGAGCTCACCGCCTACGTCGCGGGCGACATGGCGCTCGATCTGGGCGGCGACACGTCGCTCTCCGCGCTGGCCGGTCTTCTCGGCCACGCGCGCGTCGTGGTCACCGGGAACACGGGTCCCGCGCATGTGGCCGCCGCCGTGGGCACGCCCGTGGTGAGCCTGTTCTCGCCCGTCGTGCCGGCGGCACGGTGGGCGCCGTACGGCGTGCCGCACGTGCTGCTGGGCGACCAGGAGGCGGCCTGCCGCGGCACCCGCGCCCGCGACTGCCCGGTGGCGGGTCATCCGTGTCTGACGTCGGTGGCAGCGAGCGATGTCGTGGCGGCGTGCGAACGCCTGGCCGGTGCTCCCGCCGACGGCGTGGCGGATCGGCGACGAGCGGCGGAGGTGCCGGCGTGAGGGTTCTGGTCTGGCACGTGCACGGCGGCTACGCGGACGCCTTCCTGCGCGGCGCGCACGAGTACCTCGTGCCCCGCGACGACGAGCGCGGATGGCACGGGCTCGCCGGTCGGGACTGGCCGCAGGCTCGCGAGGTGCCGGTGGAAGAGCTCCGCGAGACGGAGTTCGACATCGTCGTGCTGCAGCGCACGGAGGAGTGGGACGCCGTCCGCGAGCTCACCGGGCGAGAGCCCGGGCGGGACGTGGCGGCCCTGTTCCTCGAGCACAACACGCCGAAGCCCGATGCGACCGGCACGGTGCATCCGCTCGCCGACGCGGGCATCCCGATCGTGCACGTGACGCACTTCAATCGCCTGTTCTGGGACACCGGCCGCGCGCGGACGCTCGTCGTCGAGCACGGCGTGCCGGATCCCGGTCCCCTCTACACGGGCGAGCTGGCGCGCGCGGCCGCGGTGATCAACGAGCCCGTCCGCCGCTGGCGCGTCACCGGGACCGACCTGCTCCCCCGCCTGTCCGCGGCCGCGCCGCTGGATGTCTTCGGGATGGGCGGGGAGTCGCTGCCCGCCGCGCTCGCGGCGAGCGCGGCCCCGGGCAGGGCGCCCGCGGTGGAGCCCGCGGGGGATCTCCCGCCGCACCGGCTGCATGCCGAGCTCGCCCGCCGCCGGGTCTACGTGCACCCGTTCCGGTGGACGTCGCTCGGTCTCGCCCTGCTGGAGGCCATGCACCTCGGGATGCCCGTCGTCGCGCTCGCCACGACGGAGGCGCCCGCGGCCGTACCGCCCGAGGCGGGGCTCGTCTCGAACGACCTCGACCGGCTCGAGCGGGCGATCGCGACCTACGTCGCCGATCCCGCCCTCGCCGCCGAGCACGGGCGCGCCGCGCGCCGCCACGCGCTCGCGCATCACGGACTGCCGGCGTTCCTGCGCCGCTGGGACGACGTCCTCGCCGACGTCGTCGCGCACCATCCGCGCCGCACGGGCGTCACCACCTCCCCCCATGCCGGAAGGAGCATGCGATGAGGATCTCGATGGTCTCCGAACACGCCAGCCCGCTCGCGACGCTGGGAGGCGTCGACGCCGGCGGGCAGAACGTGCACGTCGCCGCGCTGTCGACGGCACTCGCCGAGCGCGGCCACAGCGTCACGGTCTACACGCGCCGCGACGATCCGCACCTGCCCGAGCGCGTCCCCCTGTGCCGGGGCGTCGACGTGGTCCACGTCGACGCGGGTCCACCCGCCGCGGTCCCCAAGGACGATCTGCTGCCGTTCATGCCCGAGTTCGGCCGCGTGCTCGCCGAGCACTGGCGCGAGGACGTGCCCGACGTCGTGCACAGCCACTTCTGGATGTCGGGCGTCGCGGCCCTCGAGGCCGCCGCGCGCCTCGGCACCGCGCGCCCACCCGTGGCGCACACCTTCCACGCCCTCGGCAACGTCAAGCGTCGCCACCAGGGCGCCGAGGACACGAGCCCGCCCGAGCGCGAGACGCTCGAGCCGGGCGTCGGCCGCGGCGCCGACACCGTGATCGCGACCTGCTCCGACGAGGCGTTCGAGCTGATCCCGCTGGGCGTGCCCTCGAGCCGGATCGCGGTGGTGCCGTGCGGCGTGGACACGGACCTGTTCACGCCCGACGGACCGGCCGACGAGCGCGGTGCGCGCTTCCGGATCATGACCGTGGGACGCCTGGTGCCGCGCAAGGGCGTCGGCCTGACCATCACGGCGCTCGCCCGGCTCGTCGCGGAGGGCCGCGACGACATCGAGCTGACCGTGATCGGCGGCTCCCGCGGGCCGGACGCCGTGCTGGAGGATCCGGACGTGCAGCGCCTGCGCGCTCACGCACGCCGCGAGCGCGTCGAGCACCTCGTCACCTTCCGCGGGCAGGTGCCGCACGCCGAGCTGGCAGCGGCGCTGCGCTCCGCCGACGCGGTCGTGTGCGCCCCCTGGTACGAGCCGTTCGGCATCGTCCCGCTCGAGGCGATGGCGACCGGGGTGCCGGTGATCGCGGCGGCCGTCGGCGGCCTGATCGACACCGTCGTGCACGGCGGCACGGGGCTGCACGTGCCGCCTCGCGACCCGGAGGCGATCGCCGCGGCGATCCAGACGCTGCGAGACGACCCGGATCTGCGGGCGGACCTCGCGCGCGCCGGGGTCGCGCGGGCGCACGGCCGCTACAGCTGGGCCAGGGTCGCGGCGGACACCGAGCGCGTCTATCGGGGGCTCGCCGCCGCGGCGCCGGTGGACGCCTCCGACAGCGGGATCGCTCCGCTGCCGCGCCGGGCGACGGCGCGGCGCGCCACGGGAGGTGCGCGCGCATGAGCGCCATCGGAACCGCTCGGCTCACCCGGCCCGACGACATCCTCACCGCCACGCTGCGCGGTCATCTGGAGGACCACACCGCCGCCATGGCGTCGCTGCATGCGCAGCTGGCCACGATCTCGACGTGGGGCGCCGAGCTCGCCGCGCGGCTGCTGCGCGGGCAACGCCTGCTCGCGGCGGGCAACGGCGGCTCGGCCGCCGAGGCGCAGCACCTCACCGCCGAGATCGTCGGACGCTTCGACGGCGAGCGCCGCCCGTTCTCGGCGATCGCGCTGCACGCCGACACATCGAGCCTCACGGCGATCGGAAACGACTACGGGTACGACGACGTGTTCGCCCGCCAGGTGCACGCGCACGCGCGCCCCGGCGACGTCGTCGTGCTGATGTCGACGAGCGGCCGCAGTCCCAACCTCGTGCGCGCGGCGCAGGCGGCACGCGAGGTCGGCGCCGAGGCGTGGGCGCTCACCGGCGCCGGTCCCAATCCGCTGTGTGAGGCGAGCGACGCCCACTTGGCGCTGGATGCCACGGCGCCCGGCGCGCAGGAGGCGCAGCTCGTCGCGCTGCACCTGCTGTGCCGGGTGTTCGACCACCATGTGCGCGCGCACGACGCGGTCGCCGGTTCGATCGTCCGCGCCGGCGCACCGGCACGTCCGGGACAGCGGGAGGACGCATGAGGATCACCGTGGTGGGAGACATCCTGCTCGACGTCGACCTCTCCGGCACCGCGGAGAAGCTGAGCCCGGATGCGCCGGTGCCCGTCGTCGCCGTCAGCGAGACGGTGCGTCGCCCCGGCGGCGCCGGACTGGTCGCGGCGCTCCTCGCGCGCGACGGCGCCGACGTGCGGCTCGTGACGGTGCTCGCCGGCGACGCGCGCGCGGACGAGCTGCGCGAGCTTCTGCAGCGCCCGCGCGGGGCGGGCGGCGCGGTCGAGATCGTCGCGGGTCCCTCCGGCGCCCCGACGCCCGTCAAGACCCGCGTGCGCGCGGCGGGTCACGCGCTCGTCCGCCTCGACGACGACTGCGACGCCCCGCCGCTTCCCCGGGCGACACCCGAGATGCTCGCCGCGGTCGAGGAGGCCGAGGCGATCGTCGTCGCGGACTACGGGCGCGGCGTCACCGCGGATCCCGCGCTGCGTGAGGCGCTGGAGCGCGCGGCGCAGCGGGTGCCGCTGGTGTGGGATCCGCACCCGCGCGGCACGGACCCCGTCCCGTCGACCGCGGTGGTCACCCCCAACCTCTCGGAGGCGCTCGCCGCCGCCGGTGAGCGCGGCGACGGCATCGCCGTCGCCGCGGCGGCCGCGACGCGCCTCGCCGACCGGTGGCGCGCGAAGGCCGTGCTCGTGACGCTCGGGGAGCGCGGCGCGCTGCTCGCCACGGCCGGATCGATCGCGCCCCACGTCGTGCCGGTCACGCCCGTGACGGCGGCGGACCCGTGCGGGGCGGGCGATCGCCTCAGCGCGTCGCTCGTCGTCGCGCTCGCCTCCGGCGCGTCGCCCGCCGAGGCCGCGTCGCAGGCCGTGGCATCCGCCGGGCGGTTCCTCGCCGCCAGCGGCGTGGCCGCTTTGGACGCGCCGAACGAAGCGGTGCCGCTGGGCGGCGCTTCCGACGCGCTGACGACGGCGGCTGCGGTGCGCGCCCGAGGCGGCACCGTCGTCGCGACGGGCGGGTGCTTCGACCTGCTGCACGCGGGGCACGCGCGGACCCTGGCCGCGGCGCGAGCCCTGGGCGACTGCCTGATCGTGTGCCTCAACAGCGACGACTCCGTGCGCGATCTCAAGGGACCGGAGCGTCCGATCATGGGCGAGGCCGACCGGCGGGACCTGCTTCTCGCTCTGGAGTGCGTCGACGCCGTCCTCGTGTTCGAGGAGAGCACGCCCACCGAGGCGCTGCGGCGGATCCGGCCGGACATCTGGGTGAAGGGCGGCGACTACGCCGCCGAGAACCTTCCCGAGACGGCCGTGATCGCCGAGTGGGGCGGCCGCACCGTCACGGTGCCCTATCACCCCGGTCGCTCGACCACCCGCCTGGCGGGCGCGCTCGCGCGCGTCGGCTGACCCGCGCCCGGGCGCCCCGCGCCCGGTCACGAGAAGACCGAATCACGTCCGGAAAGAAGAACGAAGGAGCAACATGACCGCAGACCGCAGCCTCGGCAATGTCATCGTCACCGGTGGGGCGTCCGGCCTCGGAGCCGCCGTCGCCCGTGCCGTCCGCGACGCGGGAGGGCGAGCGCTCGTGCTCGACGTCGACGTCTCGGGGGCGGAGGTGCCGGACGAGGCCTTCACGGCCGACGTGTCCGACACCCGCGCGACGGAGCAGCTCGTGAGCGAGCTCGCCGAGCGCTACGGCGGCCTGGACGCCGTCGTGACGGCTGCCGGCGTCGACCGGCCCGCCCCGCTCGAGGGGCTGTCCGGCGACGACTGGGAGTGGATCGTCCGGGTCAACCTGTTCGGCACGGCGGCGGTGGTCAGGGCTGCGCTCCCCGCGCTGAAGGCCTCCCACGGTCGCGTCGTGACCATCGCGTCGTCGCTCGCGCTGAAGGGCGTGGGCGACGCCACCGCCTACTGCGCGTCGAAGTTCGGCGTGCTCGGCTTCTCCCGCGCGCTCGCGGCCGAGACCAAGGGACAACTCGGCGTCACCACCGTGTTCCCCGCGGGTATGCGCACCCGGTTCTTCGACGGCCGCGACGAGCAGTACAAGCCGGGTCCCGACGCCGCACTGATCGATCCCGCGCACGTCGCCGACGCGATCGTGTTCGCGCTGCGTCAGCCCGTGGGCGTCGAGATCCGCGAGCTCGTCATGTGCCCCGAGGAGGAGCCGTCGTGGCCATGAGCGGCCGCCCGGGCTCGTCCTCGAGCAGCGCCCGGACGTCGTCGTAGACGGCGGCGACGGGCACGTCGTCCACGAACGAGATGTCGTGCTCGCAGCGGGGCGCGGTCCAGCCGACCTGGGTCGCGTCCCGCCCGCACACCGGGCAGTGCGTCGTCCACGACAGCTGCACGCGGTGACGGGCGCGGGTCAGCGGCCCGGCGTTGATCAGATTCCCCGCCCAGAAGATGCTCGCGGTGCGCGTGCCGACGGCCTGGGCCAGGTGGCGCGGGCCGCTGTCGTTGCCGACCATCACATCCGCGATGGCGAGCACGCCGGCGAGCTCCCCCAGGCCGATCCGCCCGGCGAGCGAGACCACCGCGTCGCCGGCGACGCGGGAGACCCTCCGCGCGATCCCCTCCGCGAGCGGCGCATCGTCGCCGGCCCCCACGAGGACGATCCGCATCCCCTCGGCCGCGCAGCGCACGGCGATCTCCTCGAACCGCTCGGCGGGCCAGCGGCGACGCGGATCCGTCGCGCCCGGGTGGATCACGATCAGCGGCTCGGGGCCCGCACCGGTCAGCTCCCGGCCGCGCCGCCGCTCGGCGGGCGTGACGGCGACGACGGGCTCCGGGCCGACGGAGGGCGCGCCCGCAAGGGCGACGGTCTCGAGATGACGCACCACCTCGTGCTGGTAGTAGACGTACGGCAGCGTGCGCTCGAGCGGCGCGGCGTCGGGCGTCGCGGTGCCGACCGTGTGCCGGGCGCCCAGTGCCAGCAGGAACGGGTTGGAGTTGCGCCCGCCGCCGTGCAGCTGGCACGCGAGATCGAACCCCTCGGCGCGCATCCGGCGCATGAACGCGCCCGTCGCGCGCGGGTCGTCCTCGCCCGCCGGCCCGTTCACGCCGCGCGCTGGCGGCAGCAGCTCGACGCGCGTCACCGGGCCCGGCCGATCGCGCAGCAGCTCGCGATGCATGGCCGTGCCCAGCAGCACGATCTCCGCCTCGGGATACGCCTCCGCGAGGGCATCCATGGCCGGCATCGCGAACAGCAGATCGCCCAGGCCGCCCCCGCGCAGCACCGCGATCTTCAGCACCTCGTCGAACCGGTCGCAGCCGGACATCGCCGCCACCGGCACCCGCGTCGCGCTCACTCGCGCCCCCGTTCCCATCCCTCGGACGTCTCCCGGTCTGTTCCCCGCGCACGAACCGCCCAAACCTTCCGCGCTCGCCGTCGCCCAGACGTGTGACCGGAGCCGCGAACGGGTACAGGAGCGTCATGACGCATCCGGCCGAGATCGTCCCCCGCCTCCGCTCCGACGCGCCGCGCGTGCTCGTCGCGGGCGACCTGATCCTGGATCGATGGCTCCGCGGCGGCGTCCGTCGTCTCAGTCGCGAGGCGCCGGTGCCGGTGGTGGAGGCCGCCGAGCAGACCGACTGCCCCGGCGGCGCCGCCAACACGGCCGTCAACCTCGTGGCCCTCGGCGCGCGCGTGCGGCTCGTGGGAGAGATCGGCGACGACGCGGACGGTCGGACGCTGCGCGGCCTGCTGGACGATGCCGGGGTCGACACCTCGGGCGTCATCGTCGACGGCACCCGGCCGACCGCGTCGAAGACGCGCATCGTCGGGGACGATCAGATCCTCGTGCGGATCGATCGCGCACGGCCGGCCGGCACGCTCGGCGAGCACCTGCCGGAGGCGCTGGCACCCGAGGCGGACGAGACCCTCGTGATCTGCGACTACGGCGGCGGCCTGTTCGACGACGCCGTCGTGGCAGCTCTCGCGCGACGCCCCCGCGCGATGAGGATCGTCGTCGATGCGCACGACGTCGCGCGCTGGGCGCCGCTGCGACCCGATCTCGTGACGCCGAACGCACGGGAGACCGAGGCGCTGCTGGGGCGCACCCTTCCCGACGGCGCCGCACGCGCGGACGCCGTCGCGGACGTCGCCGGCGAAGTGCTGGCGGCAGCCGGCGCCGCGGCCGCGATCGTGACGCTGGACCGCGACGGCACGATCCTGCTGGAGCGCACGCCCGAGGGCGACGCGTCCGCCGGGCACCGGACGCGCGCCCGGCCGGCTCCCGAGAATCAGGCGACCGGCGCCGGCGACACGTTCGCGGCGGCCGCGACGGTCGCGCTGGCGGTCGGCGCCTCGGCCGCGGCCGCGGCGGACTTCGCGCAGCGCGCGGCCGATGTCGTGGTCTCCCGGCCGGACACCGCCGTGTGCACGCTGGCGGACCTCGATGCGGGGGCCGGCGCGTTGCCCGCCCCCGGCACGTTGGATCACGATGCGCTGCGCGCCGTCGTCGAGCGGGAGCGCCGGCGCGGACGCACCGTCGTCTTCACGAACGGCTGCTTCGACCTGCTCCACCTCGGGCACACGGCGCACCTGCGCCAGGCGAAGGAGCTCGGCGACGTGCTCGTCGTGGCGCTCAACGACGACGCCTCTGTGCGGCGTCTGAAGGGCCTCGGCCGCCCCGTGAATCCGCTGGAGGACCGTGCCCGCGTGCTGGAGTCGCTCGAGAGCGTCGATTACGTGACCGTGTTTCGCGAGGACTCCCCCGCGGCGCTGCTCGCCGACCTGCGCCCGGACATCTACGCCAAGGGCGGCGACTACACGCCCGAGATGCTCGAGGAGACGGCGGTCGTGCGCGGCTACGGCGGCGAGGTGCGGATCCTCGACTTCATCCCCGCGCACTCGACCACCGAGATGGTGACCCGGATCGCGCAGGGCGCCGCGCTGGGCTGACGCGGACCGGCTGGACGCGATGCGGCCGTCTAGGCCAGGGCGCGGGCGATCGCGTCGCTCACCGCCCTTCTCACCCGCTCCACGTGCGGCGCGAGGGCGCCGGGGCGCCGGACAAGGAACAGCGTGTTGATCGGCGGGTCATCGGTCGGATGGAGCTCGACGAGGCGCCCGCTCTCGAGGGCATCGCGACACAGGTGCAGCGGCAGCGCCGTCACCCCGGCACCCGCGATCGCGGCCTCGCGCAGCGTGCGCAGGTCGGGCACCGTCAGCGCCGGCTCCCGTTCGAGTCGTGCGCCGAACACGTGTCGCCAGTAGCGGCGCAGGATCGGCACGTCGTGCGCGAAGGCGAGGAGCGGCGTGCCCTCCAGGTCCTGCGGTGCGGCGACCGGCGTCCGAACCACCCCGGGCGCCGCCACCAGCACGAACGTCTCGTCCGTCACCGGCGTCGCGATCACCGCCCGCCCGCGGGGCCGCTCGGACGCGACCACGAGATCGAGGACGCCCGCGCGGAGACTGTCGACGAGCGGGCCGCTGAGCCCGGGCACCACCTGAAGCCGCACGCCGCCCGAGATGAGTGCCGCAAGACCCGGCACGACGACGGCCGCGAGGAGATCCGCCGCACCGCCCACGCGCACGGGCGCCTGCGGCCCTCCGTCGCCCGGCCTCGCGCCGCCGATGGCCTCCGCCACGGCCGCGAACGGGCCCGCCAGCCGCATCGCCAGGTCGTCGGCGCGCGGTGTGGGCGTCACGCCCCGCGCGGAGCGCTCGAAGAGCTGCTCCTCGAGCATCGCCTCGAGAGCCTGCAGCTGAGCCGTCACCGCGGGCTGCGTCAGGCCGAGCGTGCGGGCGGCGCCCGACAGCGATCCGGATGCGTGCACCGCGAGGAACGTGCGCCACAGCGGGAGGCGATCCAGCCCATCAGGGGATCTATGGCTCATATCGCGAAGCTATCGGAAGATCCCGCAGGCGAGCGCGTTCCTCCTAGAGCGGCGCCCATCCGGGGCACCGTCGCCGAGATCCTCAAGGAGACCCATGTCCAACGTTCTGTTCGTCGTCACCGGCGCCCGCTCCTGGACGCTTTCCGATGGAAGCACGCACCCGACCGGCTACTGGGCGGAGGAGCTGCTCACTCCCTATCGCCTCCTGACGGAGGCGGGACACGACGTCGTCTTCGCCAGCCCCGACGGCGTCCCCCCGGTCGCGGACGAGGGATCGCTCACGGGCGACGACAAGGCTCGGGACGCGATCGCCGCGATCCCCGACCTGCAGTCGCCCCGCCGGCTCGACGAGGTCGACCTCGCGGAGATCGACGCCGTCTTCTACCCCGGTGGCCACGGCCCGATGGAGGACCTCGCGGTCGACGCCACATCCGGCGCGCTTCTCGCGGACGCCCTGGAGGCAGACAAGCCTGTCGCCCTCGTGTGCCACGGGCTCGCCGCGCTGCTCGCCGCGCGACGCACGGACGGCACGCTCGTCGCGGCGGGACGCACGGTGACCGCGTTCACCGACGAAGAGGAGCGCCAGGGCGGCCTCGCGGAGAAGGCGCCCTGGCTGCTGGAGACCACGCTGCGCGAGCAGGGCGTGACGGTCGACACGGCCGAGCCCTGGGCGGATCACCTCGTGGAGGACGGCAACCTCGTGTCGGGTCAGAACCCGCAGTCGTCCGCCTCGGTCGCACGGGCCCTGCTGCGGCGACTGGAGGCGTGACACCCGCGTCAGGTGGATCGACGATGGCCCCGCCCGGCGGCGGGGCCATCGTCGTCCGGGCCCGCTCGGTCGACGAGGTGCACATCCGGCCCGCTCCGTCGAGCCCCCGGACGTCGGCTCCCGCCGGCGCTAGATTGCCCGCATGAGCGCACAGATTCCGGATGACGACCTCGACGGTCTCGATCTCGATCCCGAGGTCATCGAACGCCTCCGCGACGGCACCGCGACGAGGGATGACGAGATCGCCAAGCTGCAGGCCTGGCGGCACGCGGCGCAGGAGCAGGGGAACACGACCCGGACCGCCGAGCTCGACGCCCTGATCTCCGCGCAGCGCCTCGAGAGCTGATCCCACCGCCGCGAGACCTCACCCCGCGTGCGAGACATCACCGCACGGCGATGTCTCGCACGGCGGATGAGGTCTGGCGGCGGACGACGGCGATCGCGCCCGACAACGAAGAAGCCCCTCGCCGTGCGGCGAGGGGCTTCTTCTTCCGGTGGACCCAGGGGGATTCGAACCCCCGACCTTCTCATTGCGAACGAGACGCGCTACCAACTGCGCCATGGGCCCGTGAACCTCGGACTACATTACCAGACCTCGGCGGCCGTCCCGCACGCGGGCGGGAAGCCCGGGCGTGGCGTGCGGCCGGATCAGGCCGACGCGCGACGCGCGAGCAGGTCGCGGACGTGCGCCTCGATCTCGGCGTCGTCGACGTAGCCCATGCGGGCGAAGGGCGAGGCCGCGGGGGCCGGCTCGGGCCGGGCCGTCTGGATCGGCACCGGCGCGGGGCGCAGCTGCTCGGCGCGCGCACGCAGCGCCTCCTGCTCGGCCGCGCGACGCAGGGCCTCGCGCGCGTCGGCCTCGGCGCGCGCGGTCTGCGCGCGCGACCCCGCCGTGGCGGTGAGCGGGGCGGGCAGCGTCCGCGGCACCCAGCCGCGGTCGGCCTCGTCGAGGAGCGGCGCGGGCGCGACGCGGCGCGCGGGTGCCGGCTGC
The DNA here is from genome assembly GCF_016805985.1 of Microbacterium sp. JZ31. NCBI lineage: Bacteria > Bacillati > Actinomycetota > Actinomycetes > Micrococcales > Microbacteriaceae > Microbacterium > Microbacterium sp. JZ31. The sequence goes on from NZ_CP017661.1 coordinate 2,491,497, forward strand.
GCGACGGGCTCGACGCGACGCGCGGCGCGGGCCTGCACGGCGGCCATGCGCTGCAGCAGCCCGAGTCCCGAGAACGCGGCGGCGCCTCCGACGATCAGCCAGGCCGCACCGGCCCCGGCGACGAGCGCCCACACGCCCAGACCCGCGACCGCGAGACCGGTGAGCGCCAGCGCGGTCGCCGCGAGGCGGATGCGGCGGCGCGCCTTCGCCTGCCGCACCTCGGGAGCGGCGCGCAGGGCCGCGAGCTCGCGACGCTTCTGCTCGAGCGCGAGCAGGTCCTTGTCCCGCTGCAGGCGGGTCTCCTCGACCTTCAGCCGGCTGCGCTCGGCCTGCAGGCGCTTGGCGAGCTTCTGCTTGGCGGCCGCCTCCCGCGCCGTCAGCTCGACGCGCACGACGTCCGGCGTCTCGCTCGTCTCGGCGAGCACGCGCAGGGCCTGGTTCAGGCGCACGGCGTTGCGCTCCGCGGCGTCGTACTGCGCACGCCGCTGCCAGGTGGGGAGCAGGTACACGAGGAAGAGCAGCACGGCGACGGCGACGACGACGCCTCCACCCAGCAGCTGCCCACCCATGCGACCAACGGTAGGCGACCGCGTTCCGCTCGCCACGGATGTCGCGGGGCGTGTCCCCGGACATCCGGCCCTTGCGTCAGCCCTTCCGCTGCCGCTCGGCGTGCCCGCGAGAGCGGCTCAGCCCGCCACGCGGTCGGCGGGCGGCACGTCGGCCGCGTGCTCGGGTGCGCGGCCCGAGACCCAGCGCTGCAGCACGCCGTCCGGGACGTCCTCGGTGGTGAGGGCGAACGCGTAGTGGTCGCGCCAGGCGCCGTCGATGTGGATGTACCGCCGGCGCAGGCCCTCGTAGCGGAAGCCGAGCTTCTGCACCACGCGCAGGCTCGCGGCGTTCTCCGGACGGATGCAGATCTCCATCCGGTGCAGCTGCAGCTCGGTGAAGCACACGTCGGTCGCGAGCGCGACGGCCGTGGGCGTGATGCCCTTGCCGGCGAACCGCTCGCTCACCCAGTAGCCGATCGTGGCGGACGACAGCGAGCCGCGCGCCAGACCCCACACGTTGAGCTGGCCCGTGATCTCGCCGTCGTGCTCCATCACGAACGGCACGCCCTGCCCGTCGCGATACTGCTGCAGCAGGCGCCGGATGCTGCCGCGCATGTCGAGCGGTGCGGGCCCTCCCGGGCTCGTCGCCTCCCACCGGCGCAGCCACGACCGGTTGGTCATGAGCTCGTTCTGCAGCACGCGCGCGTCACGGTGACGGATGAGCCGGATGGAGATCGGCCCATGTTGTCGCGGGGCGAGACCTTCCATCCGACTCCTCCGAGAACGTGCGTGTCAGAGCGAGGCCGCGAAGTCCTTGAACCACGGCCGCAGCTCGGGGCCGAGGTCGGGGCGGTCGGCCGCGAGGCGCATGATCGCCTTGATGTAGTCGACGCGGTCACCGGTGTCGTACCGGCGGCCGCGGAACACGACGCCGTACACGCCGGGGCCCTCCGGGTCGGCCGCGATCTCCTGCAGCGCGTCGGTCAGCTGGATCTCGCCGCCCTTGCCGGGCTCGGTGCGCGCGAGGATCGGGAAGATCTCGGGCGAGAGCACGTAGCGGCCGATGATCGCGAGGTTGGACGGCGCGTCCTCCTTCGCGGGCTTCTCGACCAGGCCCTTCACCTTCACGACGCCCTCGGTGTCGGTCTCCTCGACATCCGCGCAACCGTAGAGGTGGATGCTGTCGGGGTCGACCTCCATGAGCGCGATGACCATGGCGCCGCGCTTTGCCTGCTCCGCGATCATCGTGGTCAGCAGCTCGTCGCGCTCGTCGATCAGGTCGTCGCCCAGCATGACCGCGAACGGCGACGTGCCCACGTGCGCCTCGGCGCGCAGCACCGCGTGCCCCAGGCCCTTGGGCTCGCCCTGGCGGACGAAGTGGATGTCGGCGAGGTCGCTCGATGCCTGCACGCGCTCGAGGCGCGCCTTGTCGCCCTTGTCGAGCAGCTTCGTCTCGAGCTCCGGCACCGAGTCGAAGTGGTTCGCCAGCGCGTTCTTGTTGCGGCCGATGATCATGAGCACGTCGCGGATGCCCGCAGCGACGGCCTCCTCGACGACGTACTGGATGGCCGGCTTGTCGACGACGGGCAGCATCTCCTTGGGAGTGGCCTTGGTCGCCGGGAGGAAGCGCGTGCCCAGTCCGGCCGCGGGGATGACTGCCTTGATCTGCGGGTGCATTCCCTCATCGTAGGCGACCCGCGGTTGTCCTCCCGGGATCTGATATAGGAACCACCGGGGCGCGCCCCGGGGACCGCAGGTGAACGGGCTCTGAACGCGACCCGCCCCTAGACTCGTCGCATGACGGACGCCCTCGATCAGGCCAAGCGGGCGCTGCGCGCCGAGCTCCGCGAGCGACGCCAGCAGCTCTCCGACGCGCAGCGCGAGACCGCGGCGGACGGCGTCCGCCGGCAGCTGGAGGCGCTCGTCGACGCGCTCGGCGCCCGGAGCGTGTCGTGCTTCCTCTCCTCCCCCACCGAGCCCGGGACGCGGCTGTTCATCAACGCCGCGATCGAGCGGGGAATCCGGGTGCTGCTGCCCGTGATGCGGGAGGACGGTCTTCTCGACTGGACGGTCGCCTCCGCGGCCGGCGAAGAGGTGCAGAGCCCGCTGGGCGTCCCGGAGGCCGTGGGCGACCTGCTCGGGCCGATCGCCGTGAACGACGTCGACCTCATGATCGTTCCCGCGGCCGCCGTCGACCGCGGCGGGATGCGGATGGGCTGGGGCCGCGGCTTCTTCGACAAGACCATCGGATCCATGGCGAACTGCCCTCCCGTGTACGCGGTCATCTATGATTCGGAACTGGTCGACAGCGTGCCGCAGGATGTGCACGACCAGCCGGTGACCGGGGTCGTGACCCCGACGCGCACGCTGGAACTGCCGATCCGCTCCTGACTCTTCACGATCTCCGAGGTCACATGCCCACCTACGCCTATGCCTGCAAGTCGTGCGGCCACGCCTTCGACGCCGTCCAGTCGTTCGCCGATCCCGCCCTCACCGAGTGCCCCGAGTGCGGGGGCGCGCTGCGCAAGCAGTACGGTTCGGTCGGCGTGACGTTCAACGGGTCCGGCTTCTACCGCACCGATTCGCGCGGCTCGAGCGCGACTGCTGGCGGCGCGTCGGCCCCTGCTGCATCATCGAAGACGGAATCGGCGCCCGCTTCGGGCGCGTGAACGGGACGGTGCCGACGGGCGCCCGGTGAAGGGGAGAGAGCCCATGCTGCAGGGATTCAAGGACTTCATCACGCGCGGGAACGTGATCGATCTCGCCGTCGCGGTGATCATCGGCGCGGCGTTCACCGCGATCGTCACCGCCGTGGTGGACCACTTCATCAACCCGCTGCTCGGCGTGCTGCTGCCGTCGGGGAGCCTGAGCGGCTGGGTAGTCGAGGTGCCCGGCGTGTTCGGCGAGCCCGCCCAGTTCGGCATCGGAGCGATCATCCAGGCCGTCATCAACTTCCTGTCCGTCGCCGCGGTCGTGTACTTCCTCCTCATCGTCCCGATGAACAAGCTCGCCGAGCGCCGCGCCGCCAAGCTCGGCGTCACGGAGGAGGCGGCTCCCGCCGCTCCCACGCAGGAGGAGCTGCTCGCGGAGATCCGCGACCTGCTCGCCGCTCAGCGACCCCGAGCCTGACGCGACGCACGTCCCACGAGGGCCGTCCCGTCTGAGCGGCCCTCGTCGCATGCCGGCTCAGTAGTGCGGCGGCACGTCGCGGCGCAGGCGCTCGTCGTTGGGGCCGGAGTCGGCCGTTCTCTGCGCGGGCGGCTCGGCACCGCGCAGCGTCGCCTCGGCCTCCGAGTCGCTCAGCGTCCCCGCGACCGGAGTCAGCTTCGCCCGACGCGATCCGCGCACGCGGACGATCCGCTGTCGCGGGCCTTCTGCGTCCATCTCGCTGTTATAGCGCGAGCGGCTGGGTGTCGCCGTCGGCGCGCTGCGCCTCGGGCGAGACGCCGAGCACGCCGGCGATCCGCTCGGCGACGGCGGCGGGATCGCTGTAGAGGTCGAAGGCGTGCACGCGCACGTAGTGCCAGCCGAGGCGACGCAGCACGTGCGGGCGCAGGCGCAGCGACTCCCGCAGCGACTCGCCGCGCGACTCGGGGTCGGGCTCGACGACGACGGCCTTGCCCTCGTACTGAGCCACGAGCGGCAGCAGACCGCGGTAGTCGACGTCGACCGCGACGCCCAGCCGGCGCAGCTCGCGTGCGAGCGCGAGCGTCAGCGGGTCGGCGAGGTCCTCCAGACGCGCGTCGCGTCCGCGCGCGGCGATGCTGCCGAGGATCCCCATGAGCGTCGCCGCACCGTGCTCCAGGCGGCCCTCGTCGAAGGCGGACGGCCGGATGGACGACACGATCACCATCGAGCGGCGCGCGCGGGTCATGCCCACCGTGAGCAGGCGCTCGCCGTCCGGCGTCGACAGGTCGCCGAAGTCGCTCAGCACGCGGCCGTGCTTGGTCAGGCCGTAGCCGAGCGAGAAGATGACGCGGTCGCGGCTCTCGGCGGTCGCCTCTTCGAGCGTCAGCACCGCGAGCGGCTCGGCGGTCTCGCGCGCCACGAAGTCGGCGACGTCGGAGCGACCGGCGAACGCCTCGGTGATCGCGACCCGGACGCGCTCGGCGTGCCGGCGACTGGCGGTGACGACCATGAGCGACTCGGCCGGGCGGTTGACGGCGTGCTCGACGACGAGGGTCACGACGCGCGCGACCTCGGCATCCGGGCTCTCGACGGATCCCGTCACGGGGTCGGGCGTTCCCGATCCGCCCTCGACGTAGTCGACCGACAGGCTGCCCCGGCCGAGATAGGACCCCGCCCACGGCAGCGACACGATCTCGCCGCCGTAGAAGGCATCGTTGACGAGCTCGGCGAGATCCTCGCCACCCGCGCGGTAGCTGCGGGTCAGGGTCGCAACGGGCAGGATCTCCGCGAGCGACTCGAACAGGCTCTCGCGGTCGGCGGACGCGTGCGCGACCGGCCCATCCACCGCCGCCACGACGAACGGCGTGGGGCGCTGCGTCACCGGGTCGCCGAAGGCGACGACCTGGCGCGCGCGACGGATCGCGGGCACGGCCTCGGTCATCCCGATCGCTCCGGCGTCGGCGATCAGCACGACGTCGAACGCGGGGTCGTCCGGGATCGCGGGCACCTCGTACGGCGACGCGATCCACACCGGCGCAAGGATCCGGCTGAGCGTCGGCGCGGCGGCCGCGAGGCCGTCCGGCGTGATCTGCCCCTGCGTCAGCGCGCGACGCAGCGCCGCCGACTCCTCGGGCTCGTCCACGATGCCGATGCGCCACTGCGCGGCGAGCTGCCACGCGAGGAGCGGTCCGGATGCGGCCGCGTGGGCCTCGTCGACGAGGCGGAAGTCGCGCTCGAGGCGATCGACGACCGACGTGTTGGCACCCAGCAGCGCGCGGTCGTGCTGCAGCAGGTGCTCGAGCACCGACTGCCACCACGCGAACTCGAGCTCCTCGCCCACGCGGGCCTCGTCGACGTGCCGCACCGAGAGCTCGGTGAGCAGCGGCTCGAGGCCCAGGCGCGCGAGCTCGGAGCGCAGCTCGGCGCGCTCGACGATGTTGTCGAAGACGTCGGACTCCGCGGCGAGGCCGGCGAGGGTGCGCACGAGGCGCTGCACGGGCATGGCGGACAGCCGCGTGCCGCGGCCGAGCGCGCGATCCAGATCCGCGAGCTCCGCCTCGACGCGCTGCCACTCGACCTGCACGTCGGCGAGGCCGAGGGGGATGTCCGGGATGGTCCCGACGTCCACGAGCTTCTGCCACTGCGCGCGCTGGTGCTGGATCCGCACGAGCGCCTCATGCATGTCCGCGAGGTGCACGCCCGGGCGCAGGTACTCCTTGGCGAGCTTCTTCAGGCGCCGGCGCGCGGCGCCCGTCAGCTGCGCGTCGCGACGCGGGCCGTAGGCGCGGATCATGTCGGCGAGCGGCCGCTCGAACACCGTCGGGTTGAACCGGTCGAGCGAGTCGCGGATGCCGTGCAGCAGGCGCAGGAACTCGCCGAGCTCGTCGATCGTGGTGAACGGGCGCATGCGCGTCTGCGCGATCAGCTCGTAGCCGCGCTCGAGCAGCTCGGGCACGCTCTTGTGGTGCAGCTTGCCGGCCTGCTCGTGTGCGCGGCGGGCCTCCTCGGTCGTGGCGAACGTGACGCCGTACCAGGGCGAGTCGTCCGGTCCGACCTTGAACTCGCCGAGCCGCGCGGCGAGCGCGAGCGTCTTGCCGGCCGAGGTGCGGTCGCCCGCGAGCGCCTCGAGCGCGCGGATGCCGAGACGCGCCGAGGTCGACGGCGGCTGCGGAAGCGAAGCGAGCTTGGTGAGCTCCCGGGTGGCGTCGAGCACCGAGACGCCGAGGCGGTCGTGCCGGCGCGTCAGCGCGCGGCGGTAGTCGCGCAGCACGGTGCGCAGGCGCACGAGCGCATCGTCGATCTCGGCGACCTTCGGCTGCTCGGCCTTCTCGTTGCGGCCGATCGCGCGGATCAGGTCGCGGCGCAGGTCGGACGGCGAGACCGCCAGCCCGTCCAGGGCGATGCCGGCCAGGCGGTGGCGCACGCCGTCGAGCGTCGAGCGGCGTGCGCTGACGACCAGCACGCGCTTGCCGGCGCGCACGAGCGAGCCGACCGCGTTGATGACCGTCTGCGTGCCGCCCGTTCCGGGCAGCGTGTGGACGACGAGCGACTCGCCCGCGGCGATACGCGCCAGCACGCTCTCCTGCTCGGCGTCGGCGTCGAGCAGCAGGGTGTCGGCCGCGGGGGCACGCTCATCCGGGTTCGGCACCGCGGCGGGCGTGATGTCCGCGGCGAGCGCGGCGAGGTCCTCGGGGTGGCCGGCGAGCGCGTTCAGCAGCGGGTGGTCCAGGCGCACGCAGTCGCGCGCCATCGCGCCGCCCACGTCGGCGAAGGTCGACACGATCAGGCGCGGGCGCACCGAGAAGGTGTCGACGTGCGCGAGCGCGGCGCGCAGGTGGTCGATCACGGGCTGGGGCTTGAAGACGCCCTCGCCGTACGCGAGCGCCGCGAGGGCGTCGCCGTCGAGGTCGATGCCGAAGTGGTCGCGCGCCGCGCGGACGAGCTCGGGGTTCACGCGGAACTGCCCGTGCAGCTTCAGCTCGAAGTCGGTGTGGTGGCGGCGGATGGCGAGCGGACGCAGCAGGACGGGAGCCGCGAACTCCTCGTCGGCGACGCGCCACACGGCCATGCCCACCGCGAGGCGGACGGCATCGATGCCGCGGACGGTGCGCAGCTCGAGGTGCTTGGTCGTGATCCGCTCGGCGGCCATGCGGGCGGTGCGCAGGGCCACCTCGTCGCGGAACAGGTTCGACAGCAGCGTGGACTTGCCCGTGATGAACTGCGGCAGGCTCCCGGGGTGCGCCTTGGTGATGTCGATGCCGGCGGCCGCGGCCTCGGCACCCGGTGCCCGGCCGGTCTCGAACGGGAAGTGCAGCAGCGGCGACGGGCCGCCGAGGTCCGCCGCCGCGGCGCGCAGCCGCTCTCGTTCGGGGTCGGCCACGTGCGCGACCACGACCCCCGGCTCGGCCACGCCGAGATCGGTCGGGGTCACGATGGTCCCCGTGTCATCCGCCACGATGCGATCCATCGCGGCGCTGCCTTCTGTCCGCCACACGTGAGTCAGGGTAGGTGCGGGCGATGGTAAAGATGCGCGGCTGACGCGGAGTTTCGCCGGATTGGCGTGGCGGAGGCTGTCCCGCTGTCCGGGCCTGTCGAGCCTCGTCCACACGCGAGCCCCGGGACCGGATCGCTCCCCCGCGCGCGAAGGACGACACCGGTGTCGGCGACAGCCGCCAGGATGGGGGCGTGACCCTCCGCTACGACCTGGGCCCGACGCCGCTCGGGCTCGTCACGGCCGTCTTCTCCGACGCCGCGGTGCTCGCGCTGCACGTGGCGGACGACACCGACCGCTGGGTGCTGGAGATGCTCGCGCAGGAGCACGGCGTGGTGCCCGATCACGTCCCCGGGTCCGGCGGTGCGCTGTTCGCACAGCTCGAGGAGTACTTCGACGGCGAGCGCGAGTCGTTCGACGTCGCGATCGACTGGAGCCTGACGCGCGGGTTCGGCCGCGACGCGCTGCAGGAGATCTGCCGCATCCCCTACGGCGAGACCGCGAGCTACGGCGAGATCGCCGAGCGCGCCGGGCGAGCACGCGCACACCGGGCCGTCGGCACCGCGTGCCGCACGACCCCGTTCTCTCTCGTCGTGCCCGTGCACCGCGTCATCCGATCCGACGGCTCGCTCGGCGAGTACGGCGGTCGGCCCGAGAACAAGCGCTTCCTGATCGAGCTCGAGAGGCGTGCCGCGCCGAGCTTCTCGATTCCCGCGGCTCCCCGCACCCCGAACGGAGACGACTTTTGACCGACACCGATCTCACCTCAGAGCTCGTCACAGGCGCCGACGGCCTCGCGCGTCCGCTGTGGGCCGCGCGGGATCCCCTGCTGCAGGCGTACTACGACACGGAGTGGGGGATGCCGATCCGCGATGAGCAGGGGCTCTTCGAGCGCCTCAGTCTCGAGGGCTTCCAGTCGGGCCTGTCGTGGGCGACGATCCTGCGGAAGCGGCCGGCCTTCCGCGAGGCATTCGCGGACTTCGACCCCGACATCGTGGCGGAGTTCGACGAGGCCGACGTCGAGCGGCTGATGGCGGATGCCGGCATCGTGCGCAACCGCGCCAAGATCCTCGCCACGATCGGCAACGCCCGCGCGACGGTCGCGCTGCGCGGCACGGTGGGCGACGGCGGCGGGCTCGCGGAACTCGTGTGGGGCTTCCGCCCGGAGGAGACACCCGCACCGCACTCGTACACCGAGATCCCCTCGTCGTCGCCCGAGTCGATCGCGCTGTCGAAGGAGCTGAAGCGCCGCGGATTCCGCTTCGTGGGGCCGACGACGATGTTCGCGCTGATGGAGGCGGTGGGCATCGTCGACACGCATCTGGTCGGCAGCCACCGCCGCGGCTCGAGCGGCGTGTGGGCATCCTGAACCGGCGCTCCGCCGCGAAGACGACCGAGCGCCGGCCCGGAGGCGAGTAGGCCGCCCCGGGCCGGCGCTCGGCGCCGTGCTCGTCGTTCAGCGGTGCGCGGTCAGTGCTGCACCGCCTTCTCCGCGCCGTGGCCCGTGAGCGAGCGCACCTCCATCTCGGCGGCGAGCTTCGGATCCTCCGAGCCCTTCTTGGAGGTGATCGATCCGATCCAGCCGAGCAGGAAGCCGACGGGGATCGAGATGATGCCCGGGTTGCTGAGCGGGAAGATCGCCGTCCCCTCCCCCGTCTTCAGGACGCTCGTCGGGCCGCCGAAGAACACCGGCGAGAGCACGATCAGCACGATCGCGCACAGCAGACCGCCGTACATGCTCCACACGGCGCCGCGCGTGGTGAACCCGCGCCAGAACAGCGAGTACAGGATCGTCGGCAGGTTCGCCGACGCCGCGATCGCGAACGCGAGCGCGACCAGGAACGCGACGTTCTGACCCAGCACGGCGATGCCGCCGACGATCGCGAGCGCACCGATCACGAGGATCGTGATGTTCGCGACCTTGCGCTCCTCGCGCTCGGTCGCGGCACCGCGCTTGATCACGCCGTTGAAGATGTCGTGCGAGAACGACGCCGCGGCCGTGATCGTCAGGCCGGCGACGACCGCGAGGATCGTCGCGAACGCGACCGCCGAGATGATGCCCATCAGCACCGGCCCGCCGAGCGCCTGCGCCAGCAGCGGCGCGGCGGAGTTGACGCCGCCCGGTGCGGCGAGGATCTCGCCGGAGCCGACCAGGCCCGCCGCGCCGAAGCCGAGCACGAGCGTCAGCAGGTAGAACAGGCCGATCAGCATGATCGCCCAGACGACCGACTTGCGCGCCTCCTTGGCGGTGGGCACCGTGTAGAAGCGCATCAGCACGTGCGGCAGACCCGCGGTGCCGAGCACGAGCGCGAGGCCCAGCGACAGGAAGTCGATCGGATTCTTGTACTGCAGGCCCGGGTCGAGCACCGAGGCGCCGCCCTTGATGGCGTCCTCGAGCGCCTTGGCGGTCTCGGGGTACGTCTGCGTCTGCGAGGCCTCGATCGCGGCGCCGAACAGGTCGACGCCCTGGATCGCCAGCACCCAGATCGTCATGACCACTGCGCCGCCGATGAGCAGGAACGCCTTGACGATCTGCACCCAGGTGGTGCCCTTCATGCCGCCGATCAGCACGTAGCCGACCATGAGCACGCCCACGACCGTCACGACCGCGGCGGTGCCGATCGAATCGGTCACGCCGAGCAGCAGGGCGACGAGGCCGCCGGCTCCCGCCATCTGCGCGAGCAGATAGAAGAAGCACACGACGAGCGTGCTGATCGCGGCCGCCATGCGCACGGGACGCTGCTTGAGGCGGAACGACAGCACATCCGCCATCGTGTACTTGCCGGTGTTGCGCATCAGCTCCGCGACGAGCAGCAGCGCCACGAGCCAGGCGACGAGGAATCCGATGGAATAGAGGAACCCGTCATAGCCGTACACGGCAATGGCACCGCAGATGCCGAGGAACGACGCCGCGGACAGATAGTCGCCCGCGATCGCGAAGCCGTTCTGCGTTCCCGAGAAGGACCGTCCGCCCGCGTAGAAGTCCGCGGCCGTCTTGTTGTTCCGGGAGGCGCGGATGACGATGAAGATCGTCACCGCGACGAAGATCCCGAAGATCGTGATGTTCAGGACCGGATTGTTCTGCGAGGCGGTATCCGCCGCTGCGAAGACGTTCACGCGCCTGCCTCCTGCTTCTCGAGGTCTTCACGGATGGCCGCCGACTTCGGGTCGAGCTTGTTGTTGGCGAACCACACGTACCAGAGGGTGATGCCGAAGGTCGTCACGAACTGACCGAGGCCGATCAGCAGTCCGACATTGATGTCGCCGAGGACCGGCTGGGACATGAAGTCCTTCGCGAAACCCGCCAGCAGGACGTAGACGAAGTACCACACGAGGAAGAATGCGGAGAGCGGGAACACGAACGAGCGGTGGGTGCGCTTCAATTCGCGGAATCGCGGCGAATTCTCCTCCGCGATGTAGTCGATGCGTCCTCTCGTGGATGCACCGGGGGGCGTGTCTGTCACGAGGCCTCCTTGCCACATGTCGGGAGCCGCGGAGCTCCTTCGCTCCGGGGCGCACGGCCATGCGCGGGCGCACGGCCGGTGATAGCTTCGACGCTACGAAAGACGGCGAAGGGGCCGTCACCCCCGAAAGTAGGTACCCCTGTTGACCGCGCAGCAGGACATCGCAGACGACCGTCGACTCGTGGCCGACGCCGTGCGCGAGCTCGCCCGACGGACGAAGTTCCCGGTCGCCTTCGGCGGTCTCATCGAGAACGGCGTGGCCCGCATGACCGCGTTCGTCGGCAACCACACCGACGCCCTGGAGGGCCTCTCCGTCCGGCCCGAGCGCGGGCTCGGCGGCCGCGCGATGGTCGAGCTGCGGCCGCGGATGACCGGCGACTATCGCACCGCACGCCAGATCACGCACGACTACGACGTCTACATCCTGGGCGAGGGCATCGGCACGCTGATGGCCGCACCGGTCGTGGTCTCGGGCAAGGCGCGCGGCGTCCTCTACGGCGGCGCGTGGAGTCGCTCCACCATCGGCGGCGTGGCCGCCGCGCCCGCCGTCCGGGTGGCCGAGGAGCTGGCGACCGAATTGGCTCGGCGCGACGAGGCGCGACGGCGCCTGGAGGACACCGGCGCGGCGCCGCCCGACCGCCTCTCCCCCAGCCACCGCGAAGAGCTGCGCGAGAGCTATGCCGAGCTGCGCGCGATCGCTGCGTCGATCGACGATGCGGCGATCCGATCGCGGCTGGCGGATGTCGAGCGGCGCCTCGCGGCCCTTTCCGGATTCGCGGAGGCGCCGCGCACCGAGCCTCTTCCGGAAGTGCGCCTTTCGCCGCGCGAGATCGACGTTCTCGCGCGCGCCGCCCTGGGTGAGACGAATGCGCAGATCGGAGAGCTGCTCGGCCTTCGCGAGGGAACCGTCAAGGCTTATCTGAGCGCGGCGATGGCGAAACTCGATGCGTCGACACGTCATGCCGCCGTGGCGCGGGCACGCAAATGGGGCCTGCTCCCATAGCAGAAAATCAGCGAGCTCCTTTCCGTTTTCCGCTGCGGCCCATGGGTAGCCTTTTCGCTGAAATATCTCTGTTTGTCGCGCTATCATCGCGCCATGGCCCGGAAAATCGTTCATCAGCTCGTCGACGACCTCGACGGCACTGTCCTCGAACCCGGCGAAGGCGAGACCGTTCTCTTCTCGCTCGACGGCAAGAGCTACGAAATCGACCTCACCGCCGACAATGCGAAGAAACTGCGCGACCATTTCGAGGAGTACATCTCGGCTGCCCGTCGGATGTCTTCCGGCACCTCCGCGTCGGCGTCTCCGCGCGGCCGCCGTCGCACCGGCCAGACCGATTACGGTCCTGTCCGCGAATGGGCGAAGAGGAACGGATACACCGTCTCGGAGCGCGGCCGCGTTCCTGCCGCGATCATCGAGGCTTACGAAGCCGCCAACTGATCTCGCGATCGTTGAGACATCGCCCGCGCTCGGCTTTCGCCGGCGCGGGCGACGTCTTTCTTTCCTCCCTCCACGCTGCTGCTGTGTCCGGTGTGTATCCCCTGGACGTCGCGAGCGAGCCTTGCAATCGGCCCGGATTCTCGGAATCGTGGCCGGTCCCGAGGGAAGGAGAGCCAGATGCTCACGCTTACCGAGAACGCCGCCGACGCGGTTCGCACGATCGTCTCCCAGACGCCGGATGCCTCGACCGCGGGGCTCCGTATCCAGGGCACCAGCGCATCGGCCGAGGGCTACGCGCTGACGCTCGCCCCGTCGCCCGAGCAGGGGGACACGGTCGTCGAGAGCGGCGAGGCCCGCGTGTTCCTGGAGGGACCCGCAGCCGACGAGCTCGATGACAAGGTGCTCGACGCGCAGGTGACGCAGGAGGGCGTGCGCTTTGCCCTCGCCCTGCAGCAGTAACGCGCCTGCACGCGCTTGCGGCGCCGCCCGGATCCTTCCGGGCGGCGCCGCGCCGCGTCCGGGCCGCACTCCCCGTTAGACTTGCGGGGCCAGCCTCTGTAGCTCAATGGAAGAGCAGTTCCGTCCTAAGGAAACGGTTGGGGGTTCGAGTCCCTCCAGGGGCACAGTGTCTTTTCGCCTCTGACCGGAATGTTCTATCGAGGTCAGACCGCACAGGAGGAGTTCTTGCCCGCTTAGAGGGCGTCTCCCCGACGCGGAGAGTGTAGCGATCGGTCGTGTCTCGGATCTGGCCGCTCACTCCTTGCAGACTCCGCGCTGGCGCGCGTGGCTTAGCAGCCGTTCGACGACGAACACTGCGCCGCGTCCGATCGCTGGGGCGGCTGATTGTCGGAGGGCAGGCCGCCGTACGATACCGTCACACCGTGACGAGTGAGCGAGTTCGTGAAGCCTTGTCGGAGTTCGTGCGCGAGCGCGACTGGGCTCAGTTCCACACTCCGGCAAACCTCGCGAAGAGCATCTCGATCGAGGCGGGCGAACTGCTCGAGTGCTTCCAGTGGAGCGACGATGCAGACGAGGTGCGCGTACGCGAGGAGCTCGCCGACGTCGTCACCTATTGCACGCTGCTCGCTGCCCAACTGGGAGTCGACCTGGACGAGATCGTCCTGCAGAAGCTCGCCGTAACGCGCTCGAAGTACCCCGCAGATCGATCGAGGGGGCGGAGCACCAAGTATGACGCCCTTTGAGATTGAACGGCTCGACTTCACCCCGCCCGCGATCTCCACTTGGGCGTCCGGCGATGAACGGCGGACGAACTGGCCCGTCGTTTACGTTCTCGACAGCACCGGGTCCTCGGATGCGCCGTCTGTCTACGTCGGCGAGACGGTCAGTGCTGTGTCACGAATGCGTCAGCATCTCCAGAATCCGTCGAAGGCAGGGTTCCGCCGTGTGCGCGTCGTCATAGACGAGACGTTCAACAAGTCGGCGTGTCTCGACCTCGAGTCACACCTCATCCGCTGGCTTGCCGGCGACGGGCGCTTCACAGTGCTCAACGGGAACGAGGGCATCATTGACGCGCGGTACTACGAGCGCGACCAGTACCGCGAGAGCTTCCGAGACATCTTCGAGCAGCTGCGCTCGGAGGGCATCTTCCAGCGCAGCATCCCCGAGATTGAGAACAGCGACCTATTCAAGCTCTCACCCTTCAAGGTGCTCACACGGGAGCAGGCCATCGCGGTCGAGCAGATCGTCGAGGCACTCCTCGCGGACCTCGCAACAGGCACGCGATCGACCAGCGTTATCCCGGGCAATCCGGGTACGGGCAAGACCATTGTGGCGATCTTCCTCATGAAGCTGCTGGCCGACATCCGCGACTACGAAGACACGGATGAGATCGAGCAAGATTCCCTCTTCTCTGAGTTCTTCGTGCCCGAGAACCGGGAGCTACTGAGGGGTGTTCGCGTCGGGCTGGTCGTTCCCCAGCAGTCGCTTCGAGACTCCATCAAGAAGGTGTTCAAGAAGACGCCGAAGCTCAGCGAGGACCTCGTCGTCAACCCGTTCGACGTCGGGAAGTCATCTATACCGTTCGACCTCCTTATCGTCGACGAGACGCACCGGCTCAATCGACGCGCCAACCAATCCTCAGGAATGCGCAACCGCGACTTCGCGGACATCAACGAACGACTCTTCGGCTCCGACGACCTCTACAGGACACAGCTCGACTGGATCCGCGCCCAGAGCACGAACCAGATTTTCCTCATCGACGAGCAGCAGGGGGTGCGGCCGGCAGATCTCCCGAGCGAGGTTCTTGCCGCTGAGATCGCCGACGCAAAGCGATCGCATCGGTGGTTTCCGCTGGCAAGGCAGATGCGGGTGAGGGCGGACGCAGACTACGTGGGATTCATCCGTCAGCTGCTTCGAGGTGAACTTCGCGCAGGGGGCCGCCCGGACTTCGGTGAGTACGACCTTCGGTTCTTCGAGAGTGTCGCCGACATGCAGGAAGCGATCCGCGAACGCGACCGCGAGGCTGGGCTCGCCCGACTTGTTGCTGGGTACGCGTGGGACTGGAAGACCCGCGGCAACAAGCCCGGCTTCGACTTCCAACTCGACGGAGTTGAGTTCACCTGGAATCGCACTGACAAGGACTGGATCAACTCGCCCGGCTCGATCCATGAAGTCGGCTCGATACATACCGTCCAGGGCTATGACCTCAACTACGCCGGGGTGATCATCGGCGCGGACCTTCGATTCGACGCATCGCGCCAGCAGGTGACCGCAGACCGCGGGGCCTACCGCGACAAGAAGGGCAAAGAGAACCTCAGGAAGCTCCGTCAACGTACGACCGATGAAGACCTCCTCGCACTGATCCAGAACATCTACGGCGTGCTGCTCACGCGAGGAATCCTCGGAACGTACCTCTATGTATGCGATCCCAATCTCCGCGAGCACTTCAAGTCTGTGCTTAGTGTCGATCAAACATTCGCCGCCGTCCCGCTACTGTGACGCGCTAGGCGGCAGTGCGTCTTGCGACGGTGGGAGTCGAAGGGGGAGCGGCCTCTCCCCCAGGACACCGTCTCGGTCCGATTTTATGACTCCGTGGGTTTCTGCGTTCGCCGATCCTCGATCGGCAGGTGTCGACGGCAGTCGGACACCAGGGGCGCCGAAACCTTCGACGTTGGAACGCCGCCGACAGGCTCGAGTACCCGCAGTAGGCTCGGCGATCGCGTCTCGGATCGAGAGCTGTTGCAGCCTCGGTTCGGCGCACGCAGACTGGCCGACAACGATGTGTGCAAGGAGCATTCGGTAGGGAGGCGACTGTGTCAGGAACCGGCGAGGGATCGGCGCGCCGCAACAATATGCAAGCGATCCGACGTCGTGATACAGGCCCGGAGCTCGCCATTCGCCGCCTGCTTCATGCAGCTGGGTACCGGTATCGTTGTGACTATCGTGTCGACGTTGCTGGGGCACGCATTCGGCCCGATATCGTCTTCACACGCGCGAGAGTCGCCATTTTTGTCGACGGCTGCTTCTGGCATTCCTGCCCAGAGCACGGCCGGACGCCTCGCGTGAACACGGACTATTGGGAGCCCAAGCTCGAGCGGAATCGAACTCGTGACGAGGCCAATACGCGGGCGCTGGAGGAAGCGGGCTGGTGCGTGTTGCGGATCTGGGAGCACACGATAGCCCATGAAGCTCTGTGCTTGGTGCGCAGAGCGATACCGACGCCTCGGCCAGCCATCCATGCCAGCCGCGATGCAGTGTCGGAGGCTGCAGGAAAACTATGCTGAGATGACGAAGCTCGGACTCGGGGAGAGACACACCTACGCATGCAACAAACGTCACGCCCCACAGCGGTCGAGATCTGCGCAGGAGCCGGCGGCCAGGTTCTGGGCTTGCACCGCGCAGGATTCGATCACGTGCTTGCGGTCGAGCTGGACGCGACCGCGGCGCAGACACTGCGGCAAAGCACAGGTATCGAGGTGGCCGTTGGTGATGTCGCTGACAGTGCGGTGTGGCGTCCCATCGACTATGCCGGCGTGGATCTCCTTGCCGGCGGCGTGCCGTGTCCTCCATTCTCAGTGGCTGGTCGGCAGCTCGGGTCCTCTGACGAGCGCGATCTATTCGCCTGGGCAGTCGAGCAAGTCGCCATAGTTAAACCGAGAGCGCTATTGCTGGAGAACGTTCGTGGGCTGGCTGCGCCCCGCTTCTCGGGCTATCGGCAGCGGGTACTCGACCGGCTTGCTCAGCTCGGGTATGTAGCTAACTGGCGGCTCTTACAGGCCGCGGATTTTGGAGTTGCGCAGCTGCGGCCCCGATTCGTGTTGGTCGCAATGCGGCCGGATGATGCAGCATATTTCCGCTGGCCACAGCCTCATGCGAGGCGCACGACCGTAGGCGAGACCATCGGCGACCTGATGGCCGAGAACGGCTGGAAGCACGTCGATGACTGGGTAGCGATGGCCAACGGTGTTGGACCGACCCTTGTGGGCGGAAGTAAGAAGCACGGCGGGGCAGATCTGGGCCCGACTCGTGCAAAGGCAGGTTGGGCGAAGCTTGCCGTCGACGGTCACGGCATCGCGAACGCATCTCCAGAAATGAATGCTCTGCATCCATCGGCTCGGTATCCGCGTCTGACGATCCCCATGGCCGCCCGCCTGCAGGGGTGGACTGAGAAGGACAAATGGCAGTTCGCGGGCCGCAAAACCTCTCAGTATCGCCAAATTGGCAACGCCTTCCCTCCACCGGTGGCAGAAGCTATCGGCCATGCCATCCGCGCTGCTCTCGCACACGAGGGTGTTCCGCATGAAGTCCCCCAGCTGAGCGCCGATCTGCAGGACCCTGTCTACAGAGCCCTCGCGACCGCCGGAGAATACGTTTCGCTTGAGCGGTTAGTGCGGATGGTGACCGAGACGACCACGGCGACCGTGGAGCAGCGTCTAGCAATGCTCGCCCAGGACTTCGCAGTCGAGGTCAAGGTTACCGAACGTAGTACCTCTTACAAGCTCGGCGGATTTAAGGGGTTCACGGGGCAACCCGAGCACCTGCGCAACCACTTCTTGAAGAACCATCGCTCAAGGGTGAGCTAACTCCAAGCCGCCTCGCAGTTTCGCGAGGCGGCTTGGAGTGCCCGTTCCGGGTTGCTTCTCCGCCGCGCGGGTGAGGCACGGTCGGCCCGATCGGCTCCAGCACAATGTGCTGTCTGCAGCCCTATTGTGCTGGCCTCCGCTCAGAGCGCGCGCCAGTTCAAAGGAGCACCTGCCGAACGTCCTGCAGCGATGTGAACGGGGCCTGTAGGCGCTCGACGCGGCCGCTCCGGTAGAAAAGCAAGTCACCATCGCCGAGCAGATCTTCCGCGCCGCCCTGGTCTATGACAGTCATCGAGTCGCGGACGCTCGGCAGCGAGAATGCGATGCGGGCCGCGAGGTTTGCTTTGATGCTCCCTGTGACTACGTTGACGCTCGGTCGCTGCGTGGCTAGAACCAGGTAGATTCCATAAGCCCTCGTAAGCTGCGCGTATCGCTGGATAAGGTCTAGGAATGCCCGGGGGTCTGGGCCCGCGAGCACAAGGTCGGCAAACTCATCCACGAGGATCACCAGCTGAGGTAGGTCCTCCAGTCTCCCTCCAGCTTCATAGAACTCGGAGGCGGAGCTAACACCTGCGGCTTCGAGCAGAGGCTGACGCATGTCGATCTCCGCGTCAAGCGTCGCCTGCAGAGTCTCGACCGCGTGTTGAGGATCGCTGATGATCGTCGCACCGCGAAGGTGCGGCGCCTTTGTAAACGCCACGAAGTCAAGTCGCTTGGGATCGATGATCAGCAGATGCAGCTGATCGGGGGTGCGCGCGCGGAGAAGCTCTGTCAGGAGTCCCCTCAGGAAGACGCTCTTACCCGATCCAGTCGCGCCCGCGACAAGGAGGTGAGGGAGGCGGCTCAAGTCTGCGATACGCGCCTCACCGCTCGGAGCCACGCCGACGACGAAGTCGAGGGATCCGGGTCTCGTCGGCGCCGCGTCCAGGCTTGGAAGCACATCAGCGAGCACGAGGGCATCTCGCTCAGCTCGTGGCACGTCAATAGTGACAAACCCAGGTTCGTCGGCGACATGGACCTCTCCAGGCGAGGCAATCTCGCGGCCGATGTCCCGAGCCCGACGTTCCACCTCGGTGATGGACAGGCGCCCAAGCGTGCGGGTTCGGAAGCGGATGACACTGGGGCCGACCTGGGCAAGTTCGGGCGTGAATGGCTCCACTGCGAGCCCGTACTTCGCGAAGGCGGTGTCGAGACGGTGCGCGACAAGGCCTAGCTCGGCTGGCGTTGAGTGCGGAGGACGCCCCATTGACGCACTGACTTGAGAGTGGCCTCGTCCGCCGCTTCCTGGTGGAGGGCTAGCGGCGGGAGGGCGTTCGCCACCGTCGGTGGTCGGCGGCTCTTCGGGCGGCGGCGCGGGGCCAAACTCAGGGACCGCCCAGCTCGGAGGTTTGGCGATTGCTTCGCCCTTGGCAAGAGAGTCGATCACCGACCGACCCAGGCGAACGTGCCCCAGATCGAGGCCACTGCCCGGAAGGTCCTGGCGGTGCACAGCCGATGTTGACGATGACTCGATGCTGACGAAGTCGCCGTGGATGCGCCGCCCGCCAACCTGGTAGCCCAGCTCAAAAGTGTAGGCTCCACTGATTATCCTGCCCAAAGCGGCTTCCACGTCTGCTTGTGCGTCCAGCTGCAGCAAGCCGAAGGATCTAGCTCGTGTGACGGCGCCCCGCAGGAGCTCGGCAAGGTCGCGGGCTCTGAACGCGCGTCCCGGCCCGCTGGTGTCGAAGACACGTCGAAGCCACTCGTAGCTACGCTCGAGCTGTCGGCGAGCTGACTCGGCGGCAGCCGCGTCATCGTCCTTCCGATACTTCACCTCCAGGAGGCGCGCGTACAGAGGCTGGGGAGCGTCGGCGGGGGCGTTAAGTGGGAGGCGGAGGTAAAGCAGATCGTCGCACCGTTGTCCATCGCGCGGGCGCGCGCCGGAGGGGAGGCTCTCGATTAGCTCGTCTAGTGGGATGATGACGCCTGCGGCGCCTTCCTCGGTCAGCCAGCCGTCGAGGTCTCTGACTGCTTCGAGGGCAGCGGCGAGACCCACCTTCTCTTGCAAGTCGTGCCCTGTCGCGCCAACGAGATCAAGCGCCCATCTTCCGCTGACTCCGTTGAACAGTTGGAGGATGCGGTCAAGCGCTTCTTCCTCGGGCGCGCCATAACCGTTGAGAGCCTGTCGCAGCGCAAGTCGGTAAGGGTTGATGCGCGAGGTTGCTGTGATTGCATCCAGGCCAGGCTGACCAGGATCCGACCGTTCCTCGAAGTCAATTAGATACCGGGCCTGCGAGCCGGTCGCGTCAGGTGCGAACGCCTCGAGGCCAAGCAGACGGTCAAGGTGGACGACCCAGGCGCTCGAGGCGTAGAGGGGCTCGAGGAATCGGAGGCCCACGCGCGCGGTAGGCATCCTGGTGCGACCAGCGGCGAGAGGGGCGCGCGGCATCCCGCCGACGAGTTCCAGACCGCTTCGCGCGATGTCTCCGAGGGGGTTTTCGGAATGTGGGCCGGCGAAAGTGCCCCAGTGGAATGCTGTCTCATTCCGGTCAACTTCCGCGGATCGGCCGGGGAGCGGGGCAAGGCCGCCGACGAAGAGAGTGGTCGCCCTGCTATCGAGTTCGACCGCCCCCGGTTCCTCCTGCAGGGAGCTTTGGAACACAAACGTGATGTGCTGAAAGTGATCAACCAAATCCTCGGATGAGTGCACCCTCCTCAGCTTGACGCGGTCGCGCAGGGCGCGATCGATCTCGGACGCGAGGCTGCCACTGCCCCGCAATACCTCCTCGAGCGCGGTAGGTCGGTCGCTCGAGCTGACGATGGTGACTATGAAGCGAGGCAGCGTCGCCCCAGCCCCAGGCCTAGTGAGCGGCTTCATCAAGAGACGCAGTGCCTCGAGCGGACCGTGGCCGTCTCCAGGCTCAACGAAGGCGATCGCCAATTCTTGGCGGCGATCCCGATAAGCCGGGTGCACGTCTAGGAAGCGGCGGATCCGCTTGGCGATGTAGCGAGGCCTGCTTTCAGCAGGATCAGAGGAGCTCGCGGACTCATACCGTCTCCACAGAAATGCCGGGGACTCCGCCGTCTGGTACCACGTTCCTTCGGAGTAGAAGTTCGGCAAGAGATGCCGGGGGGTGCATGTCCGCAAGTCGTCGTCGAGCAGGGCCGCGGCATCAGCACTCCACGCGCGCGCCTGGCCGGCCAGCTGGAGGAGGTAGGAAACGGTTAGCGGTGCTGTCGGGGCGATCCACCACGTTCCCGTTTCGGAGTCAAAGACGGTATCGGTGAGAAGAACTGCTTCAAACTCCGCCCGGAACCGCGGCTGAGATGCGATTGCTGCGATGAGCCGCTGGTACGTCTCGACATACTGCACTGCCTCGTCGACACATTCACCGGCGGCGATGGCGTGAACACTGCAGCGCTGCTTGTCGGAGGCGAGTGAGCCAAACAGCGCCGATCTGGCTGCCTCGAAAGCACGGAACGGCCCTGACGGGAGCGCGCTCAGGTCGAGGTTGCTTAGGTAGGGGTGCGATTCAAGTTCGGGCTCACCCGCGCCGGTCCGCACGACGCGAAAGGCGAGTGTCTGTGGGGCGTTGACGATCTCCCGCTCGAGGTCCAGACCGTTTAGGCGGTTTCCGAGGTCCTGGGACTGCAGCTTGTATGGGTGAGGGGCGAAGACCGCATCACCGTCATCGAGGATGAGGAAGCCGGTGAGGTCGATGGCCGCGGCATCCCGGCTGCCGAGGATGATCGCATGCGCCGCCGTCGGTACCGCTTGAGCGCTGAGTGCGGGCGGGTCCTCCGGGTCAGACTCCGGAGGAGCGGGATCCTCCCCGCCCGGGTCGCCAGGCGCGTCTGGAGTCAGTGGGGGTTCGGGGTCGTCAGGTCCCGGCTCGCCGTCGGTGAGCCGGGGCGTGACCAAGAGGTGAATTGTTGCTTCGGCCCCGCGAACCGGGTGGCGACTTCCTGCCGCTCACCGTTCGCGTCTGGCGCTATGTGTATGGTCGCCTGGCCGAGGATAGCGCTCGACGCTGCAAGCGCCACGACCTGGGGTTGATCACCGCACAGGAACGCTCCAACGATGGGGTCGATGCCGAGGCTGACCTCGATTGGTGCCCATGCCCCGGGGGTTGTGCTCACCGCGAGGACAGCTGACTGCCCGCCACTCAGCTGCACGGTGACGTATTTCCACCCGGGGCCGGAGACATCAAAGGAGATCTCAAGCGCTCCAGGGGCGAGCGAGAGATCCTCCACGGTGCCATCGCTCCATCGCAAGGTAACGGTCTCATGACGGCTCGCCGGGGTCGCCAGGGCCAGCGCGATGGTACCGCCGCCCGGAATCCAGGTGGCCGCCCGGTTCTGGGCCGTAGCTGCAGCTGCTCCGCGTATGCGGAGAGGGTGCGCGAGGCGAGCGAGTTCCGCGAGCCCCCCAACGACCGGCAAGTCAGCGAGCTTGAAAGCGGAGTAGTCAAGTCCAAATGGTCCGCGGGCTGACCTGACGCGCGCAAGGCCTTCGTCGTCTTCCGACTCGTAGCGTGGACGCAGTCGGGCGTCGAGGTCCTCATCTGGGCTCGACCAGGCGTCAAGGTTCTGTCGCCACCTCATCGACTCCTTAAGTCGGGCTCGTGGTGTGGTTTGCGCGTCCGGATCCGACACGAAGGGCCCGAGCACGTATAGAGAGGCACCGGCCGCCGTCGCATCTGCGCAGGCCCCCAGGTGCTTTAGCCGGCCAATCGTCGTCGCCGTCTGCGGGAGTTGTTCGCCAGCGAGGTGGATTGCCTCGGTCAGCAGCAGCTTGACGTCACTCGGTGAATCATCAATCGCCGTTTCCAGCAGTTGCGACCACTCAAGCTCGGGTAGCTCGCTGGCGTCTTGAGCGGCAGTCTTGACGGTCTCGACGGGCTTGCGGTCAAGGACGAGTAGAACCGTGGGCCGTCCCTCGTGCTGCGGCGGCAGTGCGTCCCGAAGGAAGGCTGCGAAGCCGGCAGTACCCACGTTGGATCCTGCTTGGCCCGTCGTAACAAGGTAAGGCACCATGTAGCCGCCTCGCCCAAGGGTCCCAAGAAGGTCGATCGCCAGCAGCGTGTGGGTCGAGCCATCTGCCGCCGATACCTCAATCGGCGGCGCCGTAGCCTCAAGGTGCCCTTGGAGCGCCGCGAAAACCTGCTGCGGTGCGAGGCCGAAGCAGTCACTGAGATATAGCCGCCTGTGCTGTCCGAGGGCGGCGGCAGCTTTGATCAACCCTTCGGCGACGAGGGTCGCGGCGTAGTCCTCATCACTTAGCTCAGAAGCGAACAAAGGAGGCCTCCCCCGAGTCGGAATACCGCGCGAGCAGCCCGAGCCGCTCGAGCGCGTCAGCGACGGCTGCAGCTTCGTCCGCGTCCTGCGGCTCGAGACCATA
Source organism: Microbacterium sp. JZ31 (assembly GCF_016805985.1). Lineage (NCBI taxonomy): Bacteria > Bacillati > Actinomycetota > Actinomycetes > Micrococcales > Microbacteriaceae > Microbacterium > Microbacterium sp. JZ31. Next base: position 2,514,492 of record NZ_CP017661.1, read on the forward strand.
CCTCCGTAGGCCGCGGAGGAAGTCGTCGATGGGGGTCGGCTCGCCTCGCGACACGAGTCGCGTGAGGAGGAGTAGCAACTGTTCATCGATTTCGAAGTACGGCAGGTTGCCATTGCGGCTAATTAGCGTGCCCGGTCCGTTTACGGCCTTGACCTGAAGCAGCTGGTTAACGACGTCTCGGCTCTGGTGCCGCAGGTCGGTCCTCCGCAACTTGCGAACGTCCTCTCGGAGCGCGTGCACACCGGGCCGATTCGCAGCTGTCTGGCCGACCGCGACAAGCTCAGACTCCGGTGCCTGACCGTTCTTGAAGGCGTCGTGATGCATGATCGCAACGGCGGCGCAGACGGCGCTGTGCTTGTCGCGCAACTCTGAGTTAGAAGCCAGAGCCGAAGCCAACGCCTTGAGGTCTTGCTTCTCGGCAGCCTCGCCCCCTCCTAGCGCCGCCCATGCCGCCGAGGCCAAGGTGGACGTCACCAGCGTGGCGGGGAGGTCCAACAAACGGCGCTGATCAACGTCGGCGTAGGAGCTGCGGCAGCCATCACGCAGGCTGACGGGGCGGTATGCCCCCGTGCCCGCGCGGAACTTGATTTTTCCCGCCAAGGGACAGTCTTCAAGCGCTTCGGGTCCTTGTCCGCTGACGCACGCGCAGCCGCGCACTTCCGCCGGCGGGGCGATCTGGCCCGCGGCCGCTACCACCAAGTCCAGCTCGAAGCCCTTTACGACGGCGAGCCGATAGAGCCTAATGCTCAGATGGAGGCTAAGAAGCAACGTTAGCCAAGAGATTTTATCCGGACGAGGGAGTTCTGCCGTCAGGACGGCACGAAGGTCCTCCCGAAATTGGTCGAGGCTCGGTTGACAGAAGGGCCCGCCGAATGGCGCGAAGCGTTTTGTGAATGCATCCTGGTACCGCTCGGTGAGGTGCTCCGCTGAGGGGAGAGTATCGGGTCGCGGGCCACCCTCGAGCGCGACGCGGAGGAACAGCCGGTCCAGGACCGTTAGCTCGGAGCTCTCCGTAACGAAGCCGATCACATCAGCGAGCAGGTCGCCATCGATACCCGCCTGCTCCGCGTTCCAGAGTAGGAAGGGAAGCACACCACCATTCCACATCCTGTAACGCGCGGGCTTGCCAGTCCCCGTCGTGTGGGCGTAGTTGAGGGGCAGGCTGCCGTGAGCCGGCAACATCATCTGCACCTGCTTGCGGTTGAAGTACCGATCCCTGAGGGCGTCAGCGGTCACCTCCGCGGCCGCCGTAGGTAGCCCCAGACGCCCGGCGAGGCTCCGGTTCAGATCGCTATCCGGCCTCAATGCGGTCTGCTCGATGGAGGGCGCAGCGTCTGCAATGACCCCCCACAGGATTTTGTCCCTGTCGTCGCCTCTCGCGGTGTTCGGAAAAAGCGGTGCCATCCCCATTAGCTCGTCACGCTCGCCGGTGAGCTTGCTCGGTAGCGGCACCTGAACCCCGTCGACGGTGAGAGTTGACTCGGTGACATTAAGGGAAACGCCGGTGTCGTTCGCGACCCGCTGGATCGCGCGGAGAGCACTTTCGCTTGGCATCAGACCACCTCTGTAGCGCGGAGTATGTCGCCGTTGGCGGAGCGAGTTACTAGTCTAAATTTTCGCCCTTCCTGGCCTCGTTGGCGGACGAGCAGCGGTGCGTTCGCAGCAGCGGCATCTACTCCAACCTGCCGCATCGCCGTGCGCAGCGTGAGGAAGCTTTCCAGCTCGATCAAGCTCGGCGCTGCACCCTCCGTCGCCCTTCGCAGTAATTGCCACAGGGGGTAGTCCACGGTGACGTTGTGGCTGGCTACGGTGAGCGCCAACGCGAGTGGGCGATAGCCCACTGTCTCCGCGCCGTCCCGGTTCGCCGCGAGGGCCGCGTCGGTGGTTGGGCTGAGGTGGTCTCCGTCGAGCAACTGGGCCCTAACTAGCAGGTCCGCATTGGCGCCTTCAGCGTTTCCGGCAGTCGGATAGAAGTGCTCGACGCCGGCGATGAACCCGAAGACCCGCGCAAGGCCCTCTTCGATCAGCTCGATGGCGTGGTACATGGCATCGTCCTCGAGTCCCCTGCCGGCGACCTGAGCCTCCAGAGCTGCTGCGAACGTCGAGTCGATAGTCTCGGCGTCGGCCAGCTCGCCCCCAAGCCAGGCGGCGCGGGCGAGCATCCGCCCCCAAAAGCGGTTGCTGTCATCCGGGAGACGGCCAAGCCGTAGGCGGTCGGCCGCGCGCGCGACGGCCGGATGATCGCCTAAGTGCTCGACGAGTCGCTCTGCGTCACGATCGGGGTCGAGACCCGCGTCGGAAATGATGTCATGAGCGTTGGCCGTCGAGGCGTAACTCGGATCAAAGTTGCTGATGTCGCCGACGAGTGACCCTTTACCGGGGGCGTCCAGCGCCCCGCTGCACGCGAGCCCGCGCAAGAGCGCCTCATCATCTCCCGCTTCCCACACCGCCGCGATCTCGTCACACGGGTCAGGCTGCTCGCACGGGAGTCCAGACAGCACCAACTGGGCTGCGGCGTCCCACAGGGCACGAGGCGCTAGTTGGCGCCCACGCGCGAGCGCGACTCGGCCTGCGGCGGCATTGATGGCGGTTCGGCCGGAGTGGCTGGAGACTGCCTTGGCGTTCGCCATCGGCCAGCAAGCGTCACGCACGTTGCAAGTCCCGCATCGCGGAGAGCCTTCTAGGACTCCATCACCGCGATCAGGGTCGAGACGCTCGAGGATCTCGTCGAACAGGTCCCCCGCGTTGCCGGAGGTAGGCCGGAGGTCAAGGTTGACTACGAGGACTGCGCTTTCGAGCCAGACAGGTGCGCGCCCGGGATCACGAACTGGCAGGCCGAGGCGCCGACGTAGGAGCGCTTCCAATCCCGTGAGCGGCGGGGCATCGCGCAGCTCAGGAAGGTCGTGGAAGAAGCTCAACGCCATTCCGGTGTTCAAGGCGACAAGGCGGCAGGGCTCGGCCGGATGTTCGCAGTCGTCCGCGAAGGGGGCGAAGAAGGTCGCGAGCCGCTGCCCCTGTTCCTGGTCAGGGGAGTCGGAGTGGGTTGCGTCTGCGAGCCGGGCACCGACACGGCCCTCTCGGGTCGCTTCTTCGCGCTGGATGAGGTGGTTGATAATTGCCGACTTTCCCGATCCGGCACTGCCAGTGAGGACCATGAGCTTGGGGGCACTCTCTCGGCCTAGCAGCTCCCAAAGCTGCTCTTCGAGGCGGCCAGCCGGCGCCATGAGGAGTTGAACGTCTGTCGCAGCTCCTCGCACGACAGCCTCCGTTGCTCGGTACCGTAGGTCGGCAAGGCGGCTCAGCGGGCTCGGAAGTGTCCGATCGAAGTGGTCAGTCACGCTACACTCCCTGGCATTGACTCGTAGAGCGCCTGGTCCTCCAGGAGCCCCTCTTCAGCGAGACGTCGAACGGCTACCCAGGCGGAAATGCCCAGGCTCGTGGCCACATCTTCCACGAGACTAACCCCTGATATACCCCAGACGTCGGGGGTGTCGCTCTCGTCACCGACGCTGCTGGCGGCGATGCGCATCGCCCGGTCGAGCAGTGTCCTCGGCGCGAGCACGGCGCAGGTGATATCGATAAAGCGCATCTCTTCGGCCATGCCCATTCGCGGCAGGGTGCACTCGTACACTCGAGCGTCGAGGTGCACCGCAGCGTGCGCTTCGAGGAAGCGGAGCCGGATACCGGCCTCGACTCCCGATCCGGGGTTGATGTCCACCCTAGTCGGTACATGCGTCATCGGGTGTGGAGCGGAGAATAGGACGGGTTCAGGCGACTGTGGCCGCGCACGCGCCGGACGCGGGTCGCACCCGTAGAAACGGCAGAGCACGCGCGTATCCACCTGGCTCCCACGTTGAGAATTCGGTGTTCTGGCGAACAGCGCCTCGCCCACAGGCACAGCATCGAGCCGCCGCAAGGCGGGCTCGGTGAGCCGTTCGTACTGGGCACCGAGGGCGCCTGCATGTGCCGAGAGACTTGACTCGCGCTCCGCCGGCAACCTTCGGGCTGCGCGCGCAAGCTCCCCAGGCGCATCAAGCACGTGTTCCAGCCGAGCGATGAGGTCGCGACTGATATCTGCACGCTTGCCGGTCTCAACGCGTGAGAGATGACTCTCGCCCGTTCCGGCGCGGGCCGCGAGCTCGGCAAGTGTCAGCTTGCGCGACTTGCGCAGGGTGCGCAAGGCGGACCCCAGCGGAGTCGGTTCCATCATCACGCTGAAAGCATGGCACTCCATTTTGGCGAGTCGCTAGGTCACTTGCCAATTGCCGCAAATTGCATGGTGTCGAAGTGCTGGAACGGGAAACGATGGCTGGGGTTCCATCCGGAACCGAACACGACAAGGGCCCGGCCATGGAAAGCGGGCCCGGCCGACTCGACGTGGCGAGCACTGAACAGCACGAGCCCACGCGACCGGCCCCGAATGAAAGGTAGCGCTATGACTAACGCCAAAACGCCCCAAGTGGCGATCAGCGACTTGGGCCTCTCGGACCACGGCTACCGATGGGCCACCGACGAGGCCGGCGCGAAGGTGTGGACCAGGCTTCGAGTGGAAGAAGTCGATTCCAGCACGGGCGCCGTGTACGGCGGACCAACCCAGCACGTGTTTGGGTTCTCGCGATCGGATCGTCGTCGACGAAGCCGGCATGGTCGACCTGCAGACGGCGAACGTCCTCGTCTAGCTCGCGATCGAGCAGGGTGTCGGGCTGGCGTTCGTGGGTGACACGCATCACACGTTTACCGGTTGGGCATGCAGGCGCGATGGGTTCTGCGATGCGGCACGCGAACGCTGCGGTCGAGCTCGACACGGTGCACCGGTTCCGCGATCCCGACTACGCGGCGCTCACGCTGCGGCTCCGGGATGCGGGTGATCGCGAGCGTGCGCTGATGGTTGCGGGCGAGCTTGCCGAACACGGTCACGTCGACCGGGTCGAACATCACGACGCAGCGCGTGAGCGGATGATCGACGCGTACTTCGACTGGCGCACACGCGGCAAGCGGGTGACGCTGATATCTGGCACGAATGCGGAGGCGGATGCGATCAACGACGCCATCCAGCAGCGGCGAGTCGATCAGGGCGAGCTCGACGTGCGCATCGCTGCGTGGGGAATCGGGCAGCAGCGCATCCTCGTCGGGGACACCGTCCAGACCCGTCGCAACGACCGGCTGACTGGGGTTGAGAATCGCGCGCAGTGGATCGTGCGCGGCATCCGTGACGAGTACCTGTCTCTTGTCTCCGTGAGCGACGGCGGCGAGGTGGCGCGCGTGTCCACCGAGTACGCGCGCGATCACCTGCAACTCGCCTACGCATCCACCGTGCACGGCGTGCAGGGCGACACCGCCGACGCGTCGGTGGTCGGCCCGGATGTGGACGCCGCAGGGCTCTACGTCGGCCTCACGCGAGCGCGGGTGCACAACGTCGCAATCGATGCAGGATGCTATGCGCGCTGCCCAGGCGGAGGTGCGGCGCGCGGCGCGGAACCGCGAGGCGGCGATAACTACGGGCCGGTGGTTGGTGCGCCGAGTGCGGGACGCGGCATCGGGATGTAGCGGCGTCCCATCCGCGGGGCGCTCAGCGGGCAGTCTTTCGGCCCGGCGATTCGAGCGAGGTCGGGATGCGTCATGAAAGGCGCTCGCGACATCTCCTCGCCTCTCTTGTTGAAGGACCGTCTGCCGGACGGCGGTATCGACCCCGTACCGGACGAGGGTCGGAGGGTGCTCCTCGGCTAGCTGGACGAACAGGTCAACCGACGGCGAGAACGACTACCGCGTGCCATGGCGCGGACTATGAACCTGCAGAGTGCTTGCAGCTTCGATCGTTCACAAGAATCCAACGTCCTGGAGTGCTGGAAGCGCGCCGGCGAGCTCTCCCACATGTCGCGCAGAACAATGCATCCACTAGTTCTTGCACAAGGGCGGCGAATTCATTCGCTTCAGGGAATGTGAACGTCTCTGCGACCTCGTTGTAGTGCGCTCCGATTGCGTTGCGTAGGTATCGCTTGTTTTCGACGCGGTCCATGACCTGATAAAGATCGGATGTGTCGCAGAGTTTCAGTTCCGATACGAACGGGGACCAAAGCTCGTTGATGGTGTAGCGATCGCCCTCGCTCCGAGCCAGCCGAGTACCGAGCGCCTGCGTACTCAGTTCGAGGGCCGCTTCCAGCGCGCGTCCTGCAGCACCGACGATGAGTGCCGGGGAGCCTCCGCTTGAGATGGCGGCTCGAGTGTCGGCCATGATATCCGCGCGCGATTGCACGAATGCCGGCGATACCCCGAAACTCGTCGCACGCAACTCGCCTTGTGCGACATCATGTCCAGCGGACATCAGCGAGCGCCGCACGATCTCGCTCCACAGCCGATCATGAACGGTCACGACGATCTGCCACCCGCTGAGCCTTACTGCGAGGTGATCGACGGCTCGCGCACGCAGCTCGCGGTCGACGGATTGGAAAACATCATCGAGCACGATGACTTTTCGCTGCCCTAGGTTTGCGCACTCAACGTGGACCTCGATCAGGACCAGCAACGCCAGCAAGTCGAGCTGCGCTTCACTGAGTATGTCCTGGGGCGCGCGAGCAACCCCATCGTTAAATCTGACCCGGAGGCTAAGGCCGCTTTCCCCATCAACCTTGAAGTCGAGCGCGGCAACGGGGAGTGAGGTGATCGCGACAAAGTCTGCTGCCACTCTCGGCCCGGCCGAACGGAGAATCTGCTCCAGCCTTTTCGCTTCAACGCTCCAGTCATGCTCGCCAGCAGCGTTCGCATATCCCCGCCTGCGATTCCGTTCTCTCAAGAGGTCTTCGAGGTCGTCGAGCCGATCATTGAGTTCCTTGCGAGGGATCCTCGCCTTCCGGCCGTTAGCCACGGCGATTGGCCGAAACTTCCTCCATTGCGCAATCTTCTCGGGCCAACGAGGCTGCCAGTTTGCAGCCGCCTCGAAGTCTTGGCGCGCGTCGGACAGTTCCCACTCGGCGCTGACGGCCTCCGCCTCGATCTGATCTCGCCGTTCAGAGTCCAGGAACGCGCCGCGCGGCTCCCGCAGATAGTCGAAGAAGAACTGTCTGCGCAATTCATCCGGAACCAGCCAGAAGCCATCGATATCTCGTCGACGAACAACTACTGGACAGTAGGAGAAGCCCGCTAAAGGCTCCTGTCCGGCGTGAACCACGCTGCTTCCACGTCGCGCATGTCCACGTGCTATCGAGGTGCCGTCGGAGAAGTCGATCTCAACTCTCGGCGCGGACGCGGCTGCCACCAGATTCCTGAGCTCGCGGCGCTGTTTCGCTCCACCGACGGACCTGCGCGATACGACACCGCGGACGCCGAACTCGATCGCGTCGGCAACGCTGCTCTTGCCAGACCCGTTCTCACCCATCAGCGTCATTGACACCAGGGCGGGCCCTCCTGCCCGTCCCAGCGAGACAGTCACCTCGTCGACAAACCCTCGTATGTTCGCCACCCGCACCGATCGAATATAGGGGCCTCCAGCGGAAGGTGTGGGCATTTGTTCTCCTTCTCTGGTCTCCCGAGCATCGGGCGGGCCGCGCCCACGCCGGACGGTGCACGCTTCGACTATAGAGAAGCTCTCTCGTTGGTGTTGCTGACATTCGGCCACCCGCCGATGGCCTCAATTCACATTCCTAAGCCGCCAGCGCGTCAAGTCCGGGGCGCAGCCGGACTCCAGCTTGCTCAGCGACCGCGACCGAACGCAGTCTGGCCGGCACACCTCGCTCCCCGAGCGCGCACCGCCCTCGCACCGACCCAGGTACGGTCGCGCCTAAAGACCCTCGCCGCGACGAAATGCAGCGGCACGCGCTTCTTGTGCAGCGACCTTTCGCCGACGGGCAGCACGGCGGTCGAGCCACTCTGTCGTGATGACCATCAAGACGCCCGCGGCGAACCCGAGGCCGAGATTGACGATGAGCGCCACGGTCGGATCGGGATGCAGCTGAATGTTCACGGCGAAGGCGGTCCCGATCGCAAACATAAAGATGATCGCATTCAGCCAATGGCGCACAACGCGATGCGCATGAGTGTCGCCATCGATCCACTCGAGGAGTTGCGCTCCGAGGCTGGTGATTTGTTCACCCAACCGATCGCGCTCCGTCGACGGAGGCATTGCTTGATACGCGGCGCTCAAGCGACTGATGCGCCCGAGAAGACGCCCTTGATGGGTAAGTCGCGGGGAGAGCCACGCGATGAGCGGTATTGCGATGATTGCGATAGCGCCGAGCACTGAACCGAACTCAAAGTCCACGTTCCGAAGCTAGAGCCACGGCGGTTACCTGATCGGGCGCCACGCGAATGCGGAGGAGGACGGTGTGCCTGCGGGGCGACCGCGAATCGGACCGCCGGAAGTTCTCAGCGTTGCGCCTCACCATCGTCACGACCACGCAGACCGTAGCTGTCCGGAGGTGTGCACGTGTGAGCGGGTCAGATGCGTAGACCGACTGAGCGGCAACGAAGCCGTATTCTCGCCCCATGGCGACTCACGAGAGTACGACCGCTGATGGCCTCGAGCGGGCCGCAGGACGGTGCGCGACGACGACTTACCTCCTGGGCGCCGGCTTCTCGCGGGCGATTTCCGGATCCATGCCCCTACTGAACGAGCTCGGTCGTCGGGTGCACGAGGCGGATCCTGTGCTTAAAGATCGTGTTGCCCGCCACGAGATCGAGGACTTCGAAACGTGGATGTCGCTAGTCGCCACTGCGGAGCCGTATCGAAACCGTGCCGAGAATTACGAATCACTCGGCCTCTATTCCCGGGCGGTGCGGCAAGTGGGACGGGTACTTCAGGATGAAGTAAGCATCGCCACGAGCGCCGACCTGCCGGTGTGGCTCCAGCGCCTGGTTCAGATCTGGCACGCAACCAAGGCACCGGTCGCAACGTTCAACTACGACACTCTCACCGAGATTGCCGCCAAAAGAGGGAGCCTGTACGACCCCGACGAAAGACTCGTCCTCCCTTGGCCCACAGTGATCAACTTCGCACCAAGCGGCAACGATAAGTCGATTGGCGAGGACAGTCGCAATATTGCCTGGTCTTCTTTTCGATTGCTGAAGCTGCACGGGTCGGTGAACTGGTTCTGGGTGCCGGAAGACGCGAGCGGCGCGACCCTCGAACGAGTACCTCTCTTCGATGGCGCTGTCGAGGACGAGCGGAGCTTTGACACGTCGCGCTGGTTACCGGGTCGAGAACCGTACATTGTTCCTCCGGTGGCGACCAAGTCCCTCTTCTATGGAGGGCCGCTCACTTCGCACCTCTGGCGATCGGCTAGCGCTGCGCTCACAGACAGTGAGGAAGTCGTGATTATGGGTTATTCGATGCCCGTCACCGACCTAACAACGCTCGGCCTCCTGCGGGAGGCGTTCCGGCGCAAGCAGACGCTCAGGGTCGTGGTGTGCGACCCGAACCCAGGTCCTGTCGTCGAGAGATTGAGAAGCCTGCTGTCGCCCGACACCGAACTCGATGTGACGACTTTTGACGGTGCCGATGCGGTCCGGAGCTTCGTCGACACGAGATGGAGCACAGTTCGGAAGTCCGTCGTCGAGACGCTCCGCTCGCATCTCTTCGCTGCAGGTGACATGCCCGTATCGATCAACGGCGACGACCAGGAGATTCGACAGGTGAATTCATTCACCCGCTCAGGCAGTTCGCTGACGCTTCACGCTTCGAACAGCTTTCACACCACCATGTGGCGGGAGGACTGGGATCTCAACCCGGACCAGGAAATTGGCCCCTCCTACTTCGAAAGGGCAACCACGGTCGCCACTGCGTTGGAGGGGTGTGATGAAGTTCAGGTCGAGGATCGGACGGGGCGAGCGGATGTGTGGGGAGGCCGCGAATCGACCCTGGGCCTTCGGCGATGGTTCGACCTGTATGCAAACCTTCCTCACGAGCGCTAGTGACCGGTCAGCGGCCGTGCGTGCTTCCGTGCGATGAGGACGCTCGACCGAACGCAGTCCGGCTTGCGCGCCTCGCGCCTCGCGCCTCACAGGTTCCGCCGCCGGTACACGACAGAACCACCGTCGTTGAACCGTACTGCAGCACTCGGAGGCCAACCTGATCAGCGTCGGATGCGTCATCCCAGCCGGGAAGGCCCTCCTCGCCGGGAAAGTGCATGAGATCGCGCTCCCGCGCGAAGTCTAGATAGATCACCGCAACCTTCTTACCGGGCGCTAATCCGAGTCGATTAGCGCCGCACCCGAGTAGGTGAAAGCGAGCGCTGTCAAGTCCTCGTCCGCGATCGACCAGGGCGACACTACCCGCAGCAGACCGCCCGACGCGCTTGGCGGTATCGCGGTCTTGTCGAGCACGATCCGCGACACCACCGCGAGCGCGTTGCTCGGGTGCATTTCCCGGTGCAGCGCGACCTCGTTACGGGTCAGGATCACGCTCGCGCCGGGTGACGTCGTGCCTTTCACTTCGACGAAAAGCCGCTCCTCGCCGCGCCGACAATCCAGATCGTAGGACTCCGTCAACCCCACGTCTTCAACGGCCCACCCCGCTCCTTCGAAGTGGGCGGTCGCGACGTCCACGGCCCGCTGCTCGATCGCCTTCTGCTCGGCCTTCGATACGCGAAAGCCCTGCCCAGACTTCTTTGGATGCCGCGGGTTCGCCGCCGCCTCCAACTCCTCGACTGCGAGCACGACGTCAGCAGGCGGGTTACCGGGCACCGCCGGATCGGTCGCCTCTGCCGCATACACAAGGTCGAGCCGGTCGAGCATGCTAAGCACGTCGGCCCGGAGCACCTCAGCGGACGGCACCGAATCTCGCGGATACTCGATCGCCACCGCAACGGTGCGGGCGTAGTTGCTGCCCGCCGAGCCCGGTGTCGCCGCGAGGTCGATCTGCGGCTCATCTGTCGCGCCGAGTTGTTGCCTCGCCCACCGCAGCAGCCCGGCCGTCTCGGCCGCCTCGCGGGGGTAGAACCGGCCGTCGCGCCGCACCATAGCCCCGTGCGACAACGTGAGGTAGCAGCGCGAGCCGTTGGCAGCGAACAGGTAGGAGAGATACCACCCCTCCGTCGGCTTCGGGCTGAGCAGCGGGTCGAATAGCCGCACCCACGGCACCTGAGCCTTCAAACCCATGCCGTCCTGCCGTGCACGAGTATCGGCCGGTCGCGGGCGGGCACGTTCGCGCGCAGCCACGCGGGAATCTCATCCCGCACCAGCATGCCCCGCACCCGCATCTCCTCGGAGTTGCCGGTCGACCAATCGGGTTGCAGGTCAAGCACCTGCGTCAGCAGATCGCGCACGACGGCCTCCTACTCCGCCGACTCGGTGGACTGCGCTCGGCGGCGATACGACCTCCCATCGTCGAACCACACCTGCCCGGCGTGCAGGTGATCGTGCGGCACCCCGAGCGGGGAGCGCCAGAACACCCGCTCCTCAATCTCAGGCTGGAACGGCACCAACCGCATCCCGGAATCGCCAATGGAACCGGCGTACGCAAGTTCCATTGCGGCGTGCAGGGGCTCCAGGCTCTCAACTTCGACGTCGATGTGGTCGCCGGGTTCGACCTTCACCGACTCGGCTACCGAGCGCGAACCCCTGTGCTTGCGATCCTCGATGACGTACACGTTCGCCACGACGTCGTGCGCCGTGTGGCGGCCGATGTTCGTGAGCCGGAAGACCCCGGCGTCGTACCACTCGCGGTGCCACCGCACGTCATGCTGCTCGACCGCCCGCGCATCCGCAGCGGCGACCACCTCTACCGAAGACTGTGCGATCCGGTTCGACTCCTTGGCGAGAGCGTTCGCGTCCTCGGCGATCGCGTTGCTCTTCGTTGCTGCCTCATTGGCTCGACCGGCGCGCATGTACGCCATCATCCCCAGCACGAACCCCGTCCCACCGAACACGACCGCACCGACCGCAGCCACCCACGCGGCAACCGCCGCCGACACCTCAGCATCCACGACCCGACGCTACAGTCCGCCCCCGACAGTTCGCGTGCGAACTGCCAACCGGCACCCTGATTCCCCCGCTGGCCGGGGTGCAACGTCCAGGCGATTGCGCGCCCGCTCGCCGCGTAGGCGCGCCCAACTCGCGCCATAAGGGGCCGATTCGGGATGGCACGCCGCAATACGGGGCGAAACTGCGCCCGTGCGAGCACCACATGCGTGCCGGCTTCCCACAAGAGGCCCGCCAAGCGTTCGGGCGAGCGATTGGTCGCTGCGAGTGAGGATACGCATAGGGTGGCACCCAGACCAGCCAAGCTACTCCACGAAGGACACGCGGCGATGCTAGTGATATTGGATGCCAATGTCATAGTGAGGAATCCTCTCCTGCGAGGCGAAAAGTGGGACTCTGCATCTGCTGCCGTCTCTGCGGCGCGGTTGCGTTTGGTGGTACCCGAGTCGGTGAAGCTCGAAGCTATAGGCATATTTGAGCGCGCCCACGCGCAGCGAGTTTGAGACCTGAACACGCTCTTGAAGAAGTCCAGCGCCAGCGCTAAGGCGGCCGGGGCCGCCTTAGTAGCGGTTTACGAGGAGGAGGCTGCAAGTTACGCCGCTCGGCTCTCGGCAAGACTCCAAACGATCGGCGCATTAGTCGTCTCTCCGCCAGCCGTTGACCACGTCGTCATGGTGAGGCGAGCCCTCGATCGGGTTCCTCCTTTTGATCAAAACGGAGGCGGTTACCGCGACAGCCTGCTCTGGTTGGCCGCGATGGAACAGATTGACGATCCTCCGTTCGACTCCATCGTTCTGGTTTCAGACGATGGGATCTTTACATCGCAACTCCACTCGCTAAGACAAGAGTTGTCCGCGGCAACCGGCGCGCACCTCGAAGTTGTCCGGAAGATCGAGGACGTCGACTTCCCCGACGAGTACGACGTTGGATCGTTCGATCTGAACGATGCCCTCCTCGAGCCGGAGCAGATCACGGATGCGATGCGCGACCTGTTGCCGGATAAGGACGTATCGAGGTTTCTCCACGACTTTGCTGACGGCGCGCGGATCTACGCCATCGCGAGCGTGGATCTTGATGAGAACTCGGTCGAGGTACGGCGTAGATATGCGACCGGCACGTTCGAGATCAGTGCCGAGGCTGAGGTCGTTGCGGAAATCCGCGTCTTTGCGGCGTGGGACGACGATGAGGTTGAGGAGTACGCCGAACGGATGGAGAGATGGCAGCTGCGCGTGAGTTGGCGTGGCGAGAGCTCCGACGGGAGTGCCGAACTTGATGGCGACTACTTCATCGAGGTAACCGCGCGAGAGGCGCTTGAGGAGGAATCGTGTGCCTAGAAGTCCGTCGGCCCAGGCCTTCGAGACGAGCCGGTGGCACACACGGCCTCTTCCGGCCGTGAACACCCGCACGCAGGGCGGACGCCTATCGCGCGCGCCCACGTCCGGATGCGATGGACCGCGTACCTGCAATGCCCGTTGACGGATCGAGCGCATGAAAGCCCAACGGGGTAGGCAGGACACGAGTGGCGTCCTCGCAACCGGATGCTGCGTCGCCAGGATGACACGGCGGAATAGTCTGCGGGCTACTCCGTGACACCGCTCGGGTGTGGAGCGCTAGCCGATGAGTGCAAGTATCGTGCCAGCCGCGACTCCTGCCGCAGCGTCACCAGCTTTATCGCCGATCCATTGCGCGATTGCTCTCAAACGCTCGACCGCATGTGGGCGATCGCCCCGCTGCTCCTCATCGCGGGCGGCGGTTAGCACAGCCGCGATCTCCGCGTTTCCTGAGCGGGCGGCCTGTTCTCTGAGGACGTCGAGCGCAAGAAGGACCTCTGTCACACTCACACCCTGCTGATTGGTGTTCTCACCAAGCTTTCCGTCGCGGCCGACGTACCCGGCCTGACCATAGACGTTGTATGTATCCGACATTCCTGACTCCTGCCTGACATTGATTACCACGCTTGCTCGCCCCACATCATCAACACTCACCTCTGCTGTTCCCGGGACGGACTGCTTGACGGCGGGAGTCACCGGGACACGGGGATCTGCCGCAGCGATTAGATCGTATTGTGAACCGCTCTGTGGAGTGCGGATCAGCGGTTCTGACAGGCCGGTCAGTTCCGCTGGCAGACGCGGATAGTAGTAGGCGGGGTACGAACCGTATTCGTCCGGAATCTCATCCCACACGCGAAGCCAAAGCGAGGGGTCTTCGACGTCGGCGTCTGTGAGCGGTTTACGTGATGCTCGTCCAATAAACTCGAGGTAGGTGTCCGCATCGCGATTGGCGAGCGCCACAAGTGCGACCAGCCAATCGTTCGATCTGTTGCTCAATCGGCCGATGCCGGTCAACGCGCTCGCTGCACCCGCCGGGTCTCCGACGACCAATCGACTGAATGCGACTTGTGCTGCAATGGCGGGATAATCCAAGTGATGCGCTCCCTCATCGGCCGCCGTTCTGTAATCTCCCTGTAGAACGCGCTGGAGAACGCGCGCGTAAGTCACACGAGAATCTTTTCGGAGCTCGGTTGGGAGTTTGTCGGCCAAGTCCTCAAGCCGTCGGAGGTCCGACCCACTTCCGAATTGGAGCGCCAGCACACAAGCTTCTTCGAAGACCCGGTGGGCATGCCGAGAGGACCGCTTCGTTTCAGAGACGTAAGCGGACTCAAGGTCCTCCAGTGCCACCTTTATTCTGGATGACCGCGCGAGTAGGAATGCCCGCACACTCAGCAAGTAGACACGCATCTCCTCGGACGCGCTCACCAGACCCGAATCGAGAGCGGCGAGCGCTGCGTCGATTGCGCCGTGGCGCCAAAGTGCCTGAGCTAGACGCGATAGAGGCCCTTCAAACCCGTCGCAGTTCCGGATCAGTCGGTCTGCGATTCGCGACAGGTAGAGATCACTCTCAAGCGATTCCGCAATGTCGATGTAGGTCATCCAGAATTCGCGAGACGCCTTGCCCTGTGAGGCGATCGTCGCATGCTGGAGAGCGAGCACATCGTCACCGTGACGGCCGCGAGCGTGAAGAAGGAGCACGAGACTGGCGCGCAAGCGGTAGTGAGGGGCCGTAGACCCGGTCAGCGTTGCGAGGAGGACCGGCGTCATCTCCCTGACAATGCGCGGATCACGGTGGTCGAAGCTTGAATGAGCCATCGCCGGCAGAGCCACCTGCTTGAACTGCTGGACGAGGTTGTGCACGCTGTTTTCAAGACCCGCCCTGCCGTAGTGATAGCGAGCCTCGATGAATGCCGCGCCGGCGCGCGCAACATCCCTGTAAGTCGTCCCGGTTCTGCGTGCGAAGTGCTCAGCCGCACGAGAGTGCGCAGCGATCTCGCGGCGCCGCTGGCGATTCAACGAACTTGCCGCCAACTGCCTGACTATCGGGTTGATTGAGTAATACGCCTGTGTCCTATCGAGAGCAAATGCTCCCACGAGCGCGTCCCGTGCCGCCTGCCACCTGGGAAGGCTGCCGCCAGCGCTTTCAATGGCATCTGCTTTGAAGGGACGGCGGTATACAGACAAGTTCTCCGCGAGCGCCAGAGTCGAGGGGTCGAAACGGCCTATTGTGCGCGACCAAAACCGGCGTTCGATTGACTGCAGCAATTCGCGAGATGGGGGCTCATCCCGGAGATCCCACGTGTCCTGACTGAAGCTAATGATGTTGTCTAGTGGCTCACCAGCAAGGCAAGAGACAAAGGCCCGGATTGCCCGCGGATTATTCGCGAGCCAACTGCAGATATCTGTGCGCAGGTCGAGAGGAACCTCGGTTTCGAGGTGCTGGTCAGTTAGCAACTTACTCAGGAACTCGGCGCCCTCACCGTCCGACATCGCGCGCGCCGTCCGCACTGCTGCCCGGTCGAGCCAGTCATCTGGTGCGGGCGCGAAGTTGCTGACGAGTAAAAGCCTACCCTGACCCCTTGACCGGGAGAGGGCATTTGCGAATCGACGAAACTCGGGGTTACCGATCTGACGATTCGGGTCCAGGAGATGCTCGAAATCATCGAGGATTAGCAGGACTTTCCGATCGCGAAGGATCTCGGACAAGCCATCTAGCCAGTTCGCGGAGTCGGTCATCGTGTGGATGCCAGCGTCCTCTAAGGATGACCCAACACCCAAGAGGACCTCATCCAGGTCGGCTTCCGGTGGTACGGAGAAGAAGATCCGAGTTCCGTCCCATGCCTTCTGAAATTCAGCGGCAGCGCCCGATTTCCCGAGACCCTCAAACCCTTGAAGGACTCCGATTGACTCGGTCCCATCCACCCAGTCGGCGGCAAGCCACTGCACCATCTGGTTGAAACTGCTCTCCGGCAATTGGCCCCCTCGAACACCGCTCTTGCGCGATGCTATCGGTCCGCTGGCTGACGGCGGTAGCCGGACGCTCGGGACACAGCGGAGGAGCATTCCTTCGAGGGCGTCCACGCTCGCTCGTGGATTCCCGGGATGTCCCGCACGCAGACATGATCGGTAGATAGCGCTTGAGGGGCCGTCATCGTGCACCGCCCGTTTGAGGATCACGCATCGCCCGTCTCCAGGAACAACGCGTAGGCATCTGCAGACACCTCCACGAGCGCAAAGGCGACCGGTTACCTATCGGGTCCCACCGCTTCGATCACGTGTGCGCGGTACCGCTGGTTGGGATAGGAGGGTGGGTGAGTGGGATGGTGCGACCGGTCGGTCGGCGCTCGCTGCCCCACGGGTCGACCCCGCGCAGATCGGCCGGCGCACCCTCGACGAACACCCGAGCACTTGCCACCTTGACGGGACCACCGGCTCTGCGATCACTTACGCGGCACGTTAGCTCGAACGTCGGCCGCCTGTTCCTCGTCGAGCACCCAGCGCTGATGCTTCGGGCGATCGGGGTACTTCGATCGCAGGTAGTCCCGGACGACTTTGCCGGGTCTCGCCTCATCGCGATATTCGAGCTCGCGCGCCAGTTCGGCTGGTTCGTAGGTAGCCATGTCGGAAGAGTACGCGTTCGCTACCGTCGCTGTGCTGTATCGAGCCTCAGCGCGGGTGCATTGCCTCGACGCGGTCGACGAGAGTGAGGAACTCGGCGGCGACGTCGACGTCTGGATCTGTCCAGCGCGTGGTGAGCGGAGCATGGTTGAACTCGGTGTATATGGCGCCGGCGTTGCTGCGGTTTGGGTACGCCTTGACGGCGAACCCGGTCCAATCCTTGCCGGGGTACTGTCCGACCATCAGCTCGACGCAGTTGCCGCTAAAGAGCTCGTAGGCGACGTAGACCGTGGCCACACGGCCGTCGCTGCGCCCTAAATACGGTCGTTGCCGGCGGTGAGCCAGGCCGCCTTCAGCACGCGACGTTCTTCGAGCTCGCTGCGGATGACCGCGTCGAGTGCCTCCGCCCGGCGTCGGAGGATCTTGTTCACCCGGGTGAGTGCCTTGAAAAACTCCGCGAGTTGGCTGTCCCGGGCCGGCGGTGGCCGTCCAGAAGGATTCGAGCATGTCGGCTTCGGCGCTGGCGTTCATCAGGGGCCTCTCTCGTCGCCGCTCCACGGCAGCTGGTGCGACCGCGCATCCGCGTCGCCGCGCCGACTCTCCGGCCGACGTCAGCGCGGCTTCGGCTCCCGGCTGGGCGGCTGTCGCGGCACGGGCCCGAGAACGGGCGGCGCGGGCGACGTCCGCGTGACCGACTCCCCGGCGGCGAGGACGATCTCCTCGTCGAAGTGGCGGAAGGTGCAGCTCTCGCCCTCGAGGAGCGTGTAGCGCGCCCCGTCCGCGGCGACGTCGACTTCGAGCAGCGCGCCCCGGAACGTCAGCCGGAAGCACACGCGCTGCAGCGCCGCGGGTAGGCGCGGCGCGAACCGCAGGCCGCGGTCGGTCTCTCGCATGCCGCCGAGGCCGGCGACGATGGCGCTCCAGGTGCCCGCCAGCGAGGCGATGTGCAGGCCGTCGGCCGTGTCGCCCTGCGTGTCGGCGAGGTCGATGCCCGATGCCTCGTCGAGGTAGTCGAGGGCGAGATCGAGGTGCCCCACCTCCGCCGCGATGATCGACTGCACGCACGCCGACAGCGAGGAATCCCGCACCGTAAGCGCCTCGTAGTACGCGAAGTTGCGGGCCTTCTCCTCCAGCGTGAACGCGTCGCACGACGTGTAGAGCGCGAGCACGAGGTCGGCCTGCTTCACGACCTGCTTGCGGTACAGGTCGACGTACGGGAAGTGCTCCTGCAGCGGGTACTGATCGGGCCGCGTCGCCTCGAAGTCCCAGCGCGCGTGCCGGGTGAAGCCCGCGGACTGCGGGTGCACCCCCAGCTCCGCGTCGTACGCGATGGTCATCGCCTCCGCCGCGCGCGTCCACGTCTCGAGGTCGGCCTCCGTCACCTCGAGGCGACGGGCGACATCCGGGTGGCGGCGCGCCACCGCGACGCCCGCGAAAAGGTTCTCCCGCGCCGAGAGGTTCGTGTAGACGTTGTCGTCGGCGAGGGCCGAGTACTCGTCGGGCCCGGTCACGCCGTCGATGTGGAAGCCGCCGTCCGCGTCCCAGCGTCCCAGGGAGGCCCACAGGCGGGACGTCTCGATCAGGATCTCGGCACCCGCGTCTCGCTCGAACTCGACATCCCCGGTCGCGCGGACGTAGCGGCAGACGGCCGCAGCGATGGCCGCGTTGTTGTGGAAGGCCGCGGTGCCGGCGGGCCAGTACCCCGAGCTCTCGCGTCCGTCGATCGTGCGCCATGGGAACGCGGCGCCCTCCAGGTGCAGCTCCAGAGCCCGAGCGCGCGCGTCCGGCAGGATGTCGTGCCGCCACTGCAGCGCCGTGCGCACCGCACCCGGATGCAGGTACGTCAGCGCCGGCAGGACGAAGCCCTCCGAGTCCCAGAACGTGTGTCCCGCGTACCCGGTGCCGGTCAGGCCCTTGCCCGGCACCGATCGGCCCTCGAGCCGCGCGGAGGACTGGAACACCTGGAACAGTGCGAAGCGGATGGCCTGCTGCAGCCGGTCGTCCCCGTCCACGACGACATCCGCGCGATGCCAGAAGCGATCCAGCGTCGCGCGCTGCTCGGCCGCGAGCCCGTCCCAGCCGACGCGGCGCGCGTCGGCGACGGCCTCCTCCGCGCGGTCGCGCAGGGCCGGGACCGACACGCGGCTCGCGTCCTCGTGCCCGACGTACTTGATCAGCGTGAGCCCGGCGCCCGGTGCCAGCTCGGCCCGGATGGTGGTGCGGGCGAGATCGTCCGAGACCTCGGTGCGCAGCTCCACGTGCCCGGCGTCGCCGGACGTCTCGTGATCCATGCAGACGGCGACGTGGATCCCGCTCTCCCGCGTGCGGTGCACGAGCGTGGCCGAGTCGCCCTGCGTGTGGTGTCCGACAGCCGCGAACGCCGGATCGAGGGCATCCTGCACGCGCGGGTCTGGATGCACGGACGGCAGCGGCTCGTTCGCCACGAGCTCGGACTGTACGGCGATCGCGACCGGATGGTCATGCGCGGTCACGGTGTAGCGGATCGCCGCCACCGAACGATGCGTGAGCGAGACCAGGCGCTCGGACTCGACGGTCACGGTCGATCCCGACGGGGACGTCCATCGCGTGCGCCGTCGGAGCACGCCGTCGCGCAGGTCGAGCTGCTGCTCGTGGAAGTGCAGGCGCCCGCGCCGCACGTCGAAGGGGTCGTCGTCGACGAAGAGGCGGATGATCTTGCCGTCGGTCACGTTGACGACGGCCTGTCCGCGAGCGGGGTAGCCGTACCCCGGCTCGGCGTAGGGCATCGGGTGCAGCTCGTGCACGCCGTTGAGGAAGCTCCCCGGCTCCGCCGACGGGTCGCCCTCGTCGAGGTTGCCCCGCCAGCCGACGTGCCCGTTCGACAGGTTGAAGACGGATTCCCGTCGCCCCAGGCGCGACTCGTCAAAGCCTTCCGCGCGAATCGACCAGGGCGAGACATCGCTCGCGTCGGTTCCGGGGGCCGCGGGCTCGATCGAGTCAGGCGTCACATCTCGACGCTATCCGACCAGCTGTCGGCCTTCGTCCCTGTCAGCTGGACACCCCCGCGTCAAGCGGATCCGGAGTTCGCCATCGGAATGACAGAGTGGATCCGTGAAGAGTCCTATCGAGCGTCTCAGCGAGGCCGCCCGCGCACACGGCCTGACCGTCGCGGTGGCCGAGTCCCTCACGTCCGGTCTGCTCGCGAGCGAGGTGGGCAAGGGCGAGTCGTCGAGCGAGTGGTTCTCGGGCGGCGTGGTGGCGTACCAGATGCCGGTGAAGACCCACCTGCTGGGCGTGCCCGAGGGCACGGACCCGTGCTCGCCCGAGTGCGCGACCACCCTGGCATCGGGAGTCCGCGCGCTGCTGGAGACGGACATCGCCGTCGCGACGACCGGCGTGGGCGGTCCCGATCCGGAGGACGGTCACGAGGCCGGCACCGTGTACCTCGGATGGGCGACCGCCGACGGATCCGGAGCCGATCACCTGCAGCTGGACGGCGGGCCCGAGGAGGTGCTCGCCGCCACCGTGGATCACGCCCTGCAGCTGCTCGTGCGCCTGGCGGAGGGCGCCGGCGCCCGAGGCTGACGGCTCCGGACCGTCGGAGAAGCCGGCAGTGGCGACGGGCACGCCGACCCGCGAACCGGACGACGCCGCGTCGTCGGCGCGGCAGACGCAGCGGTACCTGCGACTGTCGCTCGTGCTGCTGATCGCGGTGCTCTTCATCGGCGTCGCGATCCAGACGGTCGTCGTGTCCTGGACGCCGCTGCGACTCGGCTGGCAGGTGCTGCCGTCCATCAGTCACTACTTCTACACGCCCGCGCGTCCCGTGTTCGTGGGCGTGATGATCGCGGCAGCAGTCGCGCTGCTGGCGCTGTCGGGGCGACGGACTCCGAGCGCGTTCCTGGACGCCGCCGCGATCTTCGCGCCGCTGATCGCGATCGTGCCGACCGCGATCTCGACACCCGCGTCCGGCGAGCTCGCCTGCGCGCCGGCGCCCTGCGTCCCGGCGGACATCCTGCCCACCGTCCGCGTGGGAGTCGCGACGTACGTCGTCACGGTGCTGCTCGTCGTGATCGTGCTCTCCGCGCTCCGGCGGCGGAAGCGGATCGCCGTCACCCGCTCGTTCGTCATCGTCTCGGCGGTCGCGGTGCTCACAGCACTGGGCCTGGCGGTGCTCGCGTTCGTCCCGGGCGTCAGCGACGGCTTCCCGTTCAACCTGTGGCCGATCGGCTCGATCCACTTCGCGGCCGTGCTGCTGTTCTTCGGCTGCTTCGCGGTCGTGCCGCTCGTCTACGGCTGGCAGCCGGCCGAGCCCGACGAGACGCCGCCGACGTCACGGCAGCGTCTGATCTACCGGCTCGTGGCCGTGCTGATGGGCACCGACCTGCTCTTCCTCGTGCTCGCCTTCCTCGCCCGCGGCCAGGGCTGGGCCCTCTTCGGCACGGTGCCCGTCGCGCTGATCGGCGAGGTCGTGGCGCTGCTGCTGTTCGCGTGGTTCTGGTGGGAGCAGACGCTCCAGCGCTGGGACGACGTGGTCGGCCCCTTCGCCCTCCCGCCCGCGGGGACGTCCGCCCCCACCGAGTCAGCCGGTCACGGCACGACGTAGCCCGCGGCGCGGAAGAGCTCGTACCACTCCGGGCGCGTGAGCGGCACGTCCGAGCCCTGCGCGGCGGCGGCGACCCGCTCGGGCGTCGTCGTGCCAAGCACGACCTGCATGCGCGCGGGGTGGCGCGTGATCCACGCCACCGCGATCGCCTCGGCCGGCACATCATAGGTCGCAGCGAGACGGTCGATCACGGCGTTCAGCTCCGGATAGCGGTCGGAGCCGAGGAACGGCCCATCGAAGAACCCCGCCTGGAACGGCGACCACGCCTGGATCGTGATGTCGTTCAGGCGGCAGTAGTCGACGATGCCGTCGTCGCGCACGACCGACTGGTCGAGACCCTGCATGTTGGCGGCGACGCCCTGGGCGATGATCGGCGCGTGCGTGATCGACAGCTGCAGCTGGTTGGCGACGATCGGCTGCGACACGTGCTTGCGCAGCAGGTCGACCTGGCGCGGCGTGTGGTTCGAGACGCCGAACGCGCGCACCTTGCCGGCCGCCGCCAGCTCATCGAACGCGCGGGCGACCTCCTCCGGCTCGACGAGCGCGTCGGGACGGTGCAGCAGCAGGATGTCGAGGTAGTCGGTGCCGAGCGCCTCGAGCGATCCGTTCACCGACTCGACGATGTGCTCGTACGAGAAGTCGAAGTACGGCCCGTCCTTGACGATGCCCGCCTTCGACTGGATGACGAACTGCTCGCGCTCCGAGGAGCTCAGCTTGAGCGCCTCGGCGAACCGCCGCTCGCAGCCGTGCACCTCCGACCCGTAGATGTCGGCGTGGTCGAGGAACGTGATTCCCGCATCGCGAGCGGTGCTCACGAGGGTGCGGACCTCGTCGTCCGACTTGTCCTGGATGCGCATCAGCCCCAGAACGACGTTCGGCACTTCGAGGTCGGTCCCGGGCAGCGTGAAGGTCTTCATGCGCCCAGCCTATGGGCGACGCCGGGCTCGGCGGCCGGGCCGCTACCAGCGGTCCGACACGCCTTCCCTCGTGGCCGCGCCTGTGACCTCGCGCAGGAACGCGACCTGGGCGACCATCGCCTCGCGCGCCTGCGGAGTGTCAAGCGCCAGCTGGTACTCGTGTCCGACGGTGTCGGGGGTGGTCGCCGCGTCGAAGAAGAGGGTCGTCACGGCGACGTCGTTCTCCTCGAGCGCCTGCACCCATTCCTCGTTCTGCTTCAGCAGCGGGTCGGCCGGGCCGGTCGAGACGAAGGTCGGCGGATACGCGGAATCGACGTGCTCGGGCAGGGCCGTATGCAGGAAGTGCTCGTCCTCCAGGAAGGACTTCGTTCCCGCGTACGACCACATCACGGTGCGCATGAAGAATCCGAAGGTCTGGTTGTCGTAGTTCACGGTCGTCGGATCGTAGGGCCCGCTGAACAGCACGGCGCCGACGACCTGATCCGGCGTGACGGCCGCGGGCAGTCCGGCGCGCGCCGCGTAGTCGGGCTGGGCGATCGCCATCGTCGTCTGCGCGGCGATGTGCGCTCCCGCCGAGTCACCGGCGATGACCAGGCGCTCCGGATCCACGCCGAACTGCTCCGCATGTGCGAGGACGTGCGCCATCGCCCGATCCATCTGCTCGATGGGCGTCGGGTACACGGCCTCCGGCGCATGCGTGTACTCGACGTTCACGACCGTGAACCCGTGCGAGGCGAGGATCTGCAGATAGCTGCGCAGCGGCTCCTTCTGCCCGGCGATGAAGGCCCCGCCGTGCACCCAGAAGATGGTCGGCAGGGCCGCATCGGCATCGTCGGGACGGAAGACGTCCAGGCGTCCCTCGGCCGACGCACCGTCGTACACAACGTCGAGGTCGGCGCGGATGTCATCCGGCACGTACTTCGCGGCGGTGTCGGCGTTCTCGAGGCCGGCGGGATCGGGCGCCGAGCGGATGAGCCACACCGCGGGCCACGGACTGACGTTCCAGAAGACCACGCCCCGACGGCGAGCACCGCGATCACGCCGACGACCCACAGGACCACGCGCACGAAACGCCTCACGCCCGTCGCCTCCCACGCGCGCGGATGCCGACGGGCCCGGGGAGGGCCGGGTCGCCGCCGGTGCTCACGGGCGCGTCAGGAGAGCAGCTCGATGAGCTGCGCCTTGGTCAGACGCGAGTACCCGGGGCGCTGCTCGGCGCGCGCCCTCGCGCGCAGCTCCGCCACGGTCAGCGACGACAGGCTCGACGCGTCGAACGGCGCGACCGCGGCCTGGGGCGCGCGCCGCCGCGGCGCGCGCTCCCGGGCGACCGCGGGCGCGGGCGCCTCGATCTCACCGGACTCGACGTCTGCCGGGGTGAACCCCGCGGGCGTCTCCTCGTTCGGCGTCTCCTCGGCGGGGATGGACGCGGCGGCGGTGTCCTCGACCTGCCCCGCGTTCCCGCCCGCGGCCTCGACGGCGTTCGGCGCCCCGGCCGGCGCCTCGGTCTCGGTCGGGGCCCCAATGTCGCTGCTTGCCTCGTCCGGCGTCGGCGCCTCGACGTCGCGCGTCGCCTCGATGTCGCTCGGCGCCTCGATCGCGGTCGCCGTCTCGAGGGCGTCCGGCGCCTCGATCTCGCGCGTCGCCTCGGCGACCGGCGCTCCGGCCGTCGCCGCCCGCTCGCTCTCGCGCTTGTGCGCCTTCTCGACGAGCTTCTCGGCGGCCTTCTTCTCGGCCACCCTCGCCGCGAGCTTCGACTGGATCTTGCTCGTGGCCTTGCCGATCGCCGCGACGGCCGCCGACGCGGTCTTCTCGACCTTGCGCGGCTTGCGGGCGATGCGCTTCTTCGAGACGTCGGCCGCTTCGGCGGCCTCCTCGGCGAGCGAGCGCAGCTTCTTCGCATCCTTCTTCGGCAGCGTCCTGCTGAGCTTCTTCGCGTCCTTGGCGGCGTCGGCGGCCGCGTCGACGGCGACCTCCGCGGCCCTCTCGGCCTTCGTCTTCTTCGCCACGATGATGCCTTTCCGGTGCAGACGGGTGGGCGGTCCGGCGGGACCTCCCACCCTGGGTGAAACGAGAGGCCTCCTGCGCGTCAGGCGGCGAGTGCCAGGTACGGCTCCCAGCGCGGGTCCGTGCGCTCGGCACCCCGCACGGTCCACGCGGTGCCGTGCGGCGGGCGCGGCGTCATCCGCAGCTCCCAGTTCATCTCCTGCGGCGTGCGGTCGCCCTTGACGTTGTTGCAGCGCAGGCAGCACGCGGCGAGGTTCTCCCACGAGTCCGCGCCGCCGCGCGAGCGGGGCAGGATGTGGTCGATCGTCGAGGCGGCCTTGCCGCAGTACGCGCAGCGGTAGGCGTCACGCCGCAGCACCCCGCGTCTGGTCACCGGGATTCGACGGGTCGTCGGCACGCGCACGTAGCGCGTCAGGACGATCACCGCCGGGCGGTCGTAGGCGGCCGACGTGCCCCAGACGGGTTCGTCCTCGTCGTGCTCGATGACCGTCGCCTTCTCGCTCATCACGAGCACCAGGGCTCGCTTGAAGGAGATGACCGCCAGCGGCTCGTAACCCGCGTTCAGTACCAGCGTGCGCATTCCGCGTCCTCCAGGTCGGTCCCGGACGGCTTCCGGGATTCACGAACTTGCGTGCGCTTCGAGGATCGAAAAGGTGTGCAGAGACGAGAAAAGGCGCCGTCTAGACAGACGACGCCTCCACGACCGCGGCGGACCCGCGGCTCGCGTGCACGTGATGAAAGAGAGCGTGGTGCCGCAGGACGTAACGCCCGAGCGCATCCATGGTGCGGGTGCGAGGTATTCGTTCCAACGGAAGCTCCTTTCCTCCCTCGTGACCTGTCGGCGACGGGATCAGGGTAGCCCACGCGCATGACCGCCGCGCCCAACGCGGAGTGAATTCCCGCCCGTGTCGGTGACGTCCGGACGTGACGACGCCCGCACCGGATCGGTGCGGGCGTCGTGGAGGAGGATCCGGGTCGGATCAGCTCACATGGGCAGCCAGTAGAGCGGGTCGACGAGACCGCCGTTGACGCGGACCTCGATGTGCAGGTGCGGCGCGCTCGAGCGGCCCGTCGAGCCGACGTAGCCGATGACCTGGCCGGCCTGGACGCTCTGGCCGGGCGAGACCGCGATCGAGCTCATGTGACCGTTGCGCACCTCGACGGCCGAGCCGTCGACGTTCGCATTCAGGACGACGAGGTTGCCGTACGCACCCGAGTAGCCCGCCGTGGCCACGACGCCGTCGGCGACGGCGTAGATCGGCGTCCCGGTCGCGATCAGCAGGTCGAGACCCTGGTGGCCGCGGCCCGAGCCGAGGCTCTGGCCGACGGTGTAGCCGCCGGGCAGCGGGAACGTCACGGAGCCGCTGGCGGCCGGCGCGGGCACGCTCGGCACCGACGCGACGGAGCCGTAGGTGGATGCGGCCTTGGCGGCGGCAGCGGCGGCGGCCGCAGCGGCAGCGGCCTGCTCCTTGGCGCGCTCGGCGGCGGCCTTCTCGGCCTTCGCCTTCTCGACCTCTTCGGGCGTCGTCGCGGAGTAGGACGAGCCGGCGAGCTTCGGAGCGTCGACCTCGGACGCGACGACGAGCGACTGGGCGGCGCCCGCGGCGACGTCGTGCATCGAGACGGCCTCGCCCTCCGACTGGATCGCCGCGTAGGCGGGGAAGGCGACGCCGGCGATCAGCGCACCGACTGCGGCGACCGTGCCGATCGCGCGGATCGGACGGACCTTGGCGGCGCCGGCGCGACGCGCATCGCGCTCCGCGCGACGGATCGCCTTGCGGACATTGACGGGGCGGGCGGGAGCGGCGGCCGCGCGAGCAGGAACGAGGCTGCTCGAGGTGTCGGCGTCGGGGCGCTCGGGCAGGGAAGCGTTTTCGGACAAAGTAGATCCTCCATCGCCATGCGGTTCGGGTCCGCCGGCTCGTCAGCACTGGGTTGTCGGGGCACACAGTGTGCGATCCGTGGAACGACGAGCCGCTGAGGCGATTTCCCACGGAGCAACCCGGGAAGGGGTGGCCCCGGGTATCCCCGAGACTACGGGAAGGTAACGGAATTGTCACGCTCGGATCCGGATCCGCGCCTGTCAATCCTCTGGCAGGCGCCGCGAGGCGTGCCCGGCCCGCCCGTGGGACGCAGGCGTGACCGCCGATCAGGCGGCGACGCGGTCGTCGACGAGGAAGATGTGGGACGCGAGCTCGACCGGCAGCTCCAGGCCGTCTTCCCGCCCGTCCATCTGCACGAGCACGTAGCCCTCGCTGTAGCGGTAGTCGCCCTCCGCGCCGGGGACGACGCCGGCCTCGCGCAGCTGCTGGAGGAGATCGGGATCGACCTGCGCCGGCTCGGCGAGGCGCCGCACCGTGCCGCGGATCGGACCGCCCTCGGCGTCGAGCCGCTTGACGAGCCCGACCACCCCTTCCTCGAACGTGTGAGCGGCCGCACCGCCCAGCTGGTCGAGACCCGGGATGGGGTTGCCGTACGGCGACTCGGTGGGGTGACCCAGCAGCTCGACGAGGCGACGCTCGACCTGCTCGCTCATCACGTGCTCCCAGCGGCACGCCTCTTCGTGCACGTACGCCCAGTCGAGGCCGATCACGTCGGACAGCAGGCGCTCGGCGAGGCGGTGCTTGCGCATGACGTCGACGGCCTTCTGGCGGCCGGCGTCCGTGAGCTCGAGGCGCCGGTCGTCGCCGACCACCACGAGACCGTCGCGCTCCATCCGCCCGACCGTCTGCGAGACCGTCGGACCGGAGTGGCCGAGACGCTCCGAGATGCGCGCGCGCAGCGGCACGATGTTCTCCTCCTCGAGCTCGAGGATCGTGCGGAGGTACATCTCGGTGGTGTCGATCAGGTCGGTCATTGCTGCCCCGTCGGAAGAATGCGGACGCGCGTACTCAGGTAATCCTAACGACCGCGAAGGACACCGGAGGCGGGCCGTCGCGCGGGGCGTCATGCGGGCGGGAGGCGCCTCCTCCCGGCAATATGCTGGGGCGCATGACGCTCACGATCCCCGCCGATCTCCTGCCCGCCGACGGACGCTTCGGATGCGGACCGGCCAAGGTGCGAGCGGAGCAGGTCGAGGCCCTCGCCGCCGTGGGCACGACGCTGCTCGGCACCTCGCACCGGCAGGCGCCCGTGAAGAACCTCGTGGCGAGCGTCCGCGAGCAGCTGTCCGCGCTGTTCCGCCTGCCCGACGGCTACGAGATCGTGCTCGGCAACGGCGGATCGACCGCGTTCTGGGACGCCGCCGCGTTCGGCCTGATCGAGCGCCGCAGCCAGCACCTCACGTTCGGCGAGTTCGGCGGCAAGTTCGCCAAGGCCGCGAAGGGGCCGTGGCTCGAGGCCCCCGACGTGCGCGAGGCGGCGGCCGGTTCACGCACGGAGAGCGAGCCCGTCGCGGGCGTCGACGTCTACGCGTGGCCGCACAACGAGACGTCCACGGGCGTGTCCGCCCCGATCGCACGCGTGCACGGCGACGAGGGCGCGCTCACCGTCATCGACGCGACGAGCGCCGCGGGCGGCATCGACTTCGACGTCGCCGAGACGGACGTCTACTACTTCGCACCGCAGAAGAACCTCGGCTCGGACGGCGGCCTCTGGTTCGCGGCGATGTCCCCGGCCGCGATCGAGCGCATCGAGCGCGTCGCGGCGTCCGATCGCTACATCCCCGAGTTCCTCAGCCTGTCGCAGGCCGTCGCCAACTCGCGCCTGCAGCAGACGCTGAACACCCCGGCGCTCGCGACGCTGCACCTGCTCGACAGCCAGCTCGGGTGGATCCTGGGCAACGGCGGGCTCGAGTGGGCCGCCGCGCGCACCGCCGAGTCGTCGGGCGCGCTGTACGCCTGGGCCGAGGCGTCCGAGGTGGCGACGCCGTTCGTGACCGATCCCGCGCACCGCTCGCCCGTCGTCGTCACGATCGACTTCGACGAGTCGATCGACGCCGCGGCGATCGCCAAGACGCTGCGTGCGAACGGCATCGTGGACACCGAGCCGTACCGCAAGCTCGGCCGCAACCAGCTGCGCGTGGCGACGTTCGTCTCGATCGATCCGGATGACGTGCGTCAGCTGATCCGCTCCATCGACTACGTACTGGACAACACCGCTCGCTGACCCGGTCGGGCGGCTCGGAGCCGCCCCGCGCGCGGTTCATGAGATTCTGCTGAGCCGTTCAGATCCGGTCGCTAGCGCGCCCGCGCGTTGACGCCGCATCGCTCGCTGTCAAATCGACGCACCCGCTTTTTCGGGCCGCCTCATCCCCGGCTATGTTCGTGGCTTTGGTGTCTGCCGCCGCGCCCGCCGCGCGCCCGGAAGGCACTCGTCGAAACGCACGCGAACGATACGGAACGAGTGATGAACGTGAACCCCCGCAGCAGTAGCGAGCCGCCGAAGGCGAACCCGGTGACGGTCACCCCCGCCACCCGGACGCCTCGGCGGCAGCCCCGCAGGCTCCGCGTCGACGATGTGCTCGTGGTGAAGCGGTCGCGCATCCGCACCGCGATCTCCGGCACCGTCGTCGGCAACTTCATGGAGTGGTTCGACTTCGGCATCTACGGCTACCTGGCCGTCACGATGACCGCGGTGTTCACCGAGGGCCTGCCCACCGAGGCGGGTCTGCTCGTGACCCTGTTCGGCTTCGCGGTGTCGTTCCTCGTGCGCCCCCTCGGCGGCGCGGTGCTGGGCCCCATCGGCGACCGCATCGGGCGTCAGAAGGTGCTGTTCTTCACCATGGCGATGATGGCGGCGTCGACGACCCTGATCGGCGTGCTGCCGACCGCCGCGCAGATCGGCCTGTGGGCGATCATCCCGCTGTACCTGCTGAAGATGGTGCAGGGCTTCTCGACCGGCGGCGAGTACGCCGGCGCGACGACGTACGTCGCCGAGTTCTCGCCGGACCGACGCCGCGGCTACTGGTCGTCGTGGCTCGACGCCGGCTCGTACCTGGGCTTCGCCGCCGGCGCCTCGACCGTCGCGGTGACGACCCTCATCGTCGAGTCGATCTCAGGCCCCGGCGCCATGACCGAGTACGGCTGGCGCATCCCGTTCCTCGTCGCCCTGCCCCTCGGCGTCGCCGCGATCTGGCTGCGCTCGCGCATCCCGGAGACGCCCGCGTACGAGGTCGCCGAGTCGACGGGCGAGACCAAGGCGGACGCGGCCGATCCGCTCGCCCGCCACGGTCTCGTCGGGATCTTCCGCCACTACTGGCGTCAGATCCTCATCGCGATGGCGATCGTCGCCGCCACCAACACCGCGGGCTACGCCCTCACGAGCTACATGCCGACGTACCTGGAGACCGAGGTCGGCGTGTCGAACCTGCTCGCCGCCATGGCCACCGTGCCCGTGCTCATCGTGCTGTCGGCGAGCCTGCCCCTGGTCGGCCACCTCTCCGATCGCATCGGCCGCAAGCCCGTGTACCTGCTGGGGTCGGCCTCGACGATCGTGCTGATGCTGCCGGCGTTCGCGCTGCTGCAGACGGGTCAGATGTGGGCCATCTTCGTCGCCCTGCTGCTGTGCGCCGTGCCCGTCGCCCTGTGGATCGGCCCCTCCGCCGCCGCCCTGCCCGCGCTGTTCCCGACGGCGTCCCGCTTCGGAGCCATGGCGATCGCCTACAACCTGTCGGTGTCGCTGTTCGGCGGGACCACTCCCCTCTTCAGCGAGTGGCTCATCCAGCTCACCGGCAACAGCTTCATGCCGGCGTTCTACATCATGTTCTTCGGCCTCGTCGCCGGCTTCGCGGTGCTGACGATGCGCGAGTCCGCGCGCCGACCGCTGCTCGGCTCGGTCCCCACCGTCGAGACGCGCGCCGAGGCCGCCGAGCTCGTCGCGGGGCAGGACGAGAACCCGCTGATCGACACCCGGACCATGCCGCTCGAGAAGCAGCAGCCCGCCGAGCCCGCGGTCACCCGCGAGCCCGAGCGCACGCGCGAGCCCGCAGGCGTCTAGCCGCGCCGCGTTCTCAGGAGAAGTGGCCTTCTCGCAGACGCCAACGGCGCCCCGGATCCACCGGGGCGCCGTTCGTGTCAGAGCGACGAGTCATTCCTCCTCGTCGTCGTCAGACTCCTCGTCGTCGTCGTCGTCGTCATCGTCGTCGTCCTCGTCGTCGTCGAAGTCTTCGTCATCCGACTCATCGTCATCGTCATCGTCGAAGTCGTCGTCATCATCCGACTCGTCGTCATCATCCGACTCGTCGTCATCATCCGACTCGTCATCGTCGTCGTCATCCGACTCGTCGTCGCGGTCCGCGTCGAGGGTCTCGATGTCGACGCCGTCCACGTCGCCGGCGTGGAGGATCGACGAGCCGTCCTCGTCGAAGTCGTCGGCGTCGACGTCGACGTCCTCCGCGTCGTCGGTCGCCGTGGCGGCAGCCTGGGCGGCGGCAGCGGCCTGGGCCGCCTGGTACTCCTTCAGGCGCACGGCCCACGGCACCCACTCGGGGCGAGCAGCGCGTCGTCGCCGGGCAGCAGCTCCGCCTCGAGCACGGTCGGCTCGGATCCCTCGACGACGGCGAGCGAGACCGTCCAGAACCAGCCGGGGTAGCCGAGCAGCGTGTTGGCGAAGCGCAGCGAGACGACGCCGTCGCGCTCGACCGAGTACCCGGCGGGCTCGCCGACGGTCGATGCGGGAGTGATCTCGTGCAGCGCCGCGAGCGCGAGGTCGTGCGCCTCGATCAGGCGCCGATCCGGCTCGGGAAGCTCCTCGGGCTCGGAGCCGACCGGCTCAGACGCCTCGTCCGCGGTCGACTCGGCCTCCTCCGCGTCGGAGGCGTCGGTCTCCTCCGCGGTCGGCTCGACCGGCGGGGCCTCGACCTCGACCTCGGCTGTCTCGGCGTCGGCACCCTCGGGCTCGACGGTCGAGGGCGCCTCCGCGTCCGCGGGGGCCGGAGCCGTCTCGGGAACGGGGGCCTGCTCGGCCGCTTCGCCCTCGGCGGGCGTCTCGTGGGCGTCAGACATCGAGCTCGTCCGCGACCTTGCGCAGCACGGCCGCGATCTTGCGCGCGTGCGCGTTCGACGGGTAGTGGCCGCGACGCAGGTCGCCGCCGATGCCGTCGAGCAGCTTCACGAGGTCCTCGACGATGATCGCCATGTCGTCGGCGGGCTTCCGCTTGGCCTTCACGAGGCTCGGAGGGGCCTCGAGCACGCGCACGGAAAGCGCCTGCAGCCCCTTGCGTCCGTCGGCGACGCCGAACTCGAGACGCGTGCCGGGCTTGGGCGCCGGCGCACCGGTGGGCAGGGCGCTGGCGTGCAGGAAGACGTCCTGGCCGTCATCCGCGCTGATGAAGCCGAAGCCCTTGTCCTCGTCGTAGAACCTGACCTTGCCGGTGGGCATGACACAACCTCTTGAACCCTGATGAGAAAACGAAAGCGAGACCGATCGATCCCGCCCCTCCAGCCTATCGCCCCAGCGCGAACGACTAGTCTGGTGAGGATGAGCACGAACACCCCCGCGGACCCGCCGGTCCGGCGCATCGATCGCATCCTGGCGTTCATGGCGCTGGGCATCGCCGTGGTCTCGGTGCTGTGCTTCTTCGCGATCATGATCTCGACCGCCGCGGGCATGCAGCACGCCGACTACGCCACGGGCATTTGGCCGATCGTCGCCGTGCTGCCGATGGTGGGCCTGCCGCTCGCGTTCGTCCTGATCCTGGCCCTGCTCGTCATGAGCATCGTCCGCAGGGGCAAGGCCGGGCGGTCCTGACCGCCGCCGCCCCGTGACCTCTCCGAGCGCCGTGAACAACACAGACTCCCGCGCCCTGGCAGAGAGGCTGGCGCGGGCGGAGGACGCCGAGCTCGCGTACCTGTTCGCGCGGCGCCGCGTGCCGGCGAACGCCAACTGGCACGACTTCTTCGACGCGGCCGAGGCGCTGCTGACTCCGGAGTCGCTGGCACGCGCGGTCGCGGAGCTGTCGCGCGACGCCCTCGCGGATCTTGCGGCGGGAGCCGGAGCCGAGCGGCTCGGGCTCACCGACGCCGCCGGGGCTCCGTACGCCGCCGTCCGCGCGGCGCTCGGCGACGCCCCGGCGAGCCGCACTCCGCAGAGCACCCCGCACGCCGCGACCGAGATCGCCTCGGCGCACGCGGCGGAACGCGCCTTCACGACCACGTCGGCGCTCGCCGACCTCATCCTGATGACCCTGCGGACGCCGCTCGCGCGCGTCGGCACCGGCGCGGTCGGCGCATCGGACCGGCGGCGCATGGCGCAGGAGGAGATCGTGCGCGACGCCGACGACGCCGACGATCTCGTCGCGCTCGCCGAGGTCTCCGGCCTGCTGACGGTGACCGAGCGCAGCTGGCTCGTCAGCCCGGCGGGATCCGACTGGCTGCGCGAGTCGAGCGCCGGACGGTGGACGCGCCTCGCGACCGCGCTGCGCGACGCGCTGCCCACCGGCCTGCGCACACCGTCCGGGGGCTGGATCGACCCCGCGCTGTGGCCCGACGCCTACCCGCTCGACGGGGCGTGGGCGACGCGCGGCGAACGCTGGCGCCGGCTTCTCCGGCTCGCCGGACTCGTGACCGAGGGCGCGGCGGAGACGTGGGACGCCGAGCCGGCGTGGGCGACGTCGCTGCGCGAGGGCGGCGATGCGGATCCGACTGAACTCGTGGCGCTGATGCCGAACGAGGTCGACAAGGTCTTCCTGCAGAACGACCTCACGGCCATCTCCCCCGGCCCGCTCGCACCCGCGCTGGACGTGCGCCTGCAGGGCATCGCGACGCGCGAGTCGCACGCACAGGCCTCGACCTACCGCTTCACGGAGGCGTCGATCGCGGGCGCCATGTCCGCCGGCGAGACCTCCGAGAGCATCCTGTCGTTCCTGTCCTCGCTGTCGCTCACGGGCGTGCCGCAGCCGCTCGAGTACCTCGTGCAGCGCATCGCGGACCGGCACGGACTGGTGCGGGTGTCGCTCGAGCCCGAGGGCGGCCACACGATCGTGTCCAGCCGCGACCACGCTCTGCTCGAGACGATCGCCGTCGACCAGGCGCTGCGGGCGCTCGGGCTCGTGCCGGACGGCAGGATGCTCCGCACGCGCGCCTCGCGCGAGGCCGTGTACTGGGCCCTCGCCGACGCGAAGTATCCCGTGGTCGCGCTCGACGAGCAGGGCGGGACCGAGACGCTCGACCGCAACCGGATCGCGTCCGCGCCGCCCACCGCCGATCCGCTCGCGCGCTACGCGACGCTGCTGGCGCAGCTGCGCGCAGCCCACAGCGGCGACGCGGATGCCGCCTGGCGCGAACGCGAGCTGGAGACCGCCGTGCGCGCGAGGGCGCTGCTCGAGGTCGACGTGTCGCTGCCCGACGGATCGACCCGCACGTTCGTGCTCGAGGCCACCGGCCTCGGCGGCGGCCGGCTGCGCGGACGCGACCGCGGCGCGGACGTCGAGCGCACGCTGCCCGTCAAGAGCATCACGGCGGTGCGCCCCGCCTGACGGCGCAGCCGCGTCAGCGGCGCTTCGCCCTCGCGCCTGCGGACGCCGGTAGACTGGTCGGCTATGGCTGATGGCCCCCTGATCGTGCAGAGCGACCGCACCGTGCTGCTCGAGGTCGCGCACCCCGACGCGGAGACCGCGCGACACGAGCTCGCGATCTTCGCCGAGCTGGAGCGCGCGCCCGAGCACATCCACACGTACCGGATCACGCGACTCGGCCTCTGGAACGCCCGCGCGGCCGGGCACACCGCGGACGACATGCTGCAGACGCTCGACACGTGGTCACGCTTCCCTGTGCCGCCGTCCGTGTCCGTCGACATCCGTGAGACCGTGAACCGCTACGGCCGCCTCACGATCCGCCGCGGCGACGACGGCGAGCTGCTGCTGACGTCGACCGACCGCGCCGTGCTGGCCGAGGTGTCGCGCAACAAGCGCATCCAGCCGCTGCTGATCGCGCAGCCGACCCCCGACACGTACGTGGTCGACGCGTGGGCACGCGGCCACATCAAGCAGGAGCTGCTGAAGATCGGCTGGCCCGCCGAGGACCTCGCGGGCTACACGCCGGGCACGCCGCACCCGATCGACCTCGACGAGGACGGCTGGGCGCTGCGCCCCTACCAGCGCGAGGCCGTCGAGAAGTTCCACGACGGCGGATCCGGTGTCGTCGTCCTCCCCTGCGGCGCGGGCAAGACGCTCGTCGGCGCGGCGGCGATGGCCGAGACCAAGACGACGACGCTCATCCTCGTCACGAACACCGTGTCCGCGCGGCAGTGGCGCGACGAGCTGCTCAAGCGCACGTCGCTCTCGCCCGAGGAGATCGGCGAGTACTCCGGCCAGACCAAGGAGGTCAAGCCGGTCACGATCGCGACGTACCAGATCCTGACGGCGCGCCGGAAGGGCGAGTACCCGCACCTCGCGCTGCTGAACGCGCTCGACTGGGGCCTGATCGTGTACGACGAGGTGCACCTGCTGCCCGCGCCGGTGTTCAAGCTCACGGCCGACCTGCAGGCGCGCCGCCGCCTCGGTCTCACCGCCACGCTCGTGCGCGAGGACGGCCGCGAGGGCGACGTGTTCAGCCTGATCGGTCCCAAGCGGTTCGACGCGCCGTGGAAGGAGATCGAGGCCCAGGGCTTCATCTCGCCCGCCGCCTGCTACGAGGTGCGCGTGGATCTGCCGGCGAGCGAGCGGCTCGAGTACGCCGCGAGCGCCGACGAGGACCGCTACCGCCTGGCCGCCACGGCTCCCGCCAAGATCGACGTGGTGCGCAGCCTGATCGCCAAGCACTCGGACGAGCAGATCCTCGTGATCGGCCAGTACCTCGAGCAGCTCGACGAGCTGTCCGAGGCGCTGAACGCGCCGAAGATCACCGGATCGACGCCGGTCGACGAGCGCGAGCAGCTGTTCCAGGCGTTCCGCGAGGGCACGATCAAGCTGCTCGTGGTGTCGAAGGTCGCCAACTTCTCGGTGGACCTGCCGGAGGCGTCGGTCGCGATCCAGGTGTCGGGATCCTTCGGGTCGCGTCAGGAGGAGGCGCAGCGCCTCGGTCGCCTGCTGCGCCCCAAGCAGTCGGAGCACACCGCGAGTTTCTACACGCTGATCGCGCGCGACACGGTCGACCAGGACTTCGCGCAGAACCGCCAGCGCTTCCTCGCCGAGCAGGGCTACAGCTACACGATCCTCGATGCGGAGCGCATCGCGGCCTGACGGAGGTCAGTCGTCGACGCGCGCGAGCCAGGACGCGAGGATCCGCTCCAGGTCGCGACGGTCCGCGGGGCTGAGGCCCTCCAGCAGGCGCCGCTCGTTGCGCATGTGCGCGGCGAAGGCGTCGTCGATGAGCTCCCGCCCGGCGTCGGTGAGGCGCACGATCCGGCCCCGGGCGTCCTCCGCGCTGGCGCGGCGCTGCACGAGTCCGGCGGCCTCCAGCCGGTCGAGCCGCTTGGTAACCGCCCCGGTGGTGACCATGGTGTGCCGCGCGAGCGCTCCCGGCGCCAGCTCGTAGGGCGCACCCGCGCGGCGCAGCGTCGCGAGCACGTCGAACTCCCCCTCGCCCAGGCCGTACCGCCCGTAGAGCGCGAGGAGCTCCTCGCGCAGCAGATCGCCGAGGCGGTGCAGCCGGCCGACCACCCCCATGGGCGTGACGTCGAGGTCGGGGCGCTCGCGCCGCCACTGCGCCTGGATCCGCGCGACCCGGTCATCCTCGCTCATCGGTCCATCTTACTTCCGAGGAAGCTACTATCGCTTCCATGGAAGCTAAATGGCGGTGGATCCTCCTCACCGCGATCGCTCCGGTGTGCTGGGGCGCCACCTATTACGTGACGCGGCACTTCCTGCCCGCCGATGCGCCCGTCTGGGGCTCCGCCCTGCGCGCCCTGCCGGCGGGGATCCTGCTGCTCGCCATCGCCCGCCGTCGGCCGCGCGGCGCGTGGTGGTGGCGCACCGCCATCCTGGGCCTGCTCAACGTCGGAGCCTTCTTCCTGCTCGTCTACCTGAGCGCCCAGCTGCTCCCCACATCGGTCGCCGCCTCGGTCATGGCGCTGGCGCCCGTCGCGCTCGCCGGCTTCGCCTGGCTGCTCGTCGGCGAGCGGCCGCGCGTGACGCTGGCCGCCGGTGCGGTCGTCGCCATCGCCGGCACGCTCCTGCTCGTCTGGCGCGGCACGGGCGAGGTCACGGCGACCGGCCTCGCGGCGGCGACCGCGGCACTGCTGCTGTCCTCGCTCGGCGCGATCCTCGGACGGCGCTGGGCGGACGACACCCCGATCCTCGCGACGACCGCGTGGCAGCTCCTGGCAGGAGGCGCCGCGCTCACGGCCGCGGCCGCGCTGGTCGAGGGTCCGCCTCCTGCGCTCGCGGCGCCGCAGCTCGCCGCGCTCGCCTTCGTCAGCCTGCTCGCCACGGGCGTCGCGTTCGTGTGCTGGTTCGGCGGCATCGCGCGCCTGCCAGCGGGCCTCGTCGGCACGGTGGGGCTGCTGAACCCGCTGACCGGCACCGCGCTGGGCGCCACGCTCGGCGGCGAGGCCCTCGGCGCGCCGCAGCTGGGGGGCATCGCGCTGATCCTCGCCGGCATCCTCGTCGCGCAGCGGCGCCGCCCGGCCGTCCGCCCGGCAGGAGGCGGCGCACAGGATACTCCCCCTGTTCGCTTTCCGCAGATCCGGAGCGATATCCAGCCGGATCCTCGACCGCACCGACATAATGGGGCCATGACCGCACCGCGCATCCTGGTCGTCGATGACGAGCCCAACATCCGAGACCTGCTCTCGCAGAGCCTGCGTTTCGCGGGCTTCCAGGTGAAGACCGTCGGCAACGGCGCCGCGACGATCTCCGCCGTGCTCGAGGAGGAGCCCGACCTGATCGTGCTCGACGTGATGCTGCCCGACATGAACGGCTTCAGCGTCACCACGCGTCTGCGCGACCATGGCTTCACCGCCCCCATCCTCTTCCTCACCGCCAAGGACGAGACCGAGGACAAGATCAAGGGCCTGAACGCGGGCGGCGACGACTACGTCACCAAGCCGTTCAGCCTCGACGAGATCGTCGCGCGCATCCAGGCGATCCTGCGTCGCACGATGCAGGACACCGAGGACGAGCAGGTGATCCGCGCCGGCGAGCTGACGATGGATCAGGACACGCACGACGTCTACGTCGGCGACGCGCAGATCGACCTCAGCCCCACCGAGTTCAAGCTGCTGCGCTACCTGATGCTCAACCCCAACCGGGTGCTGTCGAAGGCGCAGATCCTCGACCACGTGTGGGAGTACGACTTCAACGGCGACGCCGGCATCGTGGAGAGCTACATCTCCTACCTCCGCCGCAAGATCGACCCGCACGCGACCGAGTCGCTCATCCAGACCAAGCGCGGCTTCGGCTACATGCTGAAGGTCGACAGGGCGGGCTGATCCCGCCGCGTCGCGCGCGCGGCGCATCACCGAAAGAGGCACGTCCTGGCGAACAAGACCGACGCTGTCACCACCTGGTGGCGGCGGATCAGCCTGCGGGCGAAGGTCACCGCGGTCACGGTGACCGTGCTCGCACTCGGTCTCATGGCCGCCGGCATCGGCACCGTGCCGATCCTGCGCGAATCGCTCCTGAACAACATCAAGACGTCGCTGACGCAGCTCGCGGGCACCGCCGTGGGCGAGCAGCTGTTCAACATCTCCTCGGACGGCGCCGACGGACCGCAGTTCACGCCCAAGGCCAACGCCCCGCGCATCGACTACTACGTCGCGGTCTACGGCCCGGACGGGTCGCTCCTGGCGACCGCGGGCGGGCAGGGCCCCGACCGACCGCGCCCGAGCTTCCCGGCCACGTTCGCCACCGACTACGCGTACTCGCATCAGGGCACGATCATCCAGCTGCCCGGCGTCACGAAGGACGACGCGCAGTTCTACGCCGCGTTCGCCGTGCAGCAGTTCCAGGGCAGCAACCGCATCTTCACGCAGATGGTCGCCCTGCCGCTGGAGGAGGTCGACAGCGTCGTCGCGACGTACTTCGGCATCTTCTTCCTCGTGGCGATCGTCACGATCATCGGCGGCGCGCTGCTGACCCGATGGGCCGTGACGCTGACGTTCCGGCGGTTCGGGCAGGTGGAGGCCACGGCGATGTCCATCGCGTCCGGCGACTTCAGCCAGCGCCTGAGCGACATCGAGCCCCGCACCGAGATCGGGCGCCTGAAGTCCGCGATCAACACGATGCTCGACCGGATCGACGTCGCGATCGCCGAGCGCGACGCGACCGTGCGGCAGATGCGACGCTTCGTGGGCGACGCGAGCCACGAGCTGCGCACGCCGCTCGTGAGCGTGCGCGGCTACGCCGAGCTGTACCGGATGGGCGCCATCCAGGGTCCGGAGGACACCGCGCGCGCGATGGAGCGGATCGAGAAGGAGGCGATCCGGATGGGCGTGCTCGTCGAGGACCTCCTGGCCCTCGCGCGCCTCGATGAGAAGCGCGAGCTCGACATTCAGCCGCTCGATCTCCGCCCGATCGCGCGAGACGCCGCGCTGGATGTGCGCGTGGCGGAGCCCGGCCGCACCGTGACGGTCGTGGACACGACGATCGAGGCGCTGACGGGGCCCATCTCGCTGTCGAGGCCCGAGGAGTCGGCCGCGCAGGCCCCGGCGTCCGAGACCGCGCGCCGGCGCCCGCGCTCGCTCACCGCCGCGACCGAGAGCCTCTCGTCGCTGCTGCGCCGCAGGCCGAAGGCGCCCGGCGAGCCGATGACCGGCGAGGTGCCGGCGGCGCCGGAGCAGGACGCGGCCTCGGACGGCGAGCAGCCGGCCTTCCCCGCGCTCGACTTCACCGTGCCGCAGTCGATGCGCCCGGTCGCCGTGCCGCCCGTCGTGCAGGGCGAGGAGAACCGGGTGCGCCAGGTCGTCGCCAACCTCCTCGGCAACGCGCGCCGGTTCAGCCCGGAGGGCTCGCCGATCGAGATCGAGGTCGGCGTGGACGTCGCCGCGCAGATGGGCTGGATCGCCGTCGTCGACCACGGCGAGGGCGTGCCCGAGGCGATCCGCCGGCAGATCTTCGAACGCTTCTGGCGCGCCGACTCGTCGCGCGCCCGCGAGACGGGCGGCAGCGGACTGGGGCTCGCGATCGTCGCGTCGATCGTCGAGGCGCTGCACGGAACGGTGGAGGTGCTCGACACCCCGGGCGGCGGCGCCACGTTCCGCGTCGCGTTCCCGCTGGCACCGCGGTCGGACGACGAGCTGAGCCTCGCCGAGACCCGTCCGGTGCCGCGGCTGCGCGCGGGCGACGCACCGACCGCCGGCTGACCGCTCCCCCGTCCACAGCCCGCTCCGGCGCCCGCGTCCGTCCCGGATCCGGTCTCCGCCCGCCAAGGGACCTGCGCGCTTCCTAGCGTGGGGACATCCATCCCCTCCGACCCAGGGAGCAGACAATGGCGATCTTCAGCGTCGACACCGAGGCGGTCTCCGCCGCCAACGGGCAGACCCTCAACACGGCCGAGCAGATCCGCGGCCTGACGGCGACGCTCACGGGCCAGCTCGCGCAGCTCGAGAGCACGTGGAGCGGCGCGAGCGCCGGCGCGTTCCAGTCGGCGCTCACGCAGTGGAAGAGCGCCCAGCAGTCCGTCGAGCAGGCGCTGGACAGCCTCGGCCGGGCGCTGGGCGTCGCGAGCGCGCACTATGCGGAGGCCGAGCGCCTGACCTCCGGGATGTTCCGCTGACCCGACGGCGGACAGCAGAACGGCCCCTCCCGAAGGAGGGGCCGTTCTCTGAGAAATGGATCAGAAGTCCATGCCACCCGTGGGGTCGCCCGCCGGAGCGGCGGCCTTCTCGGGCTTGTCGGCGACGACGGCCTCGGTCGTGAGGAAAAGACCGGCGATCGACGCGGCGTTCTGCAGCGCCGAGCGCGTCACCTTGGCCGGGTCGATGATGCCCTGCGCGAACAGGTCACCGTACTCGCCCGAGGCGGCGTTCAGGCCGTGGCCGACGGGAAGGTCGGCGACCTTGTTGGCCACGACGCCCGGCTCGAGACCGGCGTTGAGGGCGATCTGCTTCAGCGGGGCCTCGATCGCGACCTTGACGATGTTCGCGCCGGTCGCCTCGTCACCATCGAGGGCCAGGCCGTCGAAGGCCGACTTGCCGGCCTGGATGAGCGCGACGCCACCACCGGCGACGATGCCCTCCTCGACGGCGGCCTTCGCGTTGCGGACGGCGTCCTCGATGCGGTGCTTGCGCTCCTTGAGCTCGACCTCGGTGGCCGCGCCCGCCTTGATGACGGCGACGCCGCCGGCGAGCTTGGCGAGGCGCTCCTGCAGCTTCTCGCGGTCGTAGTCGCTGTCGGTGTTCTCGATCTCGCGGCGGATCTGGGTCACGCGACCCTCGATCTGCTCCGCCTCACCGGCACCCTCGACGATCGTGGTCTCGTCCTTCGTGACGATGACCTTGCGCGCGCGGCCGAGCAGGTCGAGGTCGGTGTTCTCGAGCTTGAGGCCGACCTCCTCCGTGATGACCTGGCCGCCGGTCAGGATCGCGATGTCCTGCAGCTGGGCCTTGCGGCGGTCGCCGAAGCCGGGGGCCTTGACGGCGACCGACTTGAAGATGCCGCGGATCTTGTTCAGCACGAGCGTCGCGAGCGCCTCGCCCTCGACGTCCTCGGCGATGATGACGAGCTCCTTGCCCGACTGGATCACCTTGTCGACGACGGGCAGAAGGTCCTTGATGTTCGAGATCTTCTGGTTCGCGATGAGGATGTACGGGTCCTCGAAGACGGCCTCCTGGCGCTCCGGGTCCGTGACGAAGTAGGGGT